>DATEVZ010000133.1:0-22516 GCA_035258265.1 Candidatus Acidiferrales bacterium
CCGCCGCAGCTTTTCATCCGTCCACGATTCGTACAGCTGGGTCATCGGCACATTCAAAGTGCGGCTTCCGGACGCAGCAAATTCGCCATCGCACTTCTGAAATTTCTCGCGAATACCTCGCTCGTGCTCGTACGGGACTGCGATCATCTGGCAGCACCACGGCCCCACCTTGTGCGTTTTGGCCAAATAGGCCGAGATGTCGTGGTGCCGCCACTTCTTCGCGCCGGCCTTGTCCAAAATCTTGAACCATTCAGGCCAGGTTTTTCCCGTCCGCTCCTTCACAGCCTCCTCGCTCATCCTCTTCGCTTCCCGTGGCTTCTTCATTGGTATCACTCCTGTTTTTGTTGTTGCGCGGTCGCCCAATTCACGGCCGAACCATAGCCGTATACGAGCTGCGCGCCGCGATCGGCGCCGATGGTCAGCAACAGGCCGAGCAGCAGCAGTCCCAGCAGCATCACCTGCCGCAATTTCGCCGTGAAATTCTTGCGCATGAAAAACGCAAACATGCACAGCCCAATTGCCCCGCTGGTGGCAGTCAGCATCAACGTCTCGTGAATTCCCACCGCGCGCTGCGCCTCGCCGGGAGGAACCGAATTCTCCGCCGCGAGTCCCGTCATCGCCGTAACGATGGCAGCCAATGTGCCCAGATAGAGCAGCCGCGATGCGGTCCGCTGCAATTCGTCGCTCGAGCGCCAAATCGCCAGCAACTCAAAGAGCAGGGCGCTAAGCCACAACACGATCGGGAAGTGCACGAACATCGGATGATAGTTGAGTGCGGCTTTCAGGCCTGGAAGCATCGAGTTTTCGCCTCCTTGTTCGGATTCCCACAATCGGAAACGCATTATGTGCCAACCGCTGCGGATCGTAAACCGCAGTATAATGCGCGCCATTCGCGGCGCGGTGTCTTGAGGCTCCGATCGATTTTGTAGCGGCGCTTCTTCAGACCGCCACCGGTCTTGCGGCCAATGAGCAGATAACCTCGCCTGCGGCGCCGAGTGCGAACTGCGCTAAGGGATAAGACATTGAAACCCCGACAGCCTGAACGCGACTACTCACACCGCCTGCTGATCGACAAATTGGGAGTGAAGTCCGGACAGAAGATTGCGATACTCGGAGTGGAAAGCGCGGACTTTCTCACGGAACTCGCCGCCCGGGTACCCGATTATTCGCGCGGAAAGCGCATCAACGAAGCCGACCTGGTTTTCTTTTCAGCCGAAGTGCTGAAAGATCTGGCAAACCTGAAATCCCTTTCGCGCTCCATCGCTAAAACCGGCGCGATCTGGGTTGTCTACCCCAAAGGCCAAACGCACTTGCGCGAAATTGATGTGATCGAAGCAGGCAAGTCCGCAGGGCTAACCGACAACAAAGTCTGCCGCTTCTCAGACACACACACAGCACTGCGCTTCTGCATACCGGCAGCGAATCGTTGAATTTCGGGGCGACGGAAGGATCATCCACAAGGCTCAAGTCACGATTTCATGCATCGTGGAGCAATACGCAATTTGCCGTTGGGGATTGTCGCGATCGTAGAAAACCGCCACGCTCATACCCTCATAAAGTTTTTCCGTGTAATCGAAACCAAGCCCCTTGCGGGTCTGTCCCTGGTAGTCGCTGAATTCGTATTCCACCGACGCGTTGTTCTTGTCGTCGTTCCACCGCCGGACAATTTTCCCCATCGCGACCTCGCCATTCTCCAGCAGATCGCACTCTCGCACTTGCGAACGCCACATGCCCACCGGCAGCAGCAGCAAAAGAATAAAACCCGCGGCCATCGCCCAGTCCTTCGTTTGAAAGGTCGCGAATGAAAGAGTGCGCGCCCATTCCCCGTAAAGGTGCGCGCCCAGAACCGTCCCGAATGTCACCACCACCAACACCGTCACCGCCAGGCTGAGTTTCCCGCGCTTCGCCATTTGTATTTCGCGCGGCCGCGAAGTTCGCAGCAGCGCCTTGTCTTGTGCGCTCGGCTCGATCGCAGCGCTCGACCCGCCGCTGGTGCTCGTGCCCCCGCTCGCGAAGACGTCTGCGCCTGTCGCGGGAACGGCCGCCGCGGCACCAGTCCGTATTGTCGGGGCGGGAAGCGTCTTCAGCCTGCTTACTGCTCGCTTCATCACGATGTAGTTCACCAAAATTCCGACGGTGGGAACGGCGCAAAAGATCGCGATCTGATACGGGTTTCGGAACCGCCAAAAGTGGATCATGAAGAAAATGAACGCGCCCATCATCATGACGCCGATCGGCAAAGTAACCAGGCTCGATCGGACCTTCATCATAGCCACGTCGCGGTTCCAGCCGCAGTTGGGACAGTACGGCGTGTTAATCGCCAACAAAGTAACGCCATGGCAGCGAGGGCAGGGCGGTGTAGGCATGTAAAATGGTAGCGTAATTTTTCGCCGCGCCATCCGCCTGCGGCTATGATGTTTCCATGGCAACAAGCCTCGATGTTCGCGGACTCACCATCGAACTCCCCACGCATTCCGGCTGGATTCGTCCGGTGAACGACGTCTCGTTCACCCTCGCGCGCGGCGAAACTCTCGGCATCGTCGGCGAATCGGGTTCGGGCAAGACCATGCTCTCGCTCGCGTTGATGGGGCTCGAACCGCACGGCGCTCGCCACGATGGCGAAGCGTGGCTGCACCCGCGCAGCGCGAACGGTAACGGCAAGAACGGTCCCCACAACGGCACGGCCGACTCTGAACAGCCGGGCGAAAATCTCCTCGCGCTGTCTTCAGAAAAAATGCGTGAAGTTCGCGGCCGCGAAATCGCCATGATTTTCCAAGAGCCGATGACTGCACTCAATCCCGTCCTGCGCATCGGCGCGCAAATCGAGGAAGCGATCCGCGTCCACCAGCCGGCCACCAGCGCGAACGAAATTCGCAGCCGCGCGCTCGCCGCCATCGAACGCGCCGCGCTCCCTGATCCCGCCCGCCGCGCACGCCAATATCCGCATCAGCTTTCGGGCGGACTACGCCAGCGCGTGATGATCGCCATGGCGCTCGCCGCCGGTCCTGGCGTGCTCATCGCCGACGAGCCTACCACCGCTCTCGACGTCACTGTGCAAAAACAGATCCTCGAACTTCTCGCGAAATTGCGCCGTGAACTGCAGCTCTCGATGCTTTTCATCACGCACGATCTCGGAGTTGTAGCCCAGGTCGCCGATCGCGTCGTGGTCATGTATGCGGGACGCATCGTCGAAGAAGGCCCCGTCGCGGAAGTCTTGCGCGCGCCGCGCCATCCTTACACCGAGGGGCTTCTGCGCGCCGCGCCCCGCCTCGCGCGTGAAAAACTAGTCCCGATTCCCGGTACGGTTCCGGCGCTCGATGCTCTTCCTGTTGGCTGCGCGTTCGCGCCGCGCTGCCCTCATCGCGTGGCGCAGTGCGATGCAGCGATTCCGGAATTGCGCGCGGTAAACAAAAGTCATCACGCGAGGTGTATTCTCGTCCCATGAACTCGGCCGATAGTCCCACAAATCATGAAAGAGCAAGCGACCGGGAACTGAAAGCGCTCGTCCGCGACCGCTTCACCAAAACCGCCGAGGTTTTTGGCGACTACGCAGTCGTGAGCCGCGTCGCGGAAGCCGAATCGCTCGCGCGGCTGGTTTCGGCCGGCCCGGACGATCTTGCGGCGGACCTCGCCTGCGGTCCCGGCACGCTGGCCCTACGCTTCGCAAAACACGTGCGCTGGATTTGCGCGCTCGATTTCACTCCCGCGATTTTGGCGCGCGCCCGCCACAAAGCCGCGGAAGAAGCGTTGCTCAATAAATTCAGTTTCGCGATCGGCGACGCGCAAGTGTTGCCTTTTGCCGACGCCTCGCTCGACTTGGCCGTCACCAGCTACAGCCTGCACCACATTTCCGATCCCGAGCGTGTCGTCCGTGAAATGGCGCGTGTCGTAAAGCGCGGAGGGCGTGTCGGCTTAATTGATATCCTTGCCCCTGAAGATCCCAAAGTCCGTGAGCTGAATCACCGAATCGAATATATTCGCGACCATTCCCATTCGCGTTCGCTCACCCAACCCGCATTCGGCGCGCTGATGAACGATGCAGGCCTGCGCATCACCGCGACGGAAATTCGCGAACATCCCCGTACCTTCGACCACTGGATGCACGTTGCCGGCTGGGAGCCAACCGACCCTGAGTACATCGAAGCGCGCCGCTTGATGGTTTCTTCCATCGAAGATGACGGCTCCAATTTTCATGCGCGTTTTCAGCCCGCGGATGTCACGCAACCCGGTGCCGCGCCCGATCTCTACATGATTAACACCGGAATCTGCATCGCTGCCGAGAAAATCTAGGGATGCCTGAGGAAGTTCTACTCGAAGCGCGCGCCTTGCGGAAATCGTACTCGCTCGCAACTGGCGCGTTCACGCGATCCCGGCGGCACGCGCTGGCCGTGGACGGGGTGAGTTTTTCGCTCGACCGCGGAGAGACGCTCGGCATCGTCGGCGAATCCGGCTGTGGGAAAACGACTCTCGCGCGTATGTTGATGCGCCTCGTCGAACCCGATTCCGGGGAAATCATTTTTGGCGGCAGGAATTGGCTCGGCGCGCGCGGCGCGGAATTGCGTGCGCTGCGCCGCGGCATGCAGATGGTGTTTCAGGATCCCATCGCCTCGCTGAATCCGCGCATGCGCATCGGCGCGATCGTCGGCGAGCCGCTCGCCATCCACAATTCACAGCTTTCCCGCGACCAGCGCCGCGCCCGCACCGCAGAAATTCTCGCAGCCGTCGGCCTCGGGCCGGATGCGGTCACGCGCTATCCGCACGAATTTTCCGGAGGCCAGCGACAGCGCATCGGAATCGCCCGCGCGCTGATTTTGCGGCCGGATCTGGTGATTGCGGATGAGCCCGTTTCCGCGCTCGATGTTTCTGTTGGCGCGCAGATCCTCGAGCTGCTGGCGCGGCTCCAGCGCGAATTTTCGCTCACGCTGATTCTGATTTCGCATAGTCTGCCGGTTGTCGCGCAATTGGCCTCGCGCGTCGCTGTGATGCAGGCGGGCCAAATCGTCGAACTAGGCCCCGCTGATCAAGTCCTGCAAACCCCTCAACATCCCTACACCCAAGCCCTGCTAGCCGCCGTCCCCCAAATCCCCGAATGAAAGCGGTGGGACCAGCACTGGGCCACTAAACCGCCAGCCATCGTGGAGTGCGGCGGCTTGCCGCCGCCTTGAACTGCCCGGAACTAACTAGACCGCTGCCATTCCACGCGAGGCAGGCCTCGCTCAAAAAAGCGGAAGCAAGTCGGCCGCGGCCGGCAGGCTCCGCAGTCAAAAAAAACACGCGCGTCCGTGGATGACTGCAAAATTTAGATGGGCGCTTGGCCGCAAAAGAAATCGCGGTAGAATCCCACTTCTGAAACTTTGGCGAAAGCCATCCGTACTGACAAGAGACCGCACCGAAGGCACTCTTAAACTGGAGGATTCACATGGCCAGCGCCGCGACTCCCACACCTGCACCCGCGACCACCGACAATTCATTCAGCCGCATCTTCGGCGTGCTCTTCGCTCCCAAGCCTACGTTCGAATCCATCGTGCGCAGGCCCACTTGGGTCGTCCCGGTCATTCTCGGTTGCATCTTCTTCATGGCGGTCGTAGCGGTGTTTACGCAACGCGGCGGATGGCCCAGCTTTTTTGAAAAGCAGAACGCCACTAATTCCCGCATGCAAAAAATGTCCGCTGAAGACCGCGAACGCACAATGAACGCCCAGGAAAAGTTCGCGCCCACGTTCGGCTACATAGAAGGCGTAATCATTCCCCCGATAGCTGCCGTTGTCGTTGCCTCAGTTCTCATGCTCGTCTTCAACCTGAGCGGCGCCACGAAAGTTGACTTCAAAACCTCGCTCGCCATCGTTTCGTATGCGTGGGTACCTTGGTTGATTCATGGCATCTTGAGCATCTTGATCTTATTTCTCAAGGATCCTTCTACCGTGGATTTACAAAACATTGTCGCGTCGAATCCCGGCGCGTTTCTCTCCGACGATGCCGCCAAATGGCTGACCGCGCTCCTCGGCTCGATCGATATTTTCGCGATCTGGACGCTAATCCTTCTAGCAATCGGCTACAGCGCGACCAATCCTAAGAAACTCTCAATTGGGAAAGCATTCGTCCTGGTCGTAATTCCTTGGCTTTTCTTCATCGCGATCAAGGTCGGGATCACCGCTGCTTTCTCCTGATACACTCGCTCGGATGGAGTCGCACCAAGAAGGATTTAAGTTTGAAGTCCTGGCCACCGATCCCACTGGCGCGCGCCTCGGGCGCCTGACGACGCCGCACGGTGTAATCGACACGCCCGCATTCATGCCGGTGGGCACCGCCGCTACCGTCAAAGGCCAGACGCAGCAAGATCTCGAAGACCTCGGTGTGCAAATCCTGCTTTCCAACACCTACCATTTATTTCTTCGTCCCGGCCACGAACTCATCCGCCAGATGCAAGGCTTGCATAAATTCATGTCTTGGCCGCGCGCGATCCTCACCGATTCCGGCGGCTTCCAGGTTTTCAGTCTCAGCGAACTGCGCAAAGTCACAAATGAAGGCGTCACCTTCCGCTCGCACCTGGACGGTTCCGAACATTTCCTTTCCCCTGAAAAAGCGCTCGAAATTGAAATCGCGCTTGGGGCCGACATCATCATGGTTCTCGATGAATGTATCGAAGCGCCGGCGCCTGAAAGCCGTGCAGGCGAAGCGGCCGCGCGCACGCTCGATTGGGCGCGCCGCTCGCGTGATTATTTCGCGCAACACGGCGACGCCGCGCGGCAAATGCTTTTCGGCATTGTGCAAGGCGGCACACACGCCGCGCTACGTCGCGAAAGCGCAGACGCGCTCGTTGCGGTCAATTTTCCCGGCTACGCCATCGGTGGCCTCGCCGTCGGCGAGCCGCACGCCATCACTTGCGAGATGACGCAAGCCGTCGCCCCGCGCCTTCCTGCCGATCGTCCTCGTTATTTGATGGGCGTCGGCAAGCCCGAGCAAATTCCCGATTACGTAGCTCTCGGCATTGACATGATGGACTGCGTTCTGCCCACGCGCAGCGCGCGCCACGGCTGCCTTTACACTTCGCAGGGGCGGCTGCTCATCAAAAACGCACAGTACGCGAACGACTCGCGCCCCATTGACGAATCCTGCGGCTGTGCCGTGTGCCGCCGCTACTCGCGCGCCTATCTTCGTCACCTGTACGCTTCTGGAGAATTCCTCGCGACCATCCTGAACACCCACCACAACATTTACTTTTACCTTGACATAATGCGCGAAATTCGCGAGGCTATCCGTTTTGGGAAGCTCGAAAAGTTCCGCTCTGACCTTCAGGCTCGTCTGAAATAAGACAAACCCAAGCAGGTGTTGGGCGCGGTCGCGGGCGGATCATCATCTTCGGCGAACGAGCTTCGGCCTGCCGTCCCTGGCAAGCTTGCCCGTCCTGGTGGGACTTGCCCTCCGCAGCCGGTTTTACCGGCGCGGGAGGGTTTATCGGCGTACGAGAAAAAAGGCGCACTCATCGTGACAACTGCTTGTTTGATTTTCTCGAACCTAGTGTTCGCCCTGCAGGCGCAACAGCCCGGCGGCGTCGCGCTATTTCTGCCGCTGATTCTCATCATGGTAATTTTTTATTTCTTGATGATTCTGCCTGCCCAGCGCCGCCAGAAGAAAGTTACGGAAATGCTAAAGGCCCTGAAAAATGGGGACAAAGTCATCACCAACGGCGGCATTTACGGCACTGTTGTCGGCCTCGAAGACGATGCTGTTCAATTACGCATTGCCGAGCAAGTGAAAATAAAAGTATCTCGCAGCGCCATCGCCGGGCTGCAGTCCGAACCACCGAAGGAGAGTTAGGCAGCCCGCATGAATCCCCAGCTCAGATGGAAGTTCATTCTTATCCTGATCGTCATTTTCATTTGCCTGTTCGGCCTGATTGGCATGCCGCAATTCCCCACGTCGTTCGCTCAGGTGAAGCAAAATCTCGCGGATCGCATCAAGCTCGGCCTGGACCTAAAAGGCGGCAGCCACCTGGTTTTGCAGGTGCAAGTGGACGAAGCCATCGGCCAGCGCTGCGACCAGGCCGTTGATCAGCTCACCAAGCAAGTCCACGAAAAAAATATAATCGTTGGCGACATCCGCCGCGTGGACGACACGCACATCGAAGTCGACAATGTTGATCCGTCCACTTCTCCTGCGTTCCACGATCTCATAAACAATCAATTTCCCGACTGGACTACGTCCCCGGCCGCAGGCGTGAACAATGGCTATTTGCTGACCATCAAGCCATCCGTCGTCGCCGACCTTCGCCGCGACACCATGGATCAAGCTCTCGAAACCATCACGCGCCGCATCAACGCGCTGGGCCTCACCGAGCCGACCATCGCTTTCACTGGCCGCGGCGACAATGAGATCCTCGTACAGCTCCCCGGCGAAGGCGATCCCACGCGCGCCAAGGCCGTGATTCAAGCGGGCGGCCAGCTAACGCTGAACCGTGTCGCCGACGATCAAACATATCCTTCGGAAGCTGCCGCGCTAGCCGCCAAAGGCGGAGTGCTCCCGCAAGGAACGATCATCGTACCGGGTAAGGCTTACACGCAAACCGGTCAGCCCGGCCAGCAGGTGTATTACGTTCTGGACCGCGCGCCGATCGTTACCGGTCAGGACTTGCGCGGCGCCAGCCCCTCACCCAGCACGAATAATCCCGGTCAATACGAAGTTCGCTTCCAACTTTCCACAGCCGCTGCTGCGCGCTTTGGTCCATTCACCGAGGCTAATATCGGCCATGGGATGGCCATCGTGCTCGACCATCAAGTGTATTCAGCTCCGACGATCCAGGGTCGCATTGACGACAGCGGTGAGATCACTGGAAATTTCAGCCAGGAATCCGCGCAAGATCTCGCGCTGGTTTTGCGTGCCGGCGCTCTGCCTGCTTCCATCAAGTATCTCGAAGAACGCACCGTCGGCCCCTCCTTGGGCGCCGATTCCATCCGCGAAGGCGTGCGTGCCTCGATTGCCAGCATCGTCGTGGTGATGATTTTTCTCGTGATCTATTATCGCCTCAGCGGTGTCAATGCAGTTGTGGCCCTTTTTCTTAACTTGATCATCCTGGTCGCGTTCATGGCCTATGCCGGCGCCGTCCTTACGCTGCCGGGCATCGCCGGTGTGATCTTAACCATCGGCATGGGCGTGGATTCCAACGTTCTGGTCTTCGAACGCATTCGCGAGGAATTGCGTAACGGCAAGGCTCCGGCTTCCGCCGTGGATTTGGGCTTCGAGCGCGCGTTCCTCACCATCATTGACACACACGTGACCACGATCGTGTCGGCGATTTTCTTGTTTCTTTTCGGCACCGGCCCCGTGCGCGGTTTCGCCGTAACCTTGGTCATCGGCTTACTGGCCAACGTATTCACATCCATTTACGTGTCACGCGCGATTTTCGATTGGCACCTTTCGCGCATGGATCGCCAGGCCGAACTCAGTATTTAGTAAGCGGATTAGTGGCACAACCAATGTTAGCTGTGCAGCTTGTTTGCTGCAAACGCCCCGCGCGTAACAGCGTGACGCGGCGACGTATTGCAAGGCGTCTTGATCATTGTCAGAGTGAGACTTAGCAGCACTCAGTTAGCTGCGTCATCGAAACCGCGCCGATGGGAACAATCCCAGGCACCGCGGTGTCAAATAAAGGCGGATAGGTATCGGGATGGAATTTTTCAAGGGCGTTAACGTTGACTGGATGGGGAAGGCAAAATACTTCGTGGCCTTGTCCCTGATTCTCCTGGCCGTTGGTTGGGCTTCGATTCTCAAGAATGGCGGCTTGCGTTACGGAATTGATTTCCGCGGTGGCACTTTGGTGTATGTGCGCTTCGCCGGCCCCGCGCCTATCGATCAAATCCGCAAGGGGCTCACGTCCGCAGGCCTCGCCGATAGTTCCATTCAGACGATCAGCGACACCGTCTTTAATTCTGCTACGCAGAATGACGTCGTTATTGGCCTCGCGCGCAAGAGCCAGGACGAAGGATCGCTCGACACCGACAAGCAAGCAATCCTCGATGTACTGCACAAGACCTTCGGCACATCGGACACCGCGGGCAAAATTGATTTCAACTCCGCGACCAAAGATGCCATCGCCGCCTACCTCACTCAGAAAGATCCGCTGTCGTTAGGCACCAATGCCGGAGATCGCTACAATCAGTTGGCGCAGCGCTTGTTGGACGCCCGCGACCGCGATCATAGCGGCATCGTCACCAACTTCGACGAATTGAAAGCTGTTGACGGCGTCACTCCCGCCGTCGTCGCTTCGCTCAAAGACGGTTTCACGCTCGGCGACTTCACAATTCGCAACGTGGAAATTGTCGGTCCAACCGTCGGCGCCCAGTTGCGCCGCCAGGCAATTCTTGCCACGCTCTATGCTTTGGCCGGCATGCTGGTATATATTGCTTTCAGGTTTGAGTGGGTGTACGGAGTTGCGGCGGTCATCGCCGTGTTCCACGATGTGCTCATTACGCTCGGATTTTTCTCACTGTTTCATTTCGAAATTTCTCTAACGGTAATCGCGGCTCTGCTCACGCTCGTCGGCTATTCGATGAACGACACCATCGTCATTTTCGATCGCGTTCGAGAGGACCTTCGTCTCATGCGTCGTGAACCATTTCCAGACGTAGTGAACAAGGCCATTAACCAAACCCTCTCCCGTACCATTCTAACCAGCGGGCTGACATTCCTAACCGTTCTGGTACTCTTCCTGATGGGTGGGGAAGTTCTTCGCGCGTTCTCTTTTGCTATGGTAGTGGGAGTTGTGGTAGGAACATACTCCAGTTTCGGTATTGCAGCTCCCATTGTAGTGTTGTGGAATAAGTATCGGGGTCAGGGAACTGCCGTGCGCGCCGGATCCGCAGCCGACAAGCGCGTTGTGGCAGCTGCAAGGAGGTAGGTCCTATGTTTGACGATCTAGTTGTTTCCAGTGCTAACCCGAAGAAGACCAATAAGCCCTGGACTGTAGTGCTTTCAGCCATGATTCAGGCTGGACTGCTGGGCATCTTGATTTTGATTCCGCTCATCTATACGGAAGCCTTGCCCAAGCAGATGCTCACGACGTTTTTGGTTCCACCACCGCCGCCGCCCCCTCCACCTCCGCCCGCCGCGGCCGTGCAGAGAGTGGTGAAGCCTGTGCAGCGCCTGATTCACAATGGCCAGATGCTGGCTCCCACCGTCATCCCCAAGAAAGTGCAAATGATCAAGGAAGAAGAATTGCCGCCTGACGTTGGTGCTACGGGTGTTGTGGGTGGCGTCCCCGGTGGCGTTCCGGGCGGTCAGGCTGGCGGCGTTCTTGGCGGTATTATCGGTGGAACGGGCTCGGCTTTGCCCCCGCCGCCGAAGGCAGCGCCCACGCGCATTCGAGTTGGCGGCAACGTGGCAGCAGCAAACCTGATTCGCCAGGTGCAGCCTGTTTATCCGGCGATTGCCAAGACGGCTCACATTTCCGGCACGGTCGTCCTCCACGCAGTTATTTCCAAGGACGGCACGATCCAGGAGTTGACTTACATCTCCGGTCCGCCGTTGCTGATGAAGAACGCGATGGACGCCGTCCGTCAGTGGCGTTACAAACCCACCTTGCTCAACGGTGAGCCGGTGGATGTGGATACCACGATTTCGGTTGTCTTTACTTTGGGTGGTTAAGCAGGGCATGGTTCAGGCCTCTCGCGGGGCCAGGGCTGATTTGAAATAAAATCCGACCGGCAGAATCTTGCTGCCGTGATCGTTTCGCAGGAACGGAGGAGCAAACTAATGCTTTCGAATTTACTTTTGGCCGGTGTGGTGATGTTTCAGCAGCCGAGCGGCGAGGTCGGTTGGGATTTGGTCAGCATGTGGCACAACATGGGCGTGCCGGCGAAGGTGGTCGTGATCATTCTCTTCACGATGTCCGCCTGGTCGGTAGGCATCATGATTGACCGCGCCTTGATGTACAGCGCGGCTCGCAAGCAGTCCCGCATATTCGTTCAGCAGGTTGCGGGCGCCCTGAAAGACAACAAGCTCGACGAAGCCATTTCCATCGCCGAGCGCAACAAGAAGAGCCACATTGCCAAGGTGGTGGCCACGGGCCTCTCTGAATTCCAGGCAGCCTCGGCGCAGGTGGGCGATGAAGAAGTGATCGAAGCGGCTAAGCGCGGCCTCGAGCGCTCGGTCGCCATCGTTCACGCCGAAATGAAGCGTGGCCTCTCCGGCCTCGCCACCATCGGATCCACGGCGCCGTTCGTCGGATTGTTCGGCACCGTGATGGGCATCATCAACGCGTTCAAAGGCATTTCCGCTTCGAAGGCCACCGGTCTGTCGGCTGTCGCCGGCGGTATCGCGGAAGCCCTGGTCACCACCGCGCTTGGCTTGCTCGTAGCCGTTCCGGCCGTGTGGACCTTCAACTATTTCACCAACAAAGTCGAAGCCTTCGACGTCGAGATGGACAACTCCTCGATGGAGCTGATCAACTACTTCATCACCCGTCGCGGCGGAAAGAAGTAAGTCATGGCATACAAGCCCAAAGCACCTCCGGTAATGGCCGCCCCGAACGTCATCCCCATGGCGGACATCATGCTGGTGTTGCTCATCATCTTCATGGTGGTTACGCCCATGTTGCAGAAGGGCGTCTCCGTGGATATGGCCAAGGTAAATAATGCCCAGGACATGCAGGATGCCGACAAGGATGACGCCATCATTCTGGCTGTCACCCGTGACGGCAAAATGTACCTGGGCAGCACGCAGGTGGGGCTTGACGATATCACCACCAGGGTAAAAGACCTGATCGCCAATCGCCTCGATAAGACCGTCTTCGTTCGCTCCGACGCGCGCGCCAAATATGGCGACGTGGTCAAGGCTGTTGACGAAGTCCGCTCTGCCGGTGTCGACAAGCTAGGCCTGCTCACGGAAAAGATTCGCACCAAGGGCGCGGCTACGGCGCCTCCGCCTCCGCCCGCTGATTAGTTTGCGGGCGCCAGCAATATCGCAGCGCTTACTGTAAAGGAGTCCTCCCATGGGAATGGCAGTTGGTGGCAGTAAAGGCTCGATGTCCGAGCCGAACATCGTCCCCCTGATTGACGTGTTGCTCGTACTGATCATCATCTTCATGGTCATCACGCCCACCACTCCACAGGGTCTTGATGCGCTCGTGCCGCAGCCCACTCCGCCCAACCAGCAAGAGAATAAAGAGCTGTTGGATAAGACTATCGTCGTGCAGGTGACTTCGGACGGAAAAGTAATGATCAACCAGGACCAGATTTCCTGGGACGATCTCGGGCCGCGCCTGGAAGACATCTTCAAACAGCGCGCCGAGAAAGTGGCCTTCGTCAAAGGCGATGACAACGTGGAATTCGCCAACGTCGCTCGCGCCATTGACATCATGCGCGGCGCTGGCATCGACAATGTGGGCCTGATAACCGCGAAGATCGAAGCGGGCCAGTAAAATCCTGGAGCAGTAGTGAGGTGCAGCCCGGGTTGCGCTAAAGGAGTTCCTCATGGGCATGACGGTGGGGGGCGGCAAAGGATCGATGTTCGAACCGAACATCGTTCCGTTGATTGATGTGCTGCTCGTCCTGATCATAATTTTCATGGTTATCACGCCCACCACGCCCCAAGGATTGCGTGCCCTGGTGCCGCAGCCCGCACCTGATACGCCGCACGCGGTTCAGCCACCGGACACTATCGTCGTTCAGCTCAGCGCTGACGGGAAGGTCAGGATCAATCAGAACGATGTCTCATGGGACGGTCTGGGGCCGCGGCTTCAGGACATTTTCAAACGGCGCGCCGACAAGGCGGCTTTTGTAAAGGGCGACGATTCTGTGGAATTCGTAGAAGTGGCTCGCGCTATTGACGTCATGCGCAGTTCGGGAATCGAAGACGTCGGCCTCATTACGGCGAAAATCGAAGCAGGCCAGTAGTGCAATTTTAGCAATAGCAAAGCTTCCGAGTCTTTTCGGGTGGGCAGGTTTTCGGATTCGGCGCAGCTTTCATCAAGGAGAGCAAGGAATGCAGCGGAAGCCTCATACACTTCTACTTCTGGCTGTGGTGGCCTCAGTGGCCGCTGGAGCCGGTTGCGACAAGCTTCGTGCGCGCGACAAGCTCAATAAGGGCGTGCAGGCCTATAAAGGCGGCCAGACCGATCTGGCCATTGAAGATTTCAAGCAAGCGAAGGACCTTGATCCATCGCTCACTAACGCGCGGCTCTACCTCGCCACGGCCTATTCCGCGCAATATATTCCCGGTGCACCGTCCGACGAAAATGTTCGCAACGGCCAGCAGGCTGCCCAGGAATTCAAGGACATTCTGGCCAAGAGTCCCGACAATCTCTCCGCCATTGATGGTCTAGGCTCCATTCTTTACAACATGGGCGGCACGCCCTTCGACGCCAAGAAATTCGAGGAATCGAAGAGCTACCACGAAAAGCATATCGAGTTGAAGCCGGAAGATCCCGAACCATACTACTGGGTCGGCGTCATTGATTGGTCGCTCGCTTTCCGCGGCAACCGCGACCTGCGCGAGGACTACAACAAGACCGCCAAGAAAACCATTCGGGACACCGATCCCATGCCGACCCCGCTCGCCGCGCAATTCAAGACCAAATACGGCTCCATCGTGGACGAGGGCATCACCAACCTGCAGAAAGCCATTCAATTGCGTCCCGACTATGACGATGCCATGGCGTACTTGAACCTCCTCTATCGCCAGAAGGCCGATATGGAAACCGATCCGGCCGCCCGCGACACCGACGTCAAACTGGCCGACGATCTAGTGGACAAGGTCAAAGCCATCAAACAGAAGAAGTTGGAGAACCCGCAGCCGTCTTCTTAGGACGTCGCCGCTGTCTGTCAGGCGCGCCGCAGAGGCTGGGTTACTCCCAACATCAAACCGTTTCAAGCGGGTCCTAAGGGGCCCGCCGGTTTTCTTTCGGAATGGTAGCCGCCTTGGTAGCACAGCCACTCTTGGCTGTGCCGTTGTAACGCGAAACCGCAAACTGAAACAAATACGCCTCGGCCTTTCTAGCCTACGTCTTGAATATCCGCCCAGCCTTCGTCGCCATGCGCGATACCGGATTCACGCATCTGCGCGTGCTGATTCTGCCGGACGACTTCAATACCGACTGGATCTCCAAAGGCCATCCAGTGGTAAAGGCAAAATAGGCGGAGCGAGTACGGTCGCATCGGGGAGTGCGACGGCTTGCCGGCGCCGAAGAAGCATCGCGAAGCCCCGCATCCAGCGAAACAAGCCCCCAAGCCGCCGCTGCCTCATTCGCCCAATTTGAGATAGAATTGCCCATGGGTTCAGCCGGTAAACCTGTCATCACCCAAGCGGCCCGTCGTGCCGTGGACCTCCGCTTTGTCGAATTGATAGACAAAGTGCGACGCAACCGTCCGGGCGACGACCTCGAACTCCTCCGCCGCGCTTACGATTTCGCCGCCGAGCAGCACAAGACGCAAACGCGCCTTTCCGGCGAGCCGTTCCTCTCTCATCCCTTGGAAGTAGCGCACATCCTCGCGGACATGAAGCTCGACGTTACCTCACTCTGCGCCGCGCTGCTCCATGACGTCGTGGAAGACACCAAGATTCCTCTCACCACGATTACCGAACAATTCGGCGCGGACGTGGCGCGCCTGGTCGAGGGCGCCACCAAGATCAGCCGGCTCGATCTGCTCGCTCCGGAGACCCGTCAGGCGGAAAACGTCCGCAAGATGTTGCTAGCGATGGTGAACGACGTCCGGGTGGTCGTCGTCAAGCTTGCCGACCGCCTGCACAACATGCGCACGCTGAACTACCTCGATCCCGAACGCCAGCAGCGCATCGCGCGCGAAACGCTAGACATTTACGCCCCGGTGGCCAATCGCTTGGGCATGGGCTTGATTCGCGGCGAGCTCGAAGACCTTTCCTTCCGTTACCTCGAATCCGAAGCATTTTTCGAATTGCAGAAAAAGCTCGCCACCAAGCAAAAAGTCTTCGATAAATTCCTGCATGAAGTTCAGGATTCCATCCGCGACAAAATGGTCGAAACCGGAATTCCCGCGGAAGTCCAGGCCCGCGTCAAGCGTATCTACTCCCTTCACCTGAAAAGCCAAAAGCAGCAACGGACGATTGATCAGGTATACGACCTGCTCGCCATCCGCGTTATCACTGACACCGTGAAAAATTGTTACGCCACGCTCGGTGTGATCCACCAGATTTGGCCACCGGTTCCCGGCCGCTTCAAAGACTACATCGCCATGCCGCGCCCCAACCTCTACCAGTCGTTGCACACCACGGTGATTCACGGCGGCCAGGCTTTCGAAGTGCAAATCCGCACCCAGGATATGCATCGCATCGCCGAGCAGGGCGTCGCTGCGCACTGGAAATATAAGGACGGCCGCGCGGACCTTGCCACCACTGCCGACGATCAGCGCATCGTCTGGATGCGTCAACTGATCGAGTGGGTGCAGGAGATGCAGGAGCCCAGCGAATTTCTTTCCACTCTGCGTGTGGATCTGTACCCGGAAGAGGTCTATACGTTCACGCCGATGGGCCGCGTTGTCGTGCTTCCGCGCGGTGCCACCACCATTGATTTTGCGTACGCGGTTCACACCGAAGTCGGCCATCAATGTACCGGCGCAAAAGTGAACGGCGCGATCGTTCCCTTGCGCCACGCCGTGGCCAATGGCGACGTGATCGAAATCATCACCCAGAAAGGCCACGAACCATCACGCGATTGGCTTTCCTTCGTGCACACCTCACGCGCTCGCAGCAAAATCCGCCAATGGATCAATCTCCACGAACGTGAACAGGCCAAGGACGTCGGCAAGCGCCTCCTTGAAAAAGAAGCGCGCCAAGCCGGCATGGCCTTGAAGAAAATTTCGCCGGAGGATTGGCAGCGCGTCGCTTCCGAATATGGCTGCGGCCGCATCGACGATCTCCACGCCGACCTGGGCTACGGCAAATGGTCCGCTCGCCAAGTTCTGGCAAAAGCCTCTGGCCAGCCGCTCACCGAGCCCGTCGAAGAAAAGCCGAAAATCACCGACACCGTCAAGCGCATGCTGGGGATGAACGATGGCTCGATTCTGGTGCGCGGCCACGATGATCTGATGGTTTATCGTTCCAAATGCTGTAATCCAATTCCGGGAGATGACGTCATCGGCTACGTCACGCGCGGCCGCGGCATCGCCGTTCACGGCAAAAGCTGTCCCAATGTGCAAAATCTCCTGTATGACGCCGAACGCCGCATTGCCGTCGAATGGGCCGGCCAAACCCACGCCACCTTCCCGGTCCGCCTGCGCATCCTTACCGAAGATCGTCCCGGGATGCTGGCCAATATCACCGCGGTGATCAGCGATTCCGGCGCAAACATCCGCACCTTCGAAAGCGGCGGACAGGATCTGCGCGCCCGCATTGACGTGGCCCTAGATGTCCAGGACCGCAAGCAACTAGAGCGCATCCTGAGCGCCATAAAACGTATCCCAGGCGTCTTCGACATCGAGCGCGTCTACAACGTTTAGTGTCGTTCTGACTTTGTAACGGCTACCTTCAGGTGGGCATATTTGACTTTCTCTGATGCGCCCTCTGCCGTAAGAGCCGCAGTTAATCTTTCCGCGTCACGCGACCCACCGCAGTCCATCGCTCTGTAAAATGCTAGTCATGTACGCGCGCGAGCCAGCCCGCACCATCGGCCCCCAACGCACGCTAGCAGGCGTAATACTGCTAGCCGGCGCGCTGCTCCTCTCCGCCTGCCAAAGCCTCATGCCGCTAGACACCTCGCCGCTCGATAGCGTCGGCATGACGTACGACTCGATCAAAGAACTGAAAGCACTCCACATCTCTGCCCCCGAAGTGGGCCAAATCGCCAAAGTCCGCGAAGCCGGTTTCTCCGACGCAGACTGCATCGAACTCCTTCGAATTTCCCATAGCCGCCATCAGCAATTCACGGCCGGTGACGCAATCACCACCATGCATCAATCCGGAATGTCGGAAGGCACGATTCTCGGCTTGGCCAATCTCGACCAATTGGGCCTCGGCTACGGCGAGCTGCAAGCCATGCACTTGGCCGGCCTTACCGATGCCATCATTATGGAGGTAGCGCGTCATCACGCCGCGAACCAGCCCGTCCTTTCCGGCGCGTCGCTCGGCAATATGCGAAACCTTCGCATCGACAATGCCACGTTGCTCGAATTAGTCCGCCGCGGCATTCCCAATTCCGCTGCACCCGAAATCCTAGCCCTCCGTCGTCGAGGCTCCACAGACGCCGAAATCCTCCGCCATTTTCCAGCGCAATAAAATCCACGCAGCGATTCGCGATTCTTTGTGGGTCGTGGCTTGAGCCACGACATAGAGTCTGCATTTTCGTGGCTGAGCTCCTTCACCGATGTGCTGGTGCTTGAACACAAATGGATGTTCGTCCGTAGGGGCGGGTCTCAGGCCAGCCCTCCGAGGATCTTCCCGTCCGACACCTTATCGGCGCGCGTGCTCGCACTCTCTTTTCTGTTTTCCTTTTTCCACGCCCGCCAGCTAAAATCCTTCCATCTTGAATCGCATCGCGCCGCGCCCGATCGCCGCAGCCCTCCTCGGTTTATCTCTCATCTTTTGCACGTCAAATTGCGGCGTTCCGCTGGCCCCCGTTTACCGAATTCTAAAAGAGTCACGCGAAGTCCACTTCTTGCCAGGCCCCCCGCCAGAATTACAAGTCCGCTCGGTTTACACGCTGCAAAATTTTGGCACCACCAGCCTGTCGTTTATAGACATTACCTTTCCAGACGAAAAACTCTACGGCCGCAAGAACCTGCACGTCGAATTGGACGGCCATGAAATAACGCCGTCCAAGCTCCCAGAGGAATACCAGCAAGAATCGCCCAACGCCCTACGCCTAGCCTTCGACATACCTTGGGAGCGCAAGCAAAGTCACAACTTGACGATCGAATACAGCTTCGGCTCCCCAGCCGATCGCGGCTCGCGCATCACGCTAGGCGCCGATAATTTTCACCTCGGCCCGCGCGGTTGGATCCCTCTGCCGCAGCCGCCCAAACGCGTTCTGGCTCCCTATCCCGCGCGTCCGCCGAAAATGTTTTACACCGTCCGCATGCCCGAAAACTTCCTCATACTTGCCCGCGGCAGGCTCGCTGGACGCAAAAAAGACGGCGGCGAAATCGAATACCGCTTCGAAATGCGCAGTGGCGATTTAGCTCCGTACATCGTCGCCGGCCGCTACGTGGATTCATCATCCGGCCGTCAGCCTTCGTCTATATCCTTCTGGACCATGCAGCCTTTGAAAGATGATTCCGCCGCGGTGCTGCGCATCTCCGCGGCATGGTCCACGCTACAAACTGATTTTGGCCCGCTCGATAAGAATATCGCTCAGCCGCGCGTCGTCGAATCGCCCGAACTCCGCGCCCACGGCGATGATGAAGATTCGAAGACTGTGGCGTCCTTCCCCGGTGGCGCGCTCGTCAGTGAAGATGCGCTCGCGCTCGGCTTGCAGAGCGATGAACTCCTCCAAAAAATCTCTTACGCTCTCGCGTACAGTTGGTTCGGCGACCAGCTATACCCGTCGACGAATTCCGCCGTAGGTCTGAGTAAAGGACTGCCAGATTACGCCACGGTCGTCGTTGACGAAGCCCACGGCGGCGAGCCCGCGCGCCGCAAGCGCATTATCGAGTTTCTCGAGGAGTACGACGAAGCTGTCAAGCAAGCTGCCGCCACGCCCAATCCCGAAAAACCCGTCATCTCTACAATGCTTTACGATCCAATCGAGCAGCGCCGCATCGCGCGTACCAAGGCCGCGCTCTTCTTCATCGCGCTCGAAGACGCCTACGGCGAAGCCCTCGTCCGCCAAGGCCTCAAGCAGGTCGTAGCGATACTAGGCGGCCAGGAAGTCGGCTACGACGACGTCCGCTCCGCCCTCGAGCAATCCACCGGGAAAAATCTCGCCGAACCCTTTCGCACCTGGCTCTACAACAAAGGCATGCCCCAAGACTTTCGCAGCCGCTACCAAACGGCTGCGGCCGCGAGCAATAGCAAATGAAATTAGAAATGAAAATAGAAAATAGAAATCCGAAAACAAAAAATCACGACACATCAGCCTCAGCGCGAACGATTGACCAGGCGAGAACATTTTGGAGTGCGGCGGCTTGCCGCCGCCTTACGAATTCAGCCCAGGACAAATTGGCGCTAGAAAAGTAACCCTAATCGGCTAGACAAATTCCGCGGTACAAAACAACGGTGCTAACGTAACAGGTTCGCGAGCATCCGAGCACCCGACAATAATCCGAGCCACTTTTCCATTTTCGCTTTCCCATTTTCATTTTCCGCCCAAGGGAGGAACTGTGAGGGAAGTCATCGCCACCGAAAAAGGCCCCAAAGCCATCGGCCCGTATTCGCAAGCAATCAAAGCCAACGGATTCATTTTCATATCTGGCCAGGTCGCATTCGATCCCGCCACCGGCCAAGCCTTAGACGGTGACGCCGCTCAACAAACCGAGCGCATCTTCCAAAATCTCAAGGCCATCGTCGAAGCCGCCGGCTCCTCGCTAGACCGCGCCGTCAGGCTCGGTGTCTTTCTCAAAGACATGAACGATTTTTCCGCCATGAATGAAGTCTACGCGCGCTATTTTCCAGGCAATCCGCCTGCGCGCACCACGGTAGAAGTCTCGCGCCTCCCGCGCGATTTCCGCGTAGAAATTGATATGATCGCGCTCGCATAATGTGCCTTGGGTTCGCAGCGGCGGCGTTCAGGCCGCCACATTTTTGCTCTCGCCCAAATTCGAATTCGCCGCGGCATCGGCCATCTTCGGAAGGGCGGGACTTCGGTCCCGCCTAACCGACGGTAAAGTTCGTCGGGGCTCTACGCCTTGAGACCACACGGTGTGACGCGGGCGCCCGCTTACCGTGTGAACAGGTACCCTTCACCCACCCAACATGGCGCTCTGCCAGCTTTTTCTGTATCCTGACCTCGTTTATATTCCTGTAAAGATGTAGCGGCAGAATCGCCCTGAATACGCACTCCGTTTCCCCCTTCCGTGCGGCAGAAGCTGGAGTCTGGATCAGTCTCTGCAAGAGCAGCATCCGGGATGTGCATCGTGCAATCGCGGTCGCATCGGCGCGTGGTTTCAATTTCAATTAGAATCCTTCAAAATATCGGGTGAACGCATGGCTGAATCCAACTTCGACCTCATCGTAATCGGCAGCGGCCCAGCCGGGCAAAAAGGCGCGATCTGCGCCGCGAAACTCCGCAAGCGCGTTGCCGTCGTGGACCGCACGCTCATGATCGGCGGCGTCTGCGTCCACACCGGAACGATCCCCAGCAAAAGCGTCCGCGAAGCCATCTTCCAGCTCACCGGCAACGCGGTCCGCGCTTTCTACGGCGATAATTACCGCGGCAAGAATGACATTTCCGTCCAGGATCTTTCCTTCCGCGTCCGCACCATCATTTCCCGCGAAACGGAAGTCATTCGCGCGCAGCTTCGCCGCAACGGCGTCCAGATTTTCCAGGGCACGGCGCAATTCGCCGACCCCCATACGATCGAAGTTCAGGGCGACAACGACAAGACGATTCTTCACGCGGACCACGTTCTGATCGCCTGCGGCACTCGCCCCGCGCGCAATCCGGAAATTCCCTTCGACGACAAACGCATCGTGGACACCGATCGCATCTCCGGCATGGACGGACTCCCGCGCGAACTCATCGTCGTCGGCGCCGGCGTCGTCGGCCTCGAATATGCTTCCTTCCTTGCCGCTCTCGGCACCGAAGTCACGCTGATTGACCAGCGCCCCGCGCTGCTCGATTTCGCCGATCGCGAAATCATGGAAGCGCTCGCCTACCATTTGCGGCAAATGGGCACCATGTTCCGCCTCGGCGAAAAAGTTACGCGCGTCGGCATTGATCCGCAGCGCGACCGGGTCTTCGCCGAACTCGAAAGTGGAAAAAAAGTGCAGGCGGACGCTCTGCTCTACGCCGTCGGACGCCAGGCCAATGGCGATCAGCTTCGCCTCGAAGCCGCCGGATTGCAGCCCGATCCGCGCGGCAAAATCAAAGTCAACGAGCACTATCAGACCAACGTGCCGCATATCTACGCCGCGGGCGACATTATCGGTTTCCCCGCGCTGGCCAGCACTTCCATGGAGCAGGGCCGCCTTTCGAGTTGCCACATGTTCGGCGCGCCGTCCGAACACATGCCCGAACTTTTCCCGTACGGCATCTACACCATCCCCGAAATTTCCATGGTCGGCCAGACCGAGGAAACTCTCACCGCCAATAAAGTTCCTTACGAAGTGGGCCTCGCGAAATACAACGAACTCGCCAAGAGCATGATGCTAGGCGATGAAAGCGGCATGTTGAAACTTCTCTTCGATCGCAATACGCGCAAGCTGCTAGGCGTTCACGTTATCGGCCAGCGCGCGACCGAAATCATTCACATCGGCCAAGCCGTCCTCTATTATGGCGGCACCATAGAATATTTCCGCGACACCGTCTTCAACTATCCAACTCTAGCCGAGGCCTACAAAGTAGCCGCCTTAGACGGCCTCAACAAACTCTAACAGCCTGTATGAAAAACACGGGC
>DATEVZ010000134.1:0-7714 GCA_035258265.1 Candidatus Acidiferrales bacterium
GGCTATCTCGATACGAACTTAGTGCTTCCTCTGGGCGTGGATCGCTGCGAAGTGATTTTCGATTTCTATTTTGGCGACACGCGTGAATCACAGATGCCGTACATCCGCGAAAGCATGGGCGTCAGCGAGCGAGTGCAGCAGGAAGACATCATAATCTGTGCCGGCGTGCAGCGCGGGTTGAGCTCGCGCGCATATCAATCCGGACGGCTCTCGGTGCGACGTGAAGCGGGCGAACATTTGTTCCATCGTTTGCTCGCCGCAGATTTGCAGGATACGCGCGCGGCTGTCGCGCGCTGAACGCTAGATCCCGAAGGACGCGGCGCGCGAACTGACCTCAGTCGAAAATCACCGTTTTGTTGCCATAAAGAAGAATGCGATTTTCGATGTGCCAGCGAACGGCGCGAGAAAGCACCACTTTCTCCAGGTCGCGTCCTTTCTGAATTAAATCCTCCAGCGGATCACGATGTGAAATTCTCACCACGTCCTGCTCGATGATCGGCCCGTCGTCGAGCACCTCCGTGACGTAGTGGCTGGTGGCGCCGATCAGTTTCACGCCGCGGTCGAACGCTTGCTGGTGTGGCTTCCCACCGACAAACGCAGGAAGAAATGAGTGATGAATATTGATGATGCGATGCGGCGGATATTGCCGGATGAAATCCGAAGATAGCACCTGCATGTAACGCGCCAGGACAATCAGATCAATGCCATGCGGACGCAGCAACTCGAGTTCTTTGCGTTCGGCTTCGGCTTTGTTTTCCCTCGTGACAGGAATGACGTGCAGCGGAATGTGGTAAAAGTCCGCCCAGCGTTGCACGTCCGCGTGGTTGCTGACGATCAGAGGAATCTCGCAGGCGAGCTCGCCGCTACGCTGGCGGTACAACAAATCCACCAGGCAATGATCGTAACGCGAAACGAAAATCGCGATTTTGGGGCGATAGCTGGAAAGCGCGACGCGCCACTGCATTCCGAAGCGGTCGGCGATGGGCTGGAAATGCTTCGCGAATTCGTGCATATCGACCGTGAAATCCGTCAGGTCCCATTCCACGCGCATGAGAAAGAGATTTCGTTCGGCGTCCTGATGTTCGTCGGCGTGGAGCGTATTGCCGTTTCCGCGATAAATGAAATCGTGAATCGCGGCGTTCAAGCCTTTCTGATCGGGACAGCTGACGAGCAGGATGGCGGTGTTTTTCACGCGGCGCTCCCGCCGAGCGCGCGCGTTGCACTGTAGTTGCTGCGAGAGCTCACATCTAAGAGAGATCTTTCGCTGCGCTCAGGATGACGGATTAGGCTTTGGGCTCTATTGATGGTCACGCGGAACGGTTTCCTCCCAGGTTTTATCGCGCAGCGGCTTGCCATTTTCGATTAGATGGCGCTCGAAGTGATAGTAGAAATTCTTTTCGTCGCTGCGCAGATCGAGGATCACGCTCCAAACCAGCATTCGGCCGGGCAGTTCCACGGTCGTCGAGGCTTCTCCGTGCACGGTGTTCGCTGCGGGCTTGGCGTCTCGAACGACGTAGCTCATCTGTTCGTGGTCCTTCATCTTGCCCCACGGATATGTGCTGGAATCATTTCCGCTCCAAGCGACGCGTGTCGAACCAGCCAGCACATCGCGCGTCACGGTCCAATCCTGCGGCGGCCAGGTGTCGCCTTCGGACGAGACGCCGAGAAGTGGCGCTTCTTTTTCGGGCGCCGCGAAATGCGGACGCGCTGACGGATCGAGCGGGACAAGCGGAAGTTCCAAGCGCGAAGTGTTCGGGCCGCCGTACCACAACGAAGTCGTCATCGAATACGGCGTCGGCCAAATCATCGGCCACAGCGCGTTCGAGATCGCCACGCGGATGCGGTGGCCGATCGGGAAGCGCCAACTGGCGACATGGAGCTCGATAGGAATCAAATACTTCTGATCGGGATGAAGGTCCACGGGATTCGCCGCCGAGTCGCGCTGCGCGCCGCCTTGTCCCGCGCCTGTGATCATCGTCACAGTGCCGTCGGGCGCAACGTCAGAAAGTCGCACGAACCAATCAGCGAGAGGGGCGCTCGTAGAAACTTGCAGAAACATTTTGGGCCATCCAAGCAACGCTGTGTCTTGCACGAGCGGCGCGGAATCGTAAACGAGGCTGTAGGCATCAATCGGCCGCTGGTCCGCGGTTAAATCGCCCCACCAGAACCCGGCTTCCTCGCCGATGGAAGGGAGATACTGCAACTTGTCGCCACCTGTGGACAAAGCCGGCGGGGCCGCATCACCCAGCGTGTGGTTCGGCTCGAGGAAAAACGTCTGCGAGCGCATGTTCGCGGGTGGCCAGGTTTTTTCTGCGCGCCAGTCGCCGGGAATTTCCGCGATCTTTGGATCCGGCGAATACCAGTGGCGCATGTACACCTCGAAACGCGGCTCGTCCATGATTCCGTTTTGCTTGCCTTTGAGCCAATAATCCCACCAGCGCGTAGCTTCGACGCGCCACTCGATCGAAGGTCCTGGTTCGGCCGCGTGCGGGAACGTGTGATTCCAGGGGCCGAGCAGAGCCTTCATCGGCGCTTTGGAATATTCGAAGAAGCGCGGGATGCTGTCGCGATAGCCGTCCAGAAATCCGCCGATCATGAAGCTGGGCACGGTGTAATCAGCGTAGTGGTTCGGCCGAACGGATGCGCGCCGCCAGAATTCGCCATCGCGCTGATGTTTCAGGTAAAGCAGAAACCAGGGCGTCGCGTCGAAGCGCAGCGCTAGCGATTTCTCGTCGGTAGGGAAATCGGGCGCGGGCGTTAGACCCAGTTGCAGGTCCATGGCGAGTTCGAATTCGTCAAGATGCATCAGCCCGTCGATGTAATGGATGTCATCGTGGAACAGTTCTTCGGTCGCGCACATCGCGATGATGGCTTTGAGCGCAGGAGGATGCCGTCGCGCGATTTGGATCGCGTTAAAGCCGCCCCACGAAATTCCCATCATGCCAACGTTCCCGTTCGACCACGGCTGCCTCGAAAGCCAGTCAATCACCGCGAGGCCGTCTTGCTGCTCTTGCTCCGAATATTCACGATCCGGTGGGGCGCCTTCGCTCGCGCCGGTGCCGCGGATATCGACGCGCGCAGTGACGTAGCCGCGGCGCACGAAGTAAGAGTGCAGATCCCAATCGCGCGCGAGTGTCCAATCGTCCTTGCGGTACGGCAAGTATTCGAGGATGGCGGGAAACTTCTCGTCGGGTTTCACGCTTGGCAGAGGCCCGTCCGGCATGTAGAGGTTTACGGCGAGACGTACGCCGTCTTTCATCGGAATCCACGCCTGAACCGCTTTTATCGTGGCATAGGCGGGCGGTGCCGGAGGCTCAGTGACGTCTTGCGCGGAGGCGGACAAAGACGTAACGATCGATGACAACGCGAAAACCGCCGAGATCAAGCAGAGCTGCAGGCCCTTTCTCATTTTCGTCTTGGAGGCTATCACAACGTTGTAGCTCGGCCGTGTTGTTTGCCGAAATTCCGGAACGTCGTTCGCACCGGCGGATGACTGGAGGTCGTGCGAGTGATTGGGGAGGTCACCAAGTCTCCTGGAGTGGCCCAACTATTCATTGATGTCTGTCGATGAATAGGATAATCTTGAGCTCGCACGAAGGAGGTGCATCAAGATGGCTGGTAGGAAAAAGTCGACCGCCTTAAAGGGAGACTGTTGCCGCACCAGCGTGTCGCCGAAGCTCGACGTGGCGCGCGCGCGGGAATATGCCGGCTGGTTCAACGCCCTCGCCGATCCCACGCGCATCCGCATCTTGAATCTGCTGGCGGCGAACCGTGATCCGGTATGCGTCTGCGACATCGTGAAACATTTTCCGATTGGCCAGCCGACGATTTCACATCACCTAAAAATCCTGAAGAAAACGCGCTTCGTGAAATCCGAGCGGCGCGGCACATTCATGTATTACCGCGTGAACCTGAAGTGTCTGGGCGAGTTCCCAGGCGCGGCCCGTCTGATCATGGACGTGTAGAGTGAAATTCGCGCGTGCCGATCGCCGAAAGTCTACGCGCACTAGCATCGAATATTGACGATATTAGATTAATAGAAAAGGAGAACACTAGTGGCAAACCAGGACATCAAGGAAGTGGTGAGAAGCAAGTACGGCGAAGCAGCCCGCCGCGTCGCGGCCGGTGAAAACAGCGGGTGTGGGTGCACAGCAAGCGCGATTCCTTGTTGCGATCCGATCTCCTCCCATCTTTACGCATCCGGCGAAACGCAAGGTTTGCCGGAACAGGTAGTACTAGCGTCGCTCGGATGCGGAAATCCCACAGCTTTGGCGCAGCTGAATCCCGGCGAAACGGTGCTCGATCTTGGCTCCGGCGGCGGAATTGACGTGCTACTTTCCGCGAAGCGCGTCGGCCCCACCGGAAAAGCCTACGGTCTGGATATGACCGACGAAATGTTAGCGCTAGCGCGTGAGAATCAGCGTAGAGCCGGAGCGGCCAACGTGGAATTTCTGAAGGGCGAGATCGAAAACATTCCGCTGCCGGACAATTCCGTGGACGTGGTGATCTCGAATTGCGTCATTAATCTCTCAGCGGACAAGTCTCGCGTGTTGCATGAGACTTATCGCGTCTTGCGTCCGGGCGGCAGATTTGCAGTGTCAGACGTGGTGGTGCGCGGCGAAGTCCCTGCCGACGTGCGCAAAAATGTGGAGCTGTGGGTAGGATGCGTGGCCGGAGCGATGGAAGAATCGGAGTACCGGGGGAAACTCGCGGCCGCGGGGTTCGAAGAAATCGAGATCGAACCAACGCGCGTTTACAGCGTTGAAGACGCCAGGCAATTTCTTACGACGCAGGGTATTGACGTGGACGCAATCGCTCCACAGGTGGAAGGCAAATTCGCCAGCGCATTTGTACGCGCGAAAAAGCCCGCGGCCAAAGAGGCTGCCGCGAACCGCGACTGCTGCGGACCCACGTGCTGCAGCACGGTCGAGGCGCCCAAGGTGCAAGCTTGAAACCGCACTACAACGTTCTCTTTCTATGCACTGGAAATTCCGCGCGCTCGATCATGGCCGAAGCAATTTTGAATCGTAAAGGCCAGCCGACATTTACGGCCTATAGCGCGGGCAGCCATCCTTCGGGTTATGTGCGCGAAGAAACTCTAGCGCAACTCAAAAGCGCGGGCTTACCGGTAGACGGCTTACGCAGCAAAAGCTGGGGTGAGTTCGCAAAATCCGGCGCGCCGCAGATGGATTTCGTGTTTACAGTCTGCGACAACGTCGCAGGCGAGGTCTGCCCGGTCTGGCCCGGCCAGCCGACGACCGCCCACTGGGGCGTTCCCGAGCCGGGGGCGGTTGGGAGCAACCCCGAGCAACTGGAACGCTCATTTCGCGACGCGTTCGTGATGCTCGATCGAAGAATCAGTTTGTTTTTGGCGCTGCCTCTTGCCAGCCTCGATCAGCTCGCGATCAAAAAAGAGATCGATCGCATCGGTCAACAGTGACGGCCTCACTCACGCGCCGGGTGGCGGCGGAATACCTGGGAACACTTTTCCTGGTAGCCACAGTGGTCGGCTCGGGAATTATGGGCGAGCGCTTGGCGGGCGGAAATGTGGCCATCGCGCTGCTCGCAAACACCATTGCCACTGGCTCGGCGCTCGTGGCGCTGATTCTTGCGTTTGGCCCGATCTCCGGAGCGCATCTCAATCCCGTCGTAACGCTGGCCGACGCGATGAAAGGCGGGATTGCGTGGAGGGAGACTCCTCAATATATTCTTGCGCAGGTATCCGGCGGACTCTGCGGAGCGATTGCCGCTCATCTCATGTTCGGACTGGACGTCGTGTCGCTATCGCGGCATGCCCGTAGCGGCCCCGCGCAACTTTTTAGTGAGTTCGTCGCCACGTTCGGTTTGCTGTCCGTGATTTGGGGATGCGCGCGGCATCGGTCGAACGCGGTGGCGTTTGCCGTCGGGGCGTACATCACTGCCGCATATTGGTTCACCGCATCGACTTCGTTTGCGAATCCTGCGGTGACGATTGCCCGCTCGCTCAGTGACACGTTCTCCGGTATCCGGCCGGCCGATGTGTTGGGATTCATCGTTGCGCAACTCGCCGGAGGAATTGCCGCCACGCTCGTTTTCCGCTGGCTTGGTCCTTCGTTGCGATCCGCAGCGAAAGACGTGACGCTCGCGCACGATCCTGCGAGCCGTAACGAATAAACACCAGTTGAGGCTACTTGCGGACGACGGATTCCAGAAGTTTAGTCCAGCGGGAGAGGTGATCGAGCGATTCGTTGTGGGTGTGATCGAGTTCGAGAGGCGTAATCGAGATCGCGCCGTCGCGCACAGCGGCGAGATCGGTATCCGGCTCGATTCCGTCAATGAGTTGTTGTTCGTGCAGCCAGAAATATTTGCGGCCGCGCGGATCGGCGCCGGGCTGCAGCAGGTTGCGAGTGATCTTCGATGATTGACGAGTGAAGCGGACCGCGCCGGTCCAGGCTTGCGGCACATTCACGTTCAACAGGATTCCCGGCGGCAAGCCTTCAGCGAGCACCAGCGGAACCAGCGTGCGCGCAAACTGCGCCGCCGGCTTGAAATCGAAATCCTTGCTGCGATTGGCCACCGAAATCGCAATGGACGGGACGCGATTGATCGCGCCCTCCATCGCCGCGCCGACCGTGCCGGAATAATAGATGTTCTCGCCCATATTTCCGCCGCGATTGATTCCAGAAACGACGAGGTCGGGCTTTTCCTTGAGGATCGCATTGAACGCGAGGATCACGGCGTCTGCGGGCGTGCCTTCAACCGAGTATTCGTTGGGTGCCACTTGGTCCATATAAATCGGCTGGCGTAGCGTGAGCGATTGTGCGCTGGCGCTGCGTTCGTGCGAGGGCGCAATCACGGTCAGGCTGGCCTCGTCCTTCAGCGCGTCAACGAGCGCGCGCAGGCCTGGAGCGTGAATCCCGTCATCATTGGTAATCAGAATATGGGGCATGAAAATTCAGTGCAGACGTAACGCCTTTCGACAAATCCCTTCCGATTGAACTGCGGAGAGGACAATGGTCGGGACGACTGGATTTGAACCAGCGACCTCACGCACCCCAAGCGTGCGCGCTACCAGGCTGCGCCACGTCCCGACCGCTTGCGACCGTCAGTCAGCGTATCATTCACGTTCAAGAAGGGTCAAGACAGCGAGCAGCTCTTCGTGCAAATCCAGCAGGAATTTACGCTGTTGGCGTGAAGCAGATTCACGACGCGGCGCGGGTGCATGAGCGCGCACCTCAGGACGGCTGGCACCACCACCACCGGCGGCTTCGGTCGAACCACCCGGCTCTTCGCCGTGGCCCTCGAGGTATTTACGCGCGCCAGCAATCGTGAAGCCTTCTTCGTAGAGCAGGCGCTTGATCTCGAAAACCGTTTCGATGTCTTCGCGGCGGTAGAGGCGATGCCCGCTGGGGCTTTTCACCGGCTCAAGCATGGGAAACTCGGTTTCCCAATAGCGCAGGACGAACGTCTTCGTCGCCGTCAGGCGGCTGACTTCGCCGATGCGGAATAGACTCTTCTCTGAGTCTGCGGACGAGTCGGGGGTTGGAGCAGCGCTAGCCATTTGTTTTCGGGTGTCTTCTTATCCCTTGCTTATCGTAGGCCGATTTCGCGCGGTGTCAACCCTTGCGGCATCTCATCTCCTCTGTTCAAGTGCTGTTAAGTTCAAATCAGGCCTCTGCAATCAATTGTTCTTTCCTGTGAACGAGTTCCCGGTACCCTGCAACCATCCGAATTT
>DATEVZ010000135.1:0-4418 GCA_035258265.1 Candidatus Acidiferrales bacterium
CAGTTCCTCCGCCCGGAGGCGATTTCCAGCACATCAAAGATGGCGAGCACGTTTACTACTCCGGCTGCGGCGATGAAGCGCGTGCCGTAGTCTCCTGTGGCCCGAGATACATTCGGACCGGCGGCTTCGAAGAAGTGAGAGAGATAGTAGAAGACGCCCGAACCGGCGTCGGCGAGAAATCCCAGCGTGCCGAACGGGTCGCCCGAATGCGGAGGGAAAACATTCCCACGCAAGAGATACCCCGTAATTGCGAGTCCTCCGACCGAAACAAAAAATCCAAGAGCTCTTCCCCAGCGGCCTAGAAACAAGTGTCCCGAGCCTGGCAGGAGCCATGCGGCGATCGCTGCAAGCGGGGCGAGGGCGCTGCCTTTCCTGGTGGCGGCCGACGTGGGCGAGGGGCTTGGCGGATTGTCGAGAGGTTTGTCGTTGACGGGTACTTCGCTCACGGTCACCTAAGCCAGTAGCGGAAGAATTTCTTCCTGGATGGCGCCCGTGACGCGCGCTTCGTTCTCGCCGACATACATATTCACTTCGCTGCGGATTCCGAATTCGGGCATGTAGATTCCCGGCTCGATCGAAAAGCAAGTGTGCGCGACAATTTTGCGGTCGTCGCGCGTTTCCAAGCCATCCATGTTTGCGCCGTTGCCATGAACTTCCTGGCCAATGCTGTGTCCGGTGCGATGGACGAAATATTTTCCGTAACCGGCTTTGCGAATGGTCTCGCGCGCGACGCGATCTACTTCCCAGCCGTGAATCGGGCGTTTCTTGGCGATAGATGTCTTGACGAATTCGATTGCGGCATTGCGGGCGCTCTTCACGATACGGAAAATTTTCGCGTAAGAATCCGGCACGCGCTCGCCGAGATAGCCCACCCAGGTGATGTCATAGTAGACGCTATCGGGACGATTCAATTTGGCCCAGATGTCGAGCAGCAATAGATCGCCCGCGCGGATGGGACGCGACGAGCCAGCTTTCGGTTCGTAGTGCGGATTGCCGTTGTTTGGCTGCACCGCGACAATGGGAGGTTCAGCAGTGGTGAGTCCGCTCGCGCGAAACTTTTCCAAAATCCATTGCTGCAATTCGATTTCGACTAGCGGTTTCCCTTCGCGGACAAAAGCGGCAGCGCGCGCGAAGGCTTCGCGGGTAACGCGATCCACTATTTTGCCTGCTTCCAAATGGCTTTCGAGCTGGTCTGGTGTCCAGCTTGCTTCGAATTTCTGCACGAGATCGGCGGAGCTGACTACTTTCTTCTTCAGCTTGCGGATGAGCTCGACGGTTCCAGCATCCACAAGCCCGATGTAAGGGATGTTGTTTTCCGGCGAGTACTGCATCGCGATGTTTTTGCTACCGGAGAGGAGTTTGGGCAGAGTCTTGTGCAGTTCTTCCCATCCGGCGTAGAGAAATTTCTTGCCGTCGAGCGAATCGAGGGAGCTTTGCTCGATCTTATGCACCAGCTTGCGCGGTTCACCTTTTGCAGGAATGAAGTAAAACCAGCGGCGGGTGATCATCGCGTGATCGTCCAGGCCGAGGATGTGGCCGGCGATGGGATCGCGATGGTGGTGGTCGTAAAACAGCCAGCCGTCAATTTTATTTGCGCGCAGTTCGGATTGAATGGCTTTAATGTCCCGCATGAAGTCAGCCCCTGGTCTTTTTGCTTCTGTTTGCCGCCGGTTAGCAGAGCGCGAGCACTCGCTCGCGCGTGACACCTGCGACTGCGATGCGCTTGTTGCGGCTATTTTCGCCGGAGATGATTCTAACAGCCGAGAGGGGCACGTTCAAACGCTCGGCGAGAAGGCGTCTTAGCGATTCATTCGCGCGGCCTCCCAGGGGTGGCGCGGTGAGACGGACTTTCAGCGCGCCGGCGTGATCGCCCTCAATGGCGTCATGGCTCGCCCGCGGCTGGACACGGACGCGAAACGAGATTGAATCCGCGTTGACGGTGATGTCCATTTGTTATCGTAGCCGCGGATTGTTCCTTGCCCGCGCGCGGAAGGCTCGCGCTGTCATTGCAGATGTTGCGAACCAGTAAGCAGAGCGCAACACAAGTATATTAGGTTGTGTTCAGCGTCAAATGCTCCTAATGCTTCACGCCAGAAAGAGAGGCTCAATATGTCCAGTACTGGTTTTGCATTTGCTAACCCGCAGCCGTCGCCTGACAATTTTGATACGTTCGACCCCAAGGATGTTTACGCGGACTCCGGCATCCAGACTACGCCGGTCACCGAGCCCATTCCCGCTCCGTGGAAAAATCCGCCGGTGATGGCCCTGGCCGATGTATGGGGTGCCAGTGTTGTGCAGCAGATTCAGACGGCAGCAGAGATCGTGTTTCATTCCGTGGGCGATACCGGCGGGATCAAGGAGCCCTCGCATCAATTTGCGGTGGCCGATGCGTTGAGCGCTGATCTCGCCGGCAAGGACTACGGCAGCGGTCGCGCCTCGTTTTTGTTTCATCTTGGCGATGTTGTGTATTATTTCGGCCAAGAGCGCTATTACTACGATCAATTTTACGATCCGTATCGCGATTATGCCGGTCCCATATTTGCAATTCCTGGAAATCACGACGGAGTTCTATTTGCCAGCGAACCGGTGCAGTACTCGCTGCAGCCGTTTTATCAGAATTTTTGCAGTCGACAGCCTACCAAGGACCCGTCCGCCAAAGGATTCGCGCGGACCACTTTGACGGAGCCGGGCGTCTATTTCACCCTCAACGCGCCATTCGTGAAAATCATCGGTTTGTATTCCAATACCAGCGAAACGACGGGCGTGTTAAGCGGCGGCGCTGCCGGTACCCAGCAATCCAGTTTTCTGGTCGCGCAATTGCAGGCTGCGGCAGCGCAGCGAGCGGTTAAGGGCAGCGATCCTTTTGCTTTGATTATGGCTGTGCATCATCCTCCCTTCACGATCAGCAGCCAGCACTTCCCGAGCCCGCAAATGCTGCAGGAAATTGATAACGCCTGCAAAACGGCTGGGATTTGGCCTGACCTGGTGCTCTCTGGGCACGCACACTTGTACGAAAGGTATTCACGCGTGATGGCCAGCGATGGACGGCAGATTCCCTATTTGGTTGCAGGAAATGGCGGCTATTTCAATTTGAGCGCGGTGCGAACGGGCCAGAAAGGCGCGCTGCCGAAACCAGGCGTCCCTGGAAATGACGGCAAGGGTAACAAGCTTACGTTGGACGCATACAACGACAAGGTCTATGGGTTTCTGCGGCTGACCGTCAATTCCTCTACAATCTCTTGCCAAGCCTTGGGGGTGGATGAAACATCCGGCGCGGTTTCGACAGTGGACCAATTTACGCTCGATTTGACAAAGCACGTTGTTGCGGCCGGCAGTTCAGCTGCAAGGCGCGGCGGGAAAAAGAAAGCAGCAGGTGGGCCCAAACGGGAGGGCCCTTTCGTCTCTCGTTCACGACCGAGCGGCAAAAGGAAATAACCGCCGCCAGCTGAGCCGCCAGCCAGCTTTATGGCTGGACGGCACGAGCGCCGAACAGCGCGGTGCCGATGCGAATTTCTGTGGCCCCTTCTTCGATGGCGATTTCGAAGTCGTGACTCATGCCCATGGAGAGAATCGGCAGCGGGCGACCGAGTTGCCTGCTCACGTCGTCGCGAAGTTCGTGCAGTTTGCGGAAATAAGGCCGCACGCGCTCGAGATCGTCGAAAAACGGTGGGATGGTCATCAATCCTGCAAAATCCAAGTGCGCGAATGGAGCGATGCTCGCCGCGAGCGACGGCAGATCGGCCTCTGCTGCGCCGCTCTTTGTCTCCTCGCCGCCCATGTGGACTTCGATCAGAACGGGCAGGCACTTCCCTTCCGCGTCGGCGGCTGCGTGCAATTTTTTTGCTAGCGCAAGATCGTCCAGTGAATCCACGCGGCGAAAAAGATGCGCGGCGCGACGGGCCTTGTTGCTCTGCAAGTGGCCGACGAGGTGCCATATCGCGTCCAGATCAGCGACCTTTGGCTGCTTTGATTCCCACTCCTGCACGCGATTTTCGCCGAAGTGGCGGACTCCTGCTTCATATGCCGCGCGAATTACTTCCGCCGGATGCGTCTTGGAAACCGCTACCATTGTGATCTCTTCGGACAGACGCCCGGACCTTTGCGCGGCGCGCGCCATACGTTCGCGAACCTTCGCCAGGTTCGCGGCGATTGTTTGGGAAAGATTCTCCATCGCAGCGATTCTAGCACGGTGAAAATCGGAGACCGGAAATTGTGCTTTGGACTTTGGATGATCGAACCAACAGCAAACAGATTCAAAGGCCGTGGCCACGAGTTTGCGATCACACCCGTGTGATAGACTGGACCGCAATTCGATGCCTGCGCGCGGAAAATTTATTGTCCTGGAAGGAATCGACGGCTCGGGAAAAGCAACGCAGCTCGAAATGCTGGCGCGCGCGTTTGTTTCGCGCGGAATCGCG
>DATEVZ010000136.1:0-3976 GCA_035258265.1 Candidatus Acidiferrales bacterium
GAAAAGTCCACGCAACTCGAAATCGTTTTTTCCGTGCACTTCGGCGAACCGATTCCAGCGCGGTTTCGCGTACCGCTTTACAAGGGCATCACCGGCCACGCAGCCGGTGAGCGCAAGCCGTTTCGCGTGGATGACGTTCGCCAGGATCCTCGCTACGTGGAATTTCCAAACAGCGAGCGCGTGCGTTCCGAGCTGGTTATTCCGTTGACGCTGCAGGGCCGCTTGATCGGCGTGCTCGATCTGGAAAGCATAAATCTCGGTGCCTTCAGCGCTGAACATGAGCGCATGCTCGTGATTCTGGGCTCTTACATCGCCATCGCGTTGGAAAATTCGCGGCTTTACGCACGTTCGCGCGAAAACGAGCTGCGTCTGCAGAGCGATTTGGACACCGCTCGCGACATTCAGCGCCAACTGCTGCCGCAACATCCGCACAAAATGCATGGACTGGATCTCGCCGCTGTCTACAAGCCGGCCAGGGAGCTTGCCGGCGATTTTTATGATTTTCTTCCCTATGGCGACGGGTGCCTGGCCATCGTGGTCGGTGATGTGCCGGGCAAGGGAACCGCGGCGGCTCTTTACGCTGCAATGGCCATCGGGATTCTGCGTGAGCACACTGCCGATCACAAGCTTTCGCCCTCGGAATTGATCGCGACTTTGAACGGAAGGCTGTGCGCTTCGCACATCAGCCCAGGATTCGTGGCTCTGCTCTTCGCTCACTGCGATATGGAGAAGGGCCGACTTCGCATCGCAAACGCGGGGATCCCGTGGCCGATTCTTGTGCGAGACGGGCGCGCACAAGAGCTGAAAATCGATGGCACGCCACTCGGCATCTTTCCAGATTTGGATTACGAGGTTCTGGAGTTCGCGACACAGCCGCAGGACATTTTCGTTTTTGCCTCCGATGGAATCCTGGAATCGATGAACGCGCACGAAGAGCAGTTTGGATTCGAACGCCTGGCTGAGACGCTGCGGACGGTGCGGCCGGATACCTCGTCTGGGCATATATGCACGGCTATATTGGCGGCGACTGACAAATTCAGTGGTAGGCCAGAAGAGCCCCGCGATGACCGGACGCTGGTGATCTTGCGCGTCAATTGACGCTCGCGTCCCTCGTGAACTTGTGCCGCTGGCGCTGTCGGTCATGCGCGTCCACCCGTGCTCTGATTCCCGCAATCTGCGCGAATTCGAGTTCAACGCTTAACTACGGCTCCACGTTCCGGTAGAATCGCGCCAGTGCGGGACCGGGGGGTGTCATGCTGCACGACCTGAATTCTTACATTCTCTTACGGCTGATACTGGCCGCGTTCCTGGGCGGAGTCATCGGCCTCGAACGGCAGCTTCGTCACAAGCCCGCCGGAATTCGTACCAACATGCTGATTTGTTTTGGCGCGGCTCTGTTTACCATCATTTCGTATGTGATGGCCGGTGAGGTAACCGGCGACCACACCCGCATTGCCGCGCAAATTATTCCAGGGATCGGATTCATCGGCGCCGGCGTCGTGATCCGCGAGCGCGGCGCCGTGGTGGGGATCACCAGCGCGTCCACAATTTTCGTGATGGCCAGCATCGGAATGGCGGTAGGAGCGGGCATGTTGGGGACCGCGATTTTCGCCACGTTGCTGGTGCTCGTGGCCTTAGTCGCGCTGGGCATTCTGGAAGAGCGGCTGGGCTTGCACACGCAACCGATGACGTTTCAGTTGACGAGTTCGGTCGCTCCCGCTGATCTGCTCATTTCCGCACATAAAATCGTGGAAGAAGCGCGAGTTCCGGCCCGTCGCTGGCAAACGCACAAGGCCGACGGTGCGATGATCGTGGACTTCGAAGCGGAGGTAACCTACCCGCAGGAACGCGAGCTGATCACTAAGTTCGGGACGCTAAACGCCAAGGTGGAAGTGCGGCCGTCGCAGGTATGATGGACCGCAATCGTCGCACGAAGCGCCCCCGCGCGCTCTGCTGGTTCACCCCATTCCGGCCGCGAAAATCGCTCTTGCGGCTTAGCGCAAATCAGCTCTCAGCGCGGCCAACCAAACACAGTCCTCGGGAATCCGAGTTGACGGTTGTGCGCTGGGATGCTATCAATTCTTGACTCATATTAGAGGGACTTGCTGGCGGTCTGATCGCTTTCCTCGTTCCGCTATCCCGGCGTGGCACTGAAGGTCGCACGAGTTTTCGCGAACTCTAAAAGTGAAAATCATAGGAGGCAAGGCTTGATGCTTTTGCGCTGGACCGCGTTCGGGATGCTCGCGTTGATGGTTATAGTAGCGTCCGGTTGCGGTTCCAGCAACTCCGCCGGTACGCCAAATCCCACGCCTGCGATTAGCGCGCTCTTTCCTGCAAGCATCACGGCGGGAAGCCAATCCTTTACGCTTTTCATCTCTGGGACTGGATTCATTTCCGGATCGTCAGGGACTTCGACGGCGTATTGGAACGGGGCACCGCGAACGTCCACCGTGAATCTCAACACGGGGGAAATGGCGATCACCGTGCTGGCATCGGATGTGGCATCGCCGGGCACTGCAGCGGTTACGGTTTCAAATCCAATCCCAGGTGGCGGAGTCAGCCAGAATGCGGCTACGTTCCAAATCCTCGCGACGCAACCGAACTCGCCTCTGATCTCCAGTCTGAGCCCTACGACGGAGGCACCGAAGGGTGCCACATTCACGGTAACCGTGAACGGATCGAATTTTGTTGCCGGTAGTGCGGATAGTCTGTGCAGCGCGAAGCCGCCGATGCCGCCTTTTTCGGGCTCGGTGGTGGCTTGGAATGGCAGCCCCCGCTGCACGAACTTTGTCAATTCCACTCAATTGACTGCACAAATCGAGTCCACCGACATCGCTACCACCGGCTGTAACAATATCAGCGTATTTACCTACGGAGGCGGGGGGAATGTGGTGTTCTCGCCTGCCGTCAGCTTTATCGTTTCGTCGTCCGGTGCGCCGGTGATCTGTTCGATCTCGCCGGCTAGCATGGTGGCGGGGGCGCCCGCGTTTACGCTTTCGGTGCTGGGCGCCGGTTACACTTCGAGTTCGACCGTTAATTGGAATGGCAAGTCGCGGACAACCATGTTTGTCAGTGCGAACGCGCTGCAAGCACAGATTGCATCCGCGGATGTCGCTAAGGCCGGAACGGCTTCCGTTACGGTCACAAGTTCTGGGAGTGCAGGCGGCACATCTTCGCCCGTCGACTTCGTAATTTCACCCACTCCGCCTGCGACGCCCACGATTAGCGCACTTTCACCAGCGACGGCCACCGCAGGTGGCGCCGCGTTTATTCTTAGTGTGACAGGCACGAATTTCACTCCGGCTTCGGTGGTTGATTGGAACGGCGGAGCGCGAACGACGACCTTCAAGAGCGCGACATCGTTGCAAGCATCTATTCAGGCCACTGATATCGCGACCGCCGGCACCGCGGCGATCACCGTAGTGAACCTCGGCGCAAACGGAGGAGTGGCCACGTCGGCACCTTTGAATTTTACGATTTCCGCGGCGTCGACTGCGGCGGCGAGTTTCCCGCAGGTCGTTTCAGTAAGCGCGGTGGGTGGACCCGCAAACGGGCCGAGCGAAGCTCCAGCCATCAGCGGCGATGGACGATATGTGGCCTTTTATTCTCAGGCGAAAAACCTGGTGTCGCCCCAAGCTTCCGGCAATATTTTTGTGCGCGACACTTGCGTGGGCACGGTGAGTTGCACGCCCAAGACGATCGCCGCAGATCTTGCGCCGGATGGCAGTGCGCCGAACGGTAAAACCGGCAGGCAAGTCGCCATCAGCGCTGACGGGCGATTCGTCGGTTTCATTTCCCGAGCCACGAACCTGGTTTCGGATAACGGGACCGTGCCGCCCGGTTATTGGGAACTGTACGTTCGCGATCTTTGTGTCGGTGTTAATGCGCCGTCCGGATGCGTCCCCAGTACGAAAATGGTGTCGGTAGGCGAAGAAGGGGAAGCTGCGAACGCTCCCAGCGCCAGCCCATCTCTCAG
>DATEVZ010000137.1:0-21311 GCA_035258265.1 Candidatus Acidiferrales bacterium
CGAGCACCGGATCGGTCCAATACACATGCCGATTGATCGGATCCTGACCGGGAAACATTTGCCGGGCCAAAGTCGAGCTAACGATCACCACCGGCTCGCTATTCTGGTCATCGAGCGCGTTGAAATCCCGCCCGGCAATGATCGGAACGCCGAGCGAGGTGAAAAAACCGGGAGAAATCGTGCGCCACAGCGCGCGAGGATCGTCTTTGTCATGGACGTGACCGTCGCCCGAGAATTGCAAGCCCACGCCGAAGCCGCCGCCCGCATCACGGTAGGGCGCGATCATGCCGACAGCCGTTTCGGTGACTCCGGGTAGCGCATCGATTTGACGCACCGATTCTTTATAAAAATCGACGACTTGCTGCGGCGTTCTTCCATCGGACGGCGCCGGAACGTCGACGACCAGGACTCGACGCGTATCGAAACCGGTCTGGGTCCTTTGCAACGCGATCAGCGTGGTGATCAACACGCTCGCGCCCGCGAGCAGTACGAAAGACGCCGCGATTTGCGTGACGGCAAAGATGCGCTGGCGGCGGCCGGTGCTGCTGGTGATACGGACGCTGCCGCTCGCCAGGTTCATGCCATTCGAGGCATTCGGCGATGGCAGGCGCGGCACAAATGCCAAAATCACCGCGGCGATGATGGCTAGCGCCACTCCCACCCAGAGCAGGCTGAAATCAACCGTCAAATCCAGCGCGCGAACGGAGAAGCGCGAGGCATATCGAGCCAGGATGGTGACCAAAGGCTGCGCGATGATTACGCCGATGACCGCGCCGGCGCCACAAAGCAACAGGCTTTCGGCTAACAACATGCGGCGCAGCGCCCAAGTGTTTGCGCCCATAGCGGCACGAATCGAGAGTTCGCCCTCGCGTCGAACCGTCCGCGCGAGAATCAGGTTGGCAACGTTCGAACAGGCGATGATGAAGACCAGTCCCGAAGCTGCCAGCAGAACCAGCAGGACGGTGCGCGCGCCGGAAGTAATCTCGTCGCGGAGCATCCTGGCGTCAATGCGGAAGCCGCCGTTATCGGGATACGCATCGGCATGGTCCTTCACCATTCCGGCGTACACCGTGCGCAATTCGTTGCGCGCTTGGTCGAGAGTGGCGCCGGGAGCAAGTTTGCCGAAGAGTTCGGTCATGCGATGGACGCGGCCGGTGACCATCGTGGCGGACAGATGATGCGGGCTGATGACCAGGTTTCCGATGATCTCGGTGTCCGAGGGATATGGCACGGAGGGTTCAAGGACGCCGATGACCGTAGCGGAACGATCGCCAAGGCTGCTGAGCCGAACCGTCTTGCCGATTACATTTGGGTCTTTTTTGTAAACGGTGGACCAGAAACGATGCGTCAGCACGATGACGCCAGGAGCGTCCGCGCCCGCGTCTTGAGGTCCGACGAGACGGCCGAGAACAGGAAGCAGGCCCATTACATCGAAGTAGTTTCCGCTGACAACGCCGCCGTGAACTACGCGAGGTTCGCCGAGTCCGACCATCGTGAAATCCATCGTCGAGAAATCGCCGAACTCGCTCAGGGAGCGGACGCTGCCCTCGATATCCTTGATTTCGGGCACGGAAAATGTGGTGTTGTCCTGCCCGCCGGTGGGAGCGCTCTGGCGGATATAGACGAGCCGGTTCTCGTCACGATTGACGAGCGGCTTCAGCAGCACGCCCCGGACCAGCGTGAAGATGGCGGCGTTGGCTCCGATCCCGAGCGCCAGCGTGAGGATCACAATGGCTGCGAGGCTTTTGCTGCGATTCAACGAGTGGTACGCAAGTCTTAGATCGCGTAAAAATGCCATGACTCTCGCCCTCCTGGGCGTTTACCTGTTTTTGCAACCTTAAGTTGGTATGCCAAACGCGCGCACTTCCACCGGTACCCGGCAGGCGATCACCGCCTTGCGCCCCCACTCGAGCGCCTGGTCCAGGCCAGCGACCTCCAGCACCCAAAAACCGCCGATGTGCTCTTTGGTCTCGAGGTACGGCCCGTCGGTGGTGACCACCTTCCCATCGGGCTGCGCTCGCAGCGACTTCGCCTCGCGGGCGGGGCTGAGGCCGCCCACGAAAATCCGGACGCCGGCGGCCACCATCTCCTCGTTGAGCACGTCGATGTCGCGGCCCATCGCCGCTGCGTCCGCTGCGGACGGGTTGAAGTTGTCGGGCAGTTGAACCGCAACCAAATACTGACTCATGAGTTCTCCATTCTCCGGTAACGCTCTTCGGCGCGGGCGACTTCCCTGCCCTCACCATATAGTCGAATGGCTGGGACGGAATTCGACAGAGCGCGAAGAGTTTTTTACTACTGGCCCGGCTTATTGCCGAACTTGGCGGCCTGCTCTTCCTCGAGATCGGTGAGCTTATCCTGCACGGGGGGAGCGAAGTCGCTCATATCGAAGAACCGGCGGACTTCGACGACCATTTCGTCTTCCTTTTTGGGGATACGCGAGGCCCATTCGATCGCCTCTTCGCGCGACTTCACATCAATTATGTAGTAGCCGCCCACCACTTCCTTCACTTCGGTAAACGGGCCGTCGGTAACTTTCACTTTTCCGTTTTTGAAGGTGACGCGCGCGCTCATCGTCGCGGGCGGAGTCAGACCGTCGAGCGCGACCAGCACGCCGGCTGCCCCCATTTCCTCGTGAAATTTCCTGGAGTCCTCTATGTCGGTGAGGTCGGGTACCCAACCGGCCTTTGCAGTTAAGTAGTCTTTCGGATACATGATCATCATGAAACGCATCGTTTTCTCCTTGAGTGTTGAGCGGACACCGTATCAGGCCGCTACTTTTATATAAAAGCCTGGAGTGCCCCGCTGCCTGAATATTGCGAGTGCCCCGTTTCGAGTGACTGTTACGGTGCCGCTCCACTTACTAGTCGAACGGGCCAGCCGGGAATCGACACACGATTTGCAGATTTTTCGCTGCTGCCGTACCGCTCAGTCCTCTTCGGGGGCCGGCACGAAGAAAATCTCACGCACCTCGACCTGCCCCCGAGTGGCGACGACGCCTTTGCGCGCCCAGGCCACCGCCTCGTCCATGTCAGCGCATTCCAATATCCAAAGACCGCCGATGTGTTCCTTGGTCTCCAGGTACGGCCCGTCGGTAATGAGGACTCCGCCACCGGGCTGCGCTCGCAGCGACTTCGCGGACCCGAGGCCGCAAGCGAATTTCCTGACGCCGGCAGCAATCATCTCTTTGTTGAGCGCGTGGATCTCGCGGCCCAACGCTTCGTCCACTTGGGACGGGTCGAAGTCGTCGGGGAGGTAACCAGCAACCAGATATTGCGGCATTGTGGTCTCCTAAAGTGGTCTTCAGCCGGGCTAGCAGGCCCGCCTTCACAATATAGTCGAAAGGCCGGGCCCGAATTCGACAAGTCGTCCAAGAAAATTTTTCTTTTCTTATTTCAGCTGCCGGATCCGCTCTTGCAGGAATTGGCGTTCGGGTTCCTGTTGGGTCAGCGCCAGAGCTTTCTCGTAAGACGACCGAGCCTCAGCGGTCCTGCCGAGCCTGCGGCACATATCGGCGCGGGCCGAATGTGCCAGGTAATAATCGGCCAGTTCGCCATGCTCCAACACCGCGTCGATATGAGCCAGACCGGCTTCCGGTCCATCCCGCATGGCAATGGCCACCGCACGATTTAGTTGTACAACCGGCGAAGGCTGAATTCGTGCCAACTGGTCGTAGAGCGCCACAATCTGCCGCCAGTCGGTCGCCGCGACGGATTCCGCTTCGGCGTGAACGGCGGCAATTGCCGCCTGCAGTGTGTAGGCACCAAAGCGGCGCGACTTCAGCGCTTTCTCCAGCAGGGCCACTCCCTCCGCGATCTGCTCCCGGTTCCAGAGCGAGCGATCCTGGTGCTCCAGCAAAATCATCTCTCCGGTCGGCGATGTTCTCGCGGCGTGACGGGATTCCTGCAACAACATCAGGGCAAGCAGCCCAAGGGCTTCCGGCTCCGGCTGGAGTTCGGCCAGTAGCCGGCCCAGTCGAACCGCCTCGCCGGTCAGCTCGGCCCGCGTTACTTCCGCGCCTGCCGCCGCACAATAGCCCTCATTAAAGACGAGATAGACGACCTGCAGCACCGCGTCCAGTCGCTCCGGCAATTCCTCCGGCGCCGGCACTTCGTAACGAATCGGCGTGTCTCGAATCCTTGCTTTGGCGCGCACGATGCGCTGCGCCAGCGTGCGCGGAGTGGTCAGGAAGGCCTTGGCGATTTCCTCGGTGGTGAGCCCGCACACCTCACGCAAGGTGAGCGCCACGCGCGCTTCCGGCGCGAGAGCTGGATGGCAGCAAATAAAAATCAGGCGCAGCCGATCATCCTGCAGGCTGTCCTCTTCTTCAGACTTCCCTGCCGAACTCCATTGCGCTTCGAGATATCGCGCGAGATCGTCTTGCGAGGCATCAAATCGCGCCCGTCGCCGCAGCGTATCGATGGCTTTGAATCGCGCCGTCGAAATCAACCAGGGTCGCGGCTTGTCCGGAATGCCCGTCTCCGGCCAGGACTTCAGCGCGACGGCGAATGCCTCATGCATGGCCTCTTCGGCGAGATCCAGATCTCCGAGGAGGCGCACGAGCGTCGCCAGAACCCGGCCCGATTCCGATCGGTAAACAGTCTCAATGGTCCGGCTGAGTTGTTCGGGAGCGAGCGGCGGCATCTATGCCAAACTAGCAAACGGAATGGCTCGACACAACTAACGCGGGAAGCGTGCTCGATGACCTGGGATTTACGCCCGAACAGGCGACCGCGTTGAAGTTCAAGGCCGAACTATACCAGACGATCCTGAAATATGCGTGGAAGTATTCACAAAAGGCCTCAGCCGCGCGTGAGCGAATTGCTGAACGGAAAGATCGCGAATAGGAGCGTGGACAAGCTGTTTTACTACACCGGACGGTTGGGGATTGAAGCGAAAGCCAAATTCTCGCAGACACGCAAGGAAGTTACGCCTTCACGAAACCGTTCTTGAAGCTGCGTTCGCCATAGACCGAAAACGGGCGTGTCCTCTGCAGAGTAACGATTTCCCAGCCGCCAATCCCAGACCTGCATCCTTGAAGTCGATCTTCGCCGCCTGCTCGCTCGCCTTCTGCAATTCGGCGCCAAAACACGGCTCGCACATTCCACCTGTTTCGCCGCCGTCGCCTTGCAGGAAGCGATGACCGCAGGACGGGCAGTCGAAGTCCCCGCCGGTCACCCCATGGCCGTTTGAGTTGGCGAACGCTTCCGTCCCGCACTGAATGCACTTTTCACCGATGATTCGGTTGCACTGGACACAGAATCGCGTCATCCCGAGCCTCTCATCGAGCTGATGCTAGGAAGGCAGCAAACTGTGAACACACTCTGCTAGTCTGCTCATGCCGTCCGCTTTAGGAATTACCAGGTCGGCAGCAAGCCCTTGAGGAAACGCTTTGGCGACCGCTTCGCTATACATGGTGAATAGAATTATGCGGACGTTTGGCATCATATGTTTCAGGACAGAGGCAACAACGATGCCATTCGTCTGAGGCATCGCCACATCCAAGAGAATCAAATCGGGCTTGAGTTTCCGAGCCTTCTCGACAGCATCCTCACCGTCAACAGCTTCGCCGCAAACTTCAAAATCTTCCTGGGTGAGATACGCACGAATGACCCTGCGAACGGCGTCGCTGTCATCGGCCACTAGAATACGCTTTGACATCAATTATGACTCGCTCAGAACCGGTACGGTGTTGGGTATTCAGTGAGGCGGGGCTGCCTCGTTGTCACTGCCAGTCAGTGCTCATGCGGCGTGGGCGTCGCCGACTGTTAGATAGGCTACAGAGATGAAAAGGGCTCGTTAATAGGGTGAACAGTGCATAACGTCTCAGGGAAACCTCTAGACGTCGTACGTATCTGCCGGGCTTTTCGAGGTTTGCGATTCACTGCTCCTTTGGCATGTGTGTCAAGGTGGGCCAGCATGTCCAACGGTATTCTAATCGCGGACGATAGCGCGACTGCCCGGAAAGCCATTTGCGCCTACCTCAACCAACGGAACTTCGAAGTTCGCGGCGAGGCCATCGATGGCGTCGATGCTCTCGAAAAGGTGACGGAACTCCGTGCGTGGATGACCCGCCTGGCAGCCAGTCACGACAGATGGTGAGGGCCTGTGGCAATACGAATAGGCAAAAGGGTTTCTCGTTAATTGAGTTGTTGATCGTCGTGGCGATCATTTTGATCATCGCAGCGATAGCGATTCCGAACCTGCTTCGCGCCAAGATTGCGGCGAACCAGTCCGGCGCAGTGGGCACGCTCCGCACGATTTCTTCGGCGGAACAGACGTTCTCCTCCAGGTTCAAAGACGGTTTTCGCGACGTCCCTCACTCAGTTGGGCGGCCCGGTCGGCTCGAACACCTGCAAGAACGCAGGCTTGGTTGACGACGTTCCGGTTGGCTTGCGGTGTGTCCGGTGATACCGGGTTTTCCGTTACGGCCCAGCCGACCACTGCCAACTCGACCGGTATCGCCAGCTACTGTATCGACCAGACGGCGTGGTGCGTGTGGACCCGGCCGGATCGGCTGATTCCGCCTCCTTGCACGACGTCGGGCTCCAATCCATTGCAGTAAGGTTTATGCAAGAAAAGGGAGGGAGTCACAGACTTCCTCCCTTTGTCATTTCAGAACACGGGTCAGCTAAGTAATCCTGCGTCATGCGTTTTCCGTTCGCCAACGAGACCGCGCGCTAGACAGAGGCGCGTGATCGACCTCGCATACCTTGCAAGCTACAGGCGGCTGAGAGCCAACCACTATTACTGGCGGCGACGTTGCTTATCGAGGCGTATAATCCTGCCACTCACTACGGGAGGTGCCTGTATGGCGAAGACGAAGCAGTTTACGGTCAGCGTTGAGAATCGACCTGGGGCGGTCGCGGAGATCGCTAAGACGCTCGGGAATGCGAAGGTGAACATTCTTGCGCTGCTGGGAACAGTGCAAGGGACTGGCGGCGTGGTTGAACTGGTGGTCGAAGATGCGAGGCGCGCGAAGAAGGCTTTGGACGAAGCTGGTCTCGCCTACGGGGAGACCGCCGCGGAGGAATATGAACTGCAGAACAAGCCCGGAGCCCTGGCGCAACACCTGGACAAGCTCGCCGCGAAAGGCGTGAATCTGAATTCGATTTGTGCCACGGCAGCGAAAGGCGGGAAAAAAGCGGCGCTCGTGTACACAGTCCAGGCTGCGGCAAAAGCGAAAGCTGCAACGGCGTAGGAACGTCCCGCCCGCATCCGCTCGAGCGCCTGGCCGAGCTATCCTGTGCGTATGCGATCGGCGGGAACGTCTACCTCGTTGATCCCGCGAAATGAAAAGAGCAGCCGAACGAGATACTTGGGCGGGTCTTGCGACGTCTGCTTGATGATGTTGCCGACCGCGTCGGTGACGGCAGCGTGGAAGGTTACCCTCTCGACCTGCATGCCCGCGAGGTTGACGCGGACGAGTTGTCCCGGCTTGAATGGAGCTTCCACCGTCAGCCTGTTGGTCTAGACTGCCATAGCCCGGCGCCACGAGCTACTGCTGCTGCGGATGACGGCCTTCCGGCGCGATCGCTTCCGCCATGCGGAAAATAGCCGATAGCACCTCGAGCACTACGCGGCAGTAGAGAATCCAGAAAAAATAGCCGACTAGAGCGCCCAGGAGCGCGAGCAGACCTTGCACCGGAGCCTGTTGGAATGCCAGGACCACCCAGGCGACCGCAGCGACGAGCCCCACGAGCAGGTGCATGGCGTAGAGGAATTTCAACATTCGCGGCGTTGCGTAGGTGCGAAAGGAAAAGTCCATCAAGCCTTCCCACATTCCCTTGGCTTCGGGCATCTGTGCCTCCCTCGAACGAAGACGACCCCCGGTTTAGTTCTTAGCACTGTTCCGGCGGCTATGTTAGCGCGTGCAGGCAACGGTGTGCTCAAAAAGTCTTTCTGGTCGGCGACGGAGCGGCGGAAAAGCGAACAGAGGTCCCTGCCTGCAGCAGGCGGGCCTGGTTCGGCTCGGGATGAACATAGAATCGGCGCGGCTTGACGTGACTTGGAGGCTGGTGGTAACACTACCGTAAGGGTGCCTGCGTTGGTCTGCGATTGAATTCGCTGCTGCTCGGGATGTAGAGAGGATGCGTTGTGATCGAACTTCATCTATCAGGAATGAAAGCTCGGAACGGAACGCTGGTATTCGTGTGCTCGACGTGCAAAGTGCCGCCCAATTTCAGCTTCGGAGCGCGTGCGAATGGCGAGATGGTGTACCTGATGCTTTGTCCCAAGTGCGGCTGCGTCCTGGGGGAATGGGATTCGCTCGAGGCGCGAGGCAACGAGCTGCGCGACTTTGCGACGAAGTTGAAAGTGCCCCACGCGCAGGCTATTTGAAGCCGGCGCTCGGCTGAAACAAGGTTGCAATCGAAGAGAGATCCCCGCCTACCGCAGGCGGGCCGCTTACGTCCGGCAAGCTCGTCCCGCAATAGCGGGACGCATAAACCGCGCAGCGCTCAGGATGACGGTGGCCTGTGCTTCGCTAATTCCTTACCCACATTTTTAAGTCGCTACCAAATAAATTTTTTGACACGCGTTATACGTCGGCGTATATGCCACGTATGAAGTCAGGCCAATTTTTGCGCCTGGGGATGATGCTCCGAGGAGGAAACATACGTATGCGAACGTACCTGGTATATATCGCCCTACTGAGTTTGGCCATCACTGCAGTGGCACCGATCGTGGGTGTGGCTGCAGCGGCACCGAGCAATGCTGTTTCGACGGCTACTATTTCCGCGGCGGGCCAGCCGGATTTTGGTCCGAACGTTTACGTTTTCAATCCGAGCATGTCGCAGAGTGCGATCCAGGCGGCTGTGGACGCCGTGGCGAGCCAACAAGTCTCCAACCAGTTCGGAACGCAGCGCTATGCATTGCTATTTGAGCCCGGGACATATGGATCGAGCGCCACTCCTCTCATTTTTCAGGTGGGCTACTACACCACCGTGGCCGGCCTGGGATCTTCGCCGAGCGATGTCACGATCAACGGCGCGATCAATGTATCCAACCAGTGCTTCGGGCCCGGCAACTGCACGGCGTTGGTGAATTTTTGGCGCTCATTGTCGAACTTGACCATCAACGTGACGACCGCGTCAGGTTGCACTGACAGCGCCGAGTTCTGGGCGGTATCGCAGGCGTCACCGGTGCGGCGGGTCCAGATCAATGGCAACCTCTTCCTTTTTGATTATTGCAGCAGCCCGGGGTTCGCTAGCGGCGGGTTCATTGCCGATTCGGCGTTTGCCAATGGCACGATTATCAACGCGACGCAACAGCAGTGGATCACCAGGAACAGCAACATCGATGGATGGACCAACGGCGTGTGGAACCAGGTGTTCTCGGGAGTCGTGGGCGCGCCCGCGCCGTGTTTCCCTGAGGTGGCGCCATGCAGTGGGCCGTATACCACGCTCGCCACTAGCCCCGTGACGCGTGAGGAGCCGTATCTGTACGTCGATTCCGATGGCGACTACAACGTGTTTGTGCCGGCGGTGCGGCGCAATTCCTCGGGGACGACGTGGGCTGGCGGTGCGACGCCGGGGTCATCGATACCGATTGAGAAGTTCTTCGTGGCGCATCCGACGGATAGCCTGGAGAAGATCAACGCGGCATTGCTTTTTGGCCAGAACCTGATCCTGACGCCGGGCGTTTATAATCTGGATCGAAGCATCGTGGTCCCTTATCCCGATACCGTCGTGCTGGGTATTGGCTTCCCGACACTGATCCCGCAAAACGGAACTCCGTCCATGATCGTGCTCAGCTCGAAGGGCGATTTGCTCTCGGGGATGATTTTTGATGCCGGCCCGACGAAATCTCCAGTGCTGCTCGAGGTGGGGACTTTCTTTTCGCTGATTTTTGATGACCATGCGGCGGCGGACCCATCGGCGATTCAGGATGTTTTCTTCCGCATCGGAGGCGCGGAGGCGGGCAGCGCGACGACGAGCCTGGTGGTCAACAGCAGCGACACCATTCTCGACGACATTTGGGCGTGGCGCGCGGACCACGGCAACGGAGTTGGCTGGACTACCAACGTCGGCGACACGGGTGTCGTGGTAAATGGCGAGAATGTGACCGCGTACGGACTTTTTGTCGAGCACTACCAGAAGTATGAGGTGGTCTGGAACGGAAACGGCGGCACGGACATATTTTTCCAGAACGAAATGCCCTACGATCCACCGAGCCAAGCCGCATGGATGGAGGCTCCCGGCGTTGACGGCTGGGCGGCATTCAAGGTCGCAAACAACGTGAAGACCTTCAGTGGATACGGAATGGGGAGTTACAGCTTCTTCAACCGGGGCGTACCCATCTTCGCGGCAAACGCGTTTGAGGTCCCGACGACACTGCCGGCGGGGAGCATGCATGATCTGTTGACGATCTTCCTCTCCACCTCCGGGTCCGGAGGCATCTCGAATGTGATCAACAATACCGGCGGGTCTTCGACCATTGCCAACCCGGATACGCCGGTGACAGTGGTGAGCTACCCGTAGAGCAGTCTTCAGCGCTCGAGCGCGCCGGTTCGTTATTTGATTCGCGCTTCGGAAAGCAGCGCGTCGGCCAAGGCTTGCCACTCTGCTTCGAACGCGGGGCGTTCGAAGTTGCGGCCGGCGCGCGCGTACCAGTAATCGGCGTTTTCGATCTGGCCGCTCTTGCGATGCAAGTAGGCGTGGACGGCCATGCCGTCGGAGGTTTCGAGCTCGTCGACTAGCGCGTGGGCGCGGGTCCACTCGCCTTTCGCGTCCCACCAGAGTGCTGCTAGCGGGGCACAGAGCCCGGTCGGCGGCTCGCTTTCAGCCAGAGATGTGCGGAATTCGGCGAGATTCATGTTCGTCCTCCTTTTCTTTGCGGCACTGAATGCAACGCGTGGGTTATGGTTTGGCGAAAGTTGAAAAGCGCGACTCAACCCGCTGCATAAGCTCGACGGCGTAGTCTATGGATTCGCTGTATGCGGCTTCGCGCGCGGGCCTGGGACGTCCTTCGAGCGCTGCCAGGCGCCTGCAAAAGAACATGGCGGCGGCCAGGTAGATGATTCGTTTGTGCGGTTCGTCCATCGAGGACAGCCTATCATCTTCGCTTTATTTTCGCCTAGAGATTTTCGACGACCAACGACACGAAAGCCATCGACCAAATTTCCCGATGGATGACGCTTCGGCGGTACTTGGCGAGGCAAGCCTGGCCTGGGACATGCGAGGTAGCTCGTTCCGTCTGAAAGGCGGCGGCAAGCCGCCGTACTCCACAATGACTGTGCGCGAATCAATTTGTCTACTGGGCTTCGGATTCTCTTGCGGGAGCCTTGCTTCGGCCGGAGGTACAGGTTACCGGGACGATATAGGAGCCGTGTCTTTCGTTGACCGCTCGTGGGAGCGGGCCTACTTTGGAATGAAGATCCTGCGCAATGGAGGTTAGCCATGAGCGAGCGCCGGGAGAATCGTGTGTCAGCGAAATTGGTGTGGGTCGATCGAGTGGCGGGCGACGTGTCTTGCGCCCTTCGCACATTGATGATGCCGAGCGCCGCTTCCGCGCTGCTTTTAGCGGCGCTGTGCGCGGCACCTGTGGCGCTGGGGCAGGGGGAGGCTGGCGCGGCCGCGCCGGATGGGGGTGCTACGGCACACGGTCAGCCACCCTCCGCGGCGAAACCGCAAGCGAGCAACCCTTCCTCAAGTTCAGGCAGCAGTTCTAGCGCAAGTTCGTCCTCGACGTCGCCACAAACTGTCGCGTCTTCGCCAGCGGAGCCGCAGATGCAGGACCAGTCGGCGCCGGCGGCGGAATCCTTGGGCGAAGCAGCGCGCCGGGCCCGCGCTCAAAAAACGAAATCAGCCGCAGGCGGTCCTAGGGTTTACACCGACGATAAGCTGTCGCAATTGTCTGGCCATGGAGTTTCAGTGGTGGGCGACGGAAACTCGGGCGGCGGTTCGTCGAGCGGAGAGAGTTCGTTTACCAACTCCGGCGAAAATTCCGACGCCATCGCGGGCGCTAATTCCGGCGGTAATGGCGGTGCGTCTAGTGGGAAAAACGACGAACAGTATTGGCGCGGTAGGGCACGCGCAATCCACGATCAAATGGCACAGTGCGATCAGGAAATCAATAAACTGCAAGATGAGATCGCGAAATATGGTGCCGTGAGCGTCGATCCGCAGAGCGGTGCGATGCAGAGCATCATTTACGTTAACGATCGGAACGCAAAGATCAAGCAGATCGAGGAACGGAAAGCCGGACTGCAAGGCCAACTCGAAGCGCTGGAAGACGAAGGTCGCAAAGCCGGGGCGGATTCGGGCTGGTTCCGCTAGAGCACGAGTCTTGACGCGGAGCGGTCGGGCAAGACGAGACTCGCCTGCGTCGTCTGATCACAACGCATTACTTCTGAAAAGCGGCGGCAAGCCGCCGTACTCCACGTTGATGGCGCCCCAATATTGTTCGTAGCGGATTGCGTCATTTTTCGTTTGCCACGCGCGCCGGCCTCGCGCCTTCCCGTGCTTCGTACTTCCCTACTCTTCGCGTTTAATTCAGGAGCCGTTGCGTGTGACACGGGCGAAATATTCGTGGACTGTGGTGTCGTCGGTTAATTCAGGATGAAACGTGGACGCAAGGATGCGGCCCTGGCGGACGAGAACCGGATGACCGGCATCTTCTGCGAGAACTTCGACGTCCGCGCCAATTTTTTCGATGATGGGAGCGCGGATGAAGACCATTTCCAGCGGCTCGGGATGCAGCTTGGTTTTTCCCATGTGGACGTCGCTCGCGAGTTGACGACCATAGCCATTGCGCAGAACGCAGGCGTCGAGCAGCGCGAGCGAGGCCTGCGGGGGGCCGTGAACTTCTTTTGCGAGGAGAATTGTGCCAGCGCAGGTGCCGAAGAACGCGCCATCTTTTGCGGCAAATTGTTTTAGGGCGCTGAAGAGGCCTTCTTCGGCCATCACTTTCAGGTGCGTGGTGCTTTCGCCGCCGGGGAGGATGACGCCGTCGAGGCCGTGCAGATCTTGGGGCGTGCGGACGAAGGTGTAGTCAAGGCCGATGCGCTGGAGCATTTTGGCGTGAGCTTCGTAATCACCTTGGATGGCTAGGATGCCGATTTTCATGTTTCGCTGCGTTGATTGCAAAAAGTCAAAGGCACCACAGATGAACACTGATGAACACTGATGAACACAGATAAAACCATTAATGGGCAAGGCCCGCTGCGGGGCCTGAGGCGCTCGTCACCAATCACCACTCACTAATCACCAATCACTAATCACTAATCACGCCTTTACCAGCCGCGCGTCTGCAGTAGGTCTTTTTCCTCCATCTGGCGGATGTCCAGGCCCTTCATGGCATCGCCTAGCTCTTCGGAAGCCTCCAGTACTACTTTGGGATCCATGTAATGCGTAGTGGCCTTCACGATGGCGCGGGCGCGGACTGACGGATCGCTCGATTTGAAAATTCCGGAGCCGACGAAGACTGCTTCGGCGCCTAGTTGCATCACTAGCGCGGCGTCGGCGGGAGTGGCGATGCCGCCGGCGGAAAAATTCGGCACAGGCAGCTTGCCGTGTTTCGCGACCCAGGCGACCAGCTCGAACGGCGAGCCGAGCTCCTTGGATTCGTGCACCAATTCCTCTTCACCGAGAGTCGTGAGTCGCTTCATCTGGCTGACGATGGTGCGCATGTGTCGCACGGCTTCGACAATATTGCCCGAGCCGGCTTCGCCCTTGGTGCGAACCATGGCGGCGCCTTCGGCGATGCGACGCAGCGCTTCGCCCAAATTGCGCGCGCCGCACACGAACGGAACTTTGTAACCGTGCTTCCAGACGTGATGCTCTTCGTCGGCGGGCGTCAGGACTTCGCTCTCGTCAATGTAATCGACTTCGAGGGCTTCGAGGACTTGGGCCTCCGCGAAATGACCGATGCGCACTTTGGCCATTACCGGAATCGAAACCGTGTCCATGATTTCGCGGATGATGCGCGGAGCGGCCATGCGCGCGACGCCGCCTTCCTTGCGAATGTCCGAGGGCACGCGCTCGAGCGCCATCACGGCGCAAGCGCCGGCATCTTCGGCGATTTTGGCCTGTTCGGCGTTGGTCACGTCCATGATCACGCCGCCCTTCAACATTTCCGCGAGGCCAACTTTCACGCGCCACAAATTGTTGTTCATCAAATCCATGTGCTTTCTCCCTGACCGCTCAATTTGGAATTGATTCTACTTCGATTCCGCTTTTTCGCCTCGACCGTTTCCCTGTTGCTTCTGGTGAATAATTACAAATCGTCCCTTGCCGCGCGCGAGTAATTGGCCGGTTTTGTCGCGAATTTCACCGGCGATATGCAGGTTGCGGCCGTTCATTTCGATTTCGTAGCCTTCGATCAGCAAATCTGCATTCACCAGCACCGGCTTCAGATATTCGACGCCGAGTTCAGCGGTGACGGCGTGCACGCCACGGAAGCGGCAGACCTTGCCCATCACTTCATCGAGCACGGCGGCGATGATGCCACCGTGGATGAACCCGACGCCGCCTTGGTATTCCGGGCCCAAGCGGAAGGCTCCGCGGATCTTGTTTGCGGCGTCGTCCTGTTCAAATGTAAGTTGCATGCCGCGGGCGTTCGCGCCGCCGCAGCCAAAGCAGATGTTTTCCGGATTGGGTTTGAGCAACATTTGTCGATCGAATTTCACCGCTACAAAAAGCAGATCCCGCGCTTCGCTCGGGATGACAGCTTTAAAATCATACTAGTGCGACGCGGGATTGCGCTTCGCTGCGCCCGCCGCGTTGGCGTTTGCGAAATTCGCTTTTTACCAGATCGCCCAGCTTTTCGATGCCGCGGGCGATCTGTTTTTCATCCACGCTCGGAAATCCGAGGCGCAACGTGTTTGGTTGCGGATTCTGAAAATAGAAATGGCGGCCAGGAATGTATAGCACGCCACGTTCGCGCACGTGAATCAGTAGTTCGCCGGCGTCGAAGCCCGGTGGTAGCGTGACCCAGACGGACATCCCGCCTTCCGGCCGCGTCCAAACGACTTCCTCGGGCATGAATGTTTCCAGTGCGGCTTCCATCGCTTCCAGGCGGCTGCGGTAAATCTTTTTCATTTTCGCGAGATGCCGCGCAAGATAGCCGCGGCGAACGAATTCGGCCAGCGTCGCCTGCGCGAGTTGATCGGTATGCAGGTCGGTGGCTTGTTTCACCAGACGCAAGCGCTCGATGACGCTTTCCGGGCCGATGCACCAGCCCACGCGCAAGCCGGGAAAGGCTACTTTCGAGAAGCTGTCGATCTGAATGACGTTCCCGGTGCGGTCGAGCGACTTCAGCGACGGCAGCGGCGCGCCACGCAGCCGCAAGCGGCCGTAAATCGCGTCCTCGACGACCGGAACCTGATAGCGCGAGGCGACTTCCAGCAGCCGACGGCGTTCGGCGACGGGAAGCGCCGTGCCGGTGGGATTGTGAAAATCCGGAGTGACCAGGAGAAATTTCACGCGGTTTTGCATCAGCACGGATTCGAGCGCATCGATATCGAGGCCGACGTGCCCGTTGCGCCGTGAATCGGTTTCAACTCCGACGGCCAGCATGCGTATGCGGGCAGCGCTGAAAATCGCGAGCGCGCCCGGATAGGCAGGATTTTCGAGCGCTACCGCGTCACCTGGACGCAGCAACGCTTTCCAGAGGAGCTCGATGGCCTGTTGGCAGCCGCCGGTGATCAGCAATTGCTCGTTTTGTACGTTAAGCCCGTCTTCGCGAAGGAAATCGATCAAAACACGTTTGAGCGGCTCGTAGCCATCGGAAGAGCCGAGTTGCAAAACTTTGCGGCCGGATTCACGCAGCACCGCGTTGCAGCAGCGACGAAATTCCTCGACGGGGAAAAATTCCTCGGGCGGGCGAGCGGTGACGAAGCCGATCGAGTTGCTGGGAACTTCCGGCATCAGGCGGCTGAGCGCGTCTTCGGCGCGCTCGTCGGCGAAGAGCGATTCCCAGCGCATTCCGCCGCCATTGCCATTGCTGCGCGGCGGCGGTGTGAATTGGCGGACGGGCGAGCCGCAAATATATGTCCCGCGACCTACGTGTCCTTGGATCAGGCCCTCGGATTCCAGTTCGGCGTAGGCGTTGGCCACTGTGGTGCGATGGACGCCGAGTTGCGTGGCGAGTTCGCGGCTGGCGGGAATGCGGTCGCCGGTGCGCAGATCGCCGGAATGAACCAAGGCGCGAAGCTGGTCGCGCAACTGCACGTAGAGCGGAATGTGGCTTTCGGATTGAAGATGCAGAGGAAGCATTGGCTCGCTCCTGTAGGCCAATCTACAGGATAGATCTTAACAGTAAAGAGCCAATTTGTCTTTGTGGTCTGGGCTTCCGCTTTCTCGGACTGGAACGACAGAAGAACGATCCGCGGTGGCGCGGTTCATAGGGAGTGCGGCGGCTCGCCGCCGCTTGGTTTTGACGATCCCGCTGACCGCGTGAGTAGTGCAGCGACGTCGCGAAGCAAGCTTCGCGGGCCGAAAGCGGGAGCGAGCTCCCGCACTGCCTATAGGCCTCGCCGAGCGATCTCACTTTCGCTCCCGACGGGCGATCGTCGGCGGGCTTTCAAACTTTCGACTGTCAACTTTCAGCTGAGTGCCCGCTGCGTCCCGCGAGGTGCGGGACGCGGTAAGGGCCGCGCTGTATGAAACCCGTTTCGTAGCGGCGAACTTTAGTTCGCCATCGATCTTGCTGCAGCACCGATGGCGGTCTGAAGACCGCCGCGACAAAATCCACTGCGTGGGCGCTATGAAGAACGAAGCAGGTAACGTTGGATCTTGCCGGTTGCGGTTTTGGGTAATTCGGGGACGAAGCGGAACTCCTGCGGGCACTTGAAGCCGGGGAGGCGCGTGCGGAGCCAGCCGTTGATTTCGCTGTCTAGCCCGCCTGCGGAATTGGCGACGCCGCGGCGCAATACGATGTAGGCCACGGGGCGGACCAACCCCACGCCGTCCGCGTGGCCGACCACCGCACATTCCGCCACAGCCGAATGTGCTAGCAGCGCATTTTCGACTTCGCCGGGCGAAACCCACATACCGGAAACTTTCATCATGTCGTCGGCGCGGCCGCAGTAGTGGTAGTAGCCGTCGGAGTCGCGCGTGAATTTGTCGCCGGTGTTGACCCAGCCATCGCGCTTGGTGCGCGCCGTCAGTTCAGGAATGCGCCAGTATTCGGCCAACGCGCTATCGCCCTTCGTCCACAAGGTCCCTGCTTCCCCGTCGTTCACGGGCTCGCCGGCATCGTTCAGGATGCGCGCTTCGTACCCCGGGACTTCGCGGCCGCACGTGCCGGGACGCGCTTCGCCGGGCCGCGACGACAGAAAGATGTGCAGCATTTCCGTGGACCCGATGCCGTCGAGGATCTCGACGCCGAATCGCTCGCGGAATTTATTGAAGATTTCAGCGGGCAGGGATTCTCCCGCCGACACGGCCAGGCGGACCGAAGAAAGATCCAGGGCCAGGCCGCGCTCCGATTCCTGCAGCAGCGCTGCGTAAAAAGTGGGCACCGAGAACAATATCGTTGGGCGATGGCGCGCGATCACTTCAGCGATTTCGTCGGGACGCGGGCGGTCGGGATGCAAGATCGTCGTTGCGCCAAAATGCAACGGGAAATACATGCCGTTGCCGAGACCGTAGGCGAAATACAGTTTGGAGACCGAGAAGAGGCGGTCGTTGGGACGAATGCCGAGCACGCCGTGCGCGAAATTGTGCGTCGCGACGAGCATGTCTTGATGACGATGGACCGCCGCTTTCGGAGTTCCGCCACTGCCGGACGTGTAAAGGAAGAATGCAGCGTCGGTGGCCGATGTGGGATGCGTCTTTACTTCTTCGGCGAGCGTGGGCAGCCAGTCGTGCCAGGCGAGGACGCGTCGGGCAACGCGCTCCGGCCTTTCCGTTCCGGCTGTTTGATTGCAGACCACCAGCACGTTGAGCGCTTGCGCGGCGGCACCGGCGGCGAATTCGCCCAGGATTGGCGCGTCTACCATCGCGAAGCACGCGCCGGAATTTTCAAGGTAGTGGCGGTAATCCGTCGAGCGCGCCATTGGGTTCACTGGCACAGCGATGGCACCGACCTTCGCTGCGCCGAAAAACGCGGCTACGAATTCGAGGGAGTCCGGCAGCGCGATCAGAACCCGGTCGCTAGGCTGGCAACCTGAGTCGCGCAGGGCTTGCGCGACGCGGTTCACTGCCGATTCGAGGGCGGCGTAGGTTAAGGCACCTGCGGGCCGGAGGATGGCGGTCTTCTGTGGGTGCTCGCGCGCCGGGCGCGAGATGAATTGGTCGGCGATGTTGAAGAAGGTTGAAGCTGGAGAAGACGCGTCCGCCATGTGCGCATTCTACTCCAGAATGAATGCATCCACGCGCTGAGGGCGGATTGCTAGCGCCGGCCTGCCTGGCGATAGGCAGGTGTCTCGCCGACTCTTCGCCGTTGACTTCGTAGCGGCGCACTTTAGTGCGCCACCGGTGTTGCCGCACGGAAGAATGGCGGTCTTAAAAGACCGCTGCTACGAATCCATGCGGGTGCGCGGCGAAGCCAAAATGTAAAGGTCATTGTCTCGCCGCAAACAGCGAAGAGCACAGCCAAGAGCGGCTGTGCCACATCGCAGCGCGACAAGTTTTGCTGGAGGTGAATTTACTGCGTGGCGGATTTTTCGCCCAGGCGGCGCATGCGCTCTTGGAGCTTTTTGCGCAGGGTGGATGGAGCGTTGGGGTTGAACGCCACCAGGTACCACAGCGGCTGCGTGCGGTCTTTGCTCAAACGCGATAATGTAGCGGCGTCGCTATTCGGGTGGCGCGCGATATTTTCGCGAATGGCGGAATAGGGATGATGCGAGAGACGCCCCAGCGTCTTGGCGGAAACTTTGGGGTGCTCGCTGATCAGGCGCAGGAGGTAGAAATCCTCCTTGGGCGCTTGCCGCGAGAGATTATCGAGCGTTTCCGGCTTCACTTCGGCGCTTAGCACCACTCCCACTTTTTCGTCCCAGCCCTGATTGATACGATTCAATTCCTGCGTGCGCGCGTGGATCAATTGTTCGATCACGCGGCGTTCCTGTTCCAGGCGCGCGGCGGGCAATGCGCTGCGTTCGACGGAATCAAGCACGCGCAAAAGATGCTGGCGCTCGCCAAAAACAATTTGGGAAGTCCGCACGGTCTTGCCCTTCCCCGCGTTGCGTACCAAATCTGACCGTCTCATCGTTTGCTCACCCCGCGAGTCTCAGAAGCCACATTCGTCCCCAGCAGCAGCTTCGAAGGAGATTCAAATCTTGTCGTTGCAATAACAACGGGCCGAACTTCGTCCAGGAAATCTTGACGTGACGCACAAGCACGCAGTTCTCGTTCTAGTATAGCGTTGCTACGCACGTACACAAACGCGGTTCCAATTTGAAACGGGAACCCGCCTCGCCTCAGGGTAACGAGCCAGATTATCCGGCCTCGTCGCGGCAGAGTAAAGCAAACTAGGGACTTGTGTTCTTAGGGTGCAATAGAAGGTCCTAGGACCATCCAATTTGCCTTGGTTTCCGGCAGGCTGCGGTAAGGCGACGGTGATGGTGTTAAGGTATTGACGAGGAGCGTACATGCCCGCGTTTGATGAGCACAAAGACGAGCTGGAGCACTACGAAACCATGATGGGGCCGCAGCGCGGCCGACTGGCGGTGACGCTGGACCTGCTGACGAACGCGTTGGTGCTGGTCGGCCAGCACGGCGTCTATTGCCACACGAATCGCGACCCCGACGTGCCAGTGATGGATATACGCATGATCCAGTCCGAGATCGGCAAAGCCAAGGAACTGATTCAGAGCGTGATGGAAGCGATGAGAATTGAGCGCGAGAGTAGAGCGTGAATTTGGCGCAGAGCGATAATGCTTTGACTTTGTGGCATCGCTTACAGCTTCAAATCCCAGGTCTCCGCGACCAGATTGTGGCCGAAACTGTGATGGCGTTTTTTTGCGCCCACACGAAAACCTTGGGCTTTGTAAATGCGGCGGGCGGCGTGGAGGTTGCTTTGCGTCCACAGCGTGATTTTCTTGTAGCCAGCCTGACGCGCGAAGCGAACACATTCGCTCACCAGGCGCGCTCCGATCCCCAAGCCGCGGGCCGAAGATTCGACGTATAGCAGACGCAGCTTCGCGATCGTGTGTGAATGTTTCACCAGGAACACGGAGCCGACAATTTCGCCGTTGCGTTCGGCAATCCAGCAACGTTCGCGCCGCGGGTCGAAATGTTCGATGAATTTCGCGACGATTTTTGCCGCCAGCGCTTCGTAGCGCTCGTCCCATCCATATTCCTGCGCATACAACGCGCCCTGACGATGCACGATCCAGCCCATGTCGCCGACCTGATGAGGCCGCAGGATGTATGGTTCGTTTTGCGCGGCATCCGGAGCGAGCAGCTCCTCTATCGTGTGCATGGCCGCGACCAGGCGTCCTTTGCGGGATTCGGGAACGCTTTGCAGGCGTGCGGCCACTTGCCTATTTGAACGCGCGTTGAGTGATGCAATCGCCTTTCGCCCACGCGGAGTGAGTGAAAGCAATGTCTCGCGCCCATCCGACTCCGAACGCTCCCTGCGGATAAGCCGCGCCTTTCTGAATGTGCGCAAGATGCGGCTCAAATATCCCGGATCCAGATCCAATGCCGCGCAAACCGCCGTTGCGGTCGGCCTTTTGCTGTGCGCGAGCTCGTAGAGCACACGCCCTTCCGTCAGGGAATACGGACTGTCGAGATAGCTTTCGTTCAGGACGCCGATCTGTCGGGTGTAAAAGCGGTTGAAGCTGCGAATCGTGGCGATGCGTGGGTCAGTGCGAGGTTTGCGATTCATATGCTCCCTCACTCTTTTATATACATGCCATCGTCACATATTTAGTTGCCTTGGTCAACTATACGAACGACACCTGACTGAGAGTACTGGCTTATTTGGTGAGAGCTGCAGGAAAGGCGGAGTGAACTAACTCGAGTTTTTGAACTGAACGTATTCCTGCGGAAGTTTTATCCCAAATTTCTCGCACAACGCGGAGACATCCTTGAAATCCTTCTCCTTCAACTCGTAACCGCTATGGAATTTCACCATCCACTCCGGCGAAACGCATCGCACGGCGTGGCCGCTAATGGTTCCCGTCCCGGTGAGGGATTCGGTCGGGTACATGACTCCCTTCTCTACATTTCCGTCAGGGCCCAATACAAACGAATGTACGTCCACCTGACGGCCGCAGTCATCGCTGAGCTCGAAATTCCACTGGCTGTGTCGTATGACTTCACGATAGCCACGCGCTTTGAGTGCGGCGGTGAGGCGCGATACGTCTTTTCCCTCGATGGCAATGTCCAAGTCTTTATGAGGGCGGGTTTGCGCACCAAGGA
>DATEVZ010000138.1:0-9724 GCA_035258265.1 Candidatus Acidiferrales bacterium
ACGTACGGAATTCGCACCGGCTCGTTTGCCGGTTATGCCCAAGACACCTGGAAGATTCTTCCGCGCCTCACGCTGAACTACGGCATGCGTTACGAGTACTACATCCCGCAACACGATATTCACAATGAAATCCTCGGATGGTATCCAGGCCAGCAGTCCACGGTCTTTCCCACAGCACCGGCGAACATTCTGTATCCGGGAGATCCAGGAACTCCAAATAGCGCACTGGTTTATCCAGACTACAACAATTTTGCGCCACGCTTTGGTTTTGCCTGGGACATGCTTGGCAACGGCAGACTTGTGATGCGGAGCGGCTTCGGCATTTTCTACGACATCGAAGACGGAGGGCTTAACCTCCAATTCGGCGGCCAGCCACCCTTCGGTTACATCGCCAGCTTTTCTCCGACTGGATGGTCAGGTCAGCCGTCAGATTGCAGCGGCTCGTTCGCGTGTGGCGCGGTCAGTGATCCTTGGCCAGTCACTGGTCAGACGAATCCGTATAACCCCTTTACACTCGGCTTTCGGAACCCTCCAATCCCATTTGCCTATGTTGCATATCCGCACTTCCGTACCCCTTATTCGGAAAACTTCAATTTTGGATTTCAGTGGCAGGCCGCCAAGGACACCATGGTTGAAGCCGTCTATGTGGGCAGTCTCGGCAGAAAACTCATTAGCACGGGCGAAGTCAATTTTCCACAGCCTAGCATTATGGAACATCAGCTACAGACATACTTGAATTCGGCGCAGGCCCTTGGATTCGGCCCGGTGAACCCCGAATGTGCGCGCAAATACTCAGCTTGTACGGGAGGGCTGATTAATCCGAGTGATCCGTACGATCCCACCGGTAATCCCACCGGTGCACAGCAACTCTTGACAAATTTTAGCAACGGGCTCTCGGATAGTGACCAGTTCCAGCTCACGGTGGACAAGCGTTTTGGAAGGGGCCTCATGTTTCGCGCGGCGTATACAGTGGCGAAGACCATTGACCTCACATCGGGCTTCCGTTCGAGATCGGCCCAATACACAGACCCGCTTGATCCTCGCCTTGATCGCTCGCTTGCCGATTTCGACGTGCCTCAGCGTCTGGTTATAAGCGGCTTATACGAGTTGCCATTCGATCACATGGTTCATAGTGACGGCATATTGAAGAAAGTTGCGCAGGGTTGGCAAACGAACGTCATAGCTTCCTTCCAGAAGGGGCCTCCGCTAACGTTTTATTCAAACAGCAACGCGAGTTTCCAAAACCAGGTTCCGGACCTGACACGGGTTAACACCAACGGGCCTATTCCACGGCAAAATCCGCGAAGCCTAAACAACACGGGTTTTTCAAGCGAATGCAATGGCGGGAATTCAAATCCAGGCAATTTTTGGATCGATCCCACAAATTTGGTTTGCGCGGCGTGCCCATTGGCCGACCCAACATGTTCCCAATCCGCGGATGTTGGCACCGGCATTCCTCTTTTTACGTATGGTGATTTGCCACGTAATTCGCTGCGCGGACCGGGGATCAACAACTTTGACATGTCGCTAGTGAAAAAAACGCAGATTCGAGAGTCCAAATCAATTGAGTTTCGCGCAGAATTTTTCAACGCATTCAACCATACACAGTTTCTGAAGGTCGATAATTCGGGGGGCAGCTCGACCTTTGGTCAAGTCATCAGCGACCGCGGGCCACGGGTGATTCAATTTGGTCTGAAGTTTTATTTTTGAGGTGTTACGCGAGTCCCCTGGGACAGCCGCGCTGAGCTGAAGCGTACCAGCGCTGACGTGTAAGGTCAGCGTCCGCGGCCCATTGGCCGGTAATTCCTTAGCGGGGGACGCGTTCGCGCTCGGAAGTGCGGCGCCAGCGGCGGCCGTACAGTATGCAGCGGGGCGCCGCAACTGCTGCAGCGCTCTTGCGGCGCGTCGTTAAGACGCAGCCAGCGCCCCCGCGCCATGCATTCCGGATTCAAACACTGCACCGTGCCCCCAGCAAACTCATGCATGGCCCCTCCTCGGTCTAGAAATTGCGCGGCAGCAGACGAAAAAGGCGCTCGCGCGCGCCGGCGTGTAAAACGAATAGTAAAGTCCTCGTAACGCGCCGTTAATGTGCGGGATTTTGCTCCCAAGCCTCTAGTGTGTCAAGAAAAATATCCACTATTAGTAGTAGTCCGCTTCCTGGGCCTCATCGAGCCACTCGAACAGCGCCTTCCCGGTCCGCCGCCAATCTCTGGATTTACCCGCATACCGAAGCCAGATGCGCCGGGCCACGGAAGCATTCCTAAGGCGCCGCCACCAACGGGGAGACGTCTGCAGCACACCTTTACGAGTTTTCAGAATTACTTTGTTCGGTGCTGGCCAAGCCGTTCGTAGCAACCTTCCGCGCCATCCTGCGCCGTATGTTAAAATCAAATGAAGGAGGGTGCCGCGATGAAATTCGGAGTGGTGCAGTTTCCCGGCTCGAATTGCGATGAAGACGCTTACCATGCCGTCGCCGCAATCATCCATCAACCCGTCGAATTCATCTGGCACCAATCCGAAAATCTTTCCGACTGCGACGTCGTAATTCTCCCCGGCGGCTTCGCGTATGGCGATTACCTGCGCACCGGGGCGATTGCGCGATTTTCTCCGGTAATGAAATCCGTGGACCGCTTCGCGCGTTCCGGAGGCCTGGTCCTCGGAATCTGCAACGGCTTCCAGATCCTGCTCGAAGCAGGACTTCTTCCCGGCGCGATGATGCGCAACAAGGGCCTGCGCTATCTCTGTCGCCAGGTGCACATCCGCGTCGAATCCACCGACACTCCCTTCACTTGCGCCGCGCAGAAGGGTCAAGTGCTGAAAATTCCGATTGCGCACAACGAAGGAAATTATTTCTGCGAGCCGTCCGCGCTCGCCGAACTCGACCGCAACGGTCAAATTGTTTTTCACTACGTAAAGCCTGATGGCACGGAGGCGCCCGAAAACGACCGCGAAGCCAATCCCAACGGCTCGCTGCATGCCATCGCCGGCATTTGCAACCGCGAACGCAACGTTCTGGGCTTGATGCCGCATCCCGAACGCGCCGTGGAATCGCCGCTCGGCTCCGCTGACGGCCTGGTGATTTTCCGTTCCGTTCTGGCAAGCCTTAGCCGGCAAACGGCCGTTCCTGCATAGCGCCATTTAGCCCGCACTCAAAAATGATTGATACGGAAATCAAGGTAACTCCACAAGTCGCCGCCGAGCACGGTCTTACTCCCGAAGAGTACGCGCGCACGCAAAAAATTCTGGACCGCGATCCCAATTTCACCGAACTCGGCATTTTCAGCGTGATGTGGAGCGAGCATTGCTCTTACAAATCCTCGCGCGTGCACCTGAAACGCCTGCCCACACGCGGCGCTCACGTGGTCCAGGGCCCCGGCGAAAACGCCGGCGTCGTGGACATCGGTAACGGCCTGGTCGCCGTCTTCAAAATCGAATCGCACAATCATCCCAGTTTCGTCGAGCCGTTTCAGGGCGCGGCGACCGGCGTCGGCGGGATCCTGCGCGACATTTTCACCATGGGCGCTCGTCCGATAGCCGTACTGGATTCACTGCGTTTCGGACCAATCACGCCCGGGCCCGGCGCGGGCGACGCAACCGCCGAGGAAATTGCGCGCAACCGGCACATTCTCGATGGAGTGATCCGCGGCATTGGCTTCTACGGAAACTGCTTCGGCGTACCTACCGTCGGCGGCGAAGTCGCTTTCGAGCCCTACTACTCGAATAATCCACTGGTGAACGCGCTCGCTCTGGGCATCTGCCGCCGCGAAGAATTGTTTTTTGCCAAGGCGCGCGGCGCGGGCAATCCCGTAATTTACGTCGGCGCAAAAACCGGACGCGACGGAATTCACGGCGCATCGCTGCTCGCTTCCGCCGAGTTCAGCGAGGAATCGCAGCAGAAGCGCCCTAACGTGCAGGTCGGTGATCCCTTTATGGAAAAGTTGTTGCTGGAGGCGTGCCTCGAAGCGATGCGCACCGGCGCCGTGGTCGCGATTCAGGATATGGGAGCGGCGGGGCTCACCAGCTCGAGCTCCGAAATGGCCTCGCGCGGCGGCCTGGGAATCGAAATTGATCTGGCACGCGTGCCGCAACGCGAAAGCGGCATGACGCCGTACGAAATCATGCTCAGCGAATCGCAGGAGCGCATGCTGCTGGTCGCCGAGCGCGGGCGCGAGCGTGACGTTTTCGATGTGTTCCACAAATGGGGTCTCGACGCCGTCGAGATCGGAAAAGTCACTGAGGATGGAAAACTGCGCGTTTTGAACCACGGTCAGGTCGCCGCCGAAATTCCCGCGCACGCAATTGCGGAGGAAGGTCCGCGTTACGAGCGGCCCATCAGTGCGCCAAAGCCCGGCGCTGCGGCCTCAGCACAACAATCTCTGCTCGTACCACTTGCAACAGAAGGCGTGGACCTCAGCGAGAACTTCCGCCGCCTACTCGCATCGCCAACAATTGCTTCGAAATACTGGATCACCGAACAATACGACTCCATGGTGCAAACGAATACTCGCTTCGGCCCAGGTTCGGGCGATGCCGCGGTGCTGCGCTTAAAAGAAACCAAGCGCGCGCTGGCTCTCTCGACCGACGGCAATGGCCGTTGGTGTTACCTCTCCCCGCGCGTGGGCGCGATGCATGCTGTCGCCGAAGCCGCACGCAACGTTGCTTGCACTGGCGCGCGTCCTGTCGCCGCCACCAATTGCCTGAATTTCGGCAATCCGGAAAAGCCGGAGGTGATGTGGCAATTCAGCGAAACCATTGACGGCATCGCCGAAGCCTGCCGCGTCCTTGAAACTCCCATCACCGGCGGAAACGTCAGCTTTTACAATGAAACGCTCGGCAAGGCGATTTACCCTACGCCGATTCTGGGTGTTCTTGGCTTGATGGAAAACGCCGACTGCGCGCTCGGCTCTGGTTTTCGCCACGACGGCGACGTAATCCTGCTGCTCAATGGAGCGGGACAGAATGGCGGCCTCAAGTCCGACACTAGGGAAGCGTCGCGGGAATTTTCGTCGAGCGAGTATGCCAAGACGATTCACGGAATCGTCGCCGGTGCGCCTCCCGAAATTGACCTGGCTGCCGAAAAGCGCCTGATCGAATGCTTGGTGAAGCTCGCCGCCGAAGAACTAGTCCACTCCGCGCACGACATCAGCGACGGCGGCCTGGCCGTCACGTTAGCTGAATCGTGTTTCGGCGCGAATGGGCTTGCGGCGCAGGTCACGCTTGCGGCCGCAAACCACAACGAACCGACTGAATCGGCGCTTTTCGGCGAACGCGGCGCTCGCGCCCTAGTTTCGCTTTCGCCCTCTTCGCTTGCCCGCGTGAATGAGGTTGCGGCACAATGTAAAGTGGCCGTACAACAAATCGGTACAGTCACGCGCGGCGATTTTCGCATCCAATATAACGGCTCGCCTGTGGTACAAGGCTCTATCGCTTCATTCCACAATACCTGGAGCGGATCGCTGCAAAAGGCAATCGAGACTGCATGAGTTCAAAAGTCCCTATAATCGGCGACGATCACTTCCACGATCATTGCGGCGTTTTCGGCATTTTCGGCCACCCGGAAGCCGCGAAAATGACCTATCTCGGCCTCTACGCTCTGCAACATCGCGGTCAGGAATCCGCCGGCATCGCTTCCACGGACGGTTCGCAAGTTCACGTCCACAAAGCGATGGGCCTGGTGCAGGAGATTTTCACGCCAGAAGTGATTTCGCGCCTTCCCGGCGACGCAGCGATCGGCCACACGCGCTATTCCACCGCGGGCGACACATCCCTAATGAATGCGCAACCTGTCGTGATCGACTGCAACAAAGGCAAAATCGCCCTCGGCCATAACGGCAACCTGACCAACGCTATCGAGTTGCGCAAAAAACTGGAACATCGCGGCTCCATTTTTCAAACCACCAGCGACACGGAAGTAATCGTCCACCTGATCGCACGCAGCGGCGCGCGCAATCTTACCGGCGCCATCGCTGATGCGCTGAATCAAGTGGAAGGCGCCTACTCCCTGTTGTTGCTCACGCGCGATGAAATCTACGCGATTCGCGATCCGCGTGGCTTTCGCCCGCTGTGTATCGGACGCCTCGAAGGCTCCTGGGTGGCCGCCTCCGAAACCTGCGCGTTCGATTTGATTGACGCCGAATATGTGCGCGATGTCGAGCCGGGAGAAATGGTACGGATTTCGCGCAGCGGCATCGAATCCTTTCATTTCGCGCCGGAAAAGCCGCTGCAGCAATGTGTCTTCGAACATGTTTACTTTTCGCGTCCCGACAGCCTGGTTTTTGGCATGCCGGTAAACCGCACGCGCGAACGCCTCGGCAGGCTGCTCGCGAAGGAACATCCGGTCGAAGCCGACATTGTCACGCCCGTGCCCGACTCCGGCGTTCCGGCGGCGATTGGCTATTCGGCGGATTCCGGCATTCCCTTTCGCATGGCGCTGATTCGCAATCACTACATCGGCCGCACGTTCATTGAGCCCAGCCAGGCCATTCGCGATTTTGGGGTGAAGCTAAAACTCAACCCTGTCCGTCGAATGTTGGAGGGCCAGCGCGTTGTGTTGGTAGACGATTCGATTGTGCGCGGCACCACCAGCCGCAAAATCGTGCGCTTGGTTCGCGACGCGGGCGCCACCGAAGTCCACGTGCGCATCAGTTGCCCGCCCACGATCTCGCCGTGCTATTACGGCGTGGATACGCCGCGCCGCGAGGAACTGATCGCCGCTAATTATTCGGTCGAGGAAATCCGCAAGTACCTGGGCGCTGACTCGTTAGGCTACGTTTCGCTGGAGGGATTGCGGCTGGCCGTCGAAGACAACGACGACGCCGGCCACAAATTCTGCACATCGTGCTACACCGGCAGCTATCCGACGGAGCTGGTGCAACTTGAAGTGGAGGCTCATCGTGAAAGCTGACGTCGAAGAAGCCGTCGCGGCCGATCGCGACCGGCTGGATAGGGTGCAGCACAGCCCCGCCACAACCAGCGACAAAGTCTGGCGCGAAGTTGTTTCCTGGTTTTGGGTAATTGTTGCCTTTCTCTTTATCGAAGGCACTTTGGTACAGGCCCGGGTGATTCCTAGCGGCTCGATGGAAAACACCGTATTGATCGGCGATCATTTGATCGTCAGCCGCTTCGGCTACGACGCCGGAATTCCCTTCACGCCCTGGCACGTCCCGCTCTGGCGCGAACCGAAACGCCAGCAGATTATCGTGTTTCGCGCACCGCTGCCTGAGCAGGGCTTTCCGGATTTCATCAAGCGCTGCATTGGCTTGCCCGGCGACACGATCGAAATCAAACAAGGCGTCGTTTACATCAACGGGAAAAAACTGGATGAGCCTTACCGCCCCGATCCGCCGAATCCGCAGGAAAATCGCGGGCCCTATCACGTTCCGCAAGGCCAATATTTCATGATGGGCGATAACCGCGAAAATTCCTACGATAGCCGCTACTGGGGCTTCGTGCCTCGCGAGAATATTATTGGCACGCCGATGCTCATCTATATGTCCATCGACGCGCCGGAAGAAGTTTGGGAGCCCGGCCATGTCGGCGAGCGCTTTGAAACGTATTTGAACGCCGTGATTCATCCGGGAGAGATTCGCTGGAAGCGTTTGTTCCACCTGTTCTGAAATTCAGGATACTCGGGGCTTCAGGAAGTTTTTCGTCTCCTTCAGAAAGCAGATTCCATAGATGCGCTACGCCGATGCTGGGGTAAATATCGCAGCTTCTGATGAAACCAAGCGGCGCATCGCCGCCATGGCGCGCCGCACGTTCACACACGGCGTCCTCGCTCCCGTTGGAGGATTCGGTGCGCTTTTCCAGCTCGACCGAAAACGCTGGCGAGATCCTATTCTGGTTTCCAGCGCTGATGGCGTCGGGACAAAGCTGAAAATCGCCTTCGCCACGGGAATTCATTCCACGGTGGGCGTGGACATTCTGAATCATTGCATCAACGACATTCTCACCCAGGGGGCGCAGCCGCTCTTTTTTCTAGATTACCTGGCCATGGGCAAAATTGATCCGCGCATTGTCGAGCAGGTGATCGAAGGAATGAGCCGCGCCGCTCGCCACGCCGGTTGCGCGCTGATCGGCGGCGAAACCGCCGAGATGCCCGATTTTTATCCGCCGGGCGATTACGACCTCGCGGGATTCGTCGTCGGTGCCGTCGAGAGAAAAATGCGGCTTGATCCCAGCCGCGTGCGTCCCGGTGATGCACTGCTCGCGCTGCCCTCCAGCGGCCTGCACACCAACGGTTACTCTCTCGCGCGAAAATTGGTTTTTGGCGTCGCCAAGCTCAATCCCAATACTTACGTCGCGGAAGTCAGCAACAAAATCGGCGCGGAATTGCTGAAACCGCACCGCGCCTATTGGCCGCTGCTGAAAAATATCCTGGCACGCGAATGGGTTACTTCCATGGCGCATATCACCGGTGGGGGAATCACCGGCAATTTGCCGCGCGCGCTCCCCAGCAACGTGCAAGCTGTGATTGATCTCGGTTCCTGGCCGGTGCTCCCCATTTTTAAATATTTGGCGCAGCTGGGCGAAATTGATCGCGACGAACTTCTGCACACTTTCAATCTGGGCGTGGGAATGATTCTGGTCGTGCCGGCCAAACACGTCTCGCGCGTGGAAAGTGAACTGAAGCGCAAGCGCGAAAAGTTTTACCTGATCGGCCGCGTCGAGCGCGCTGTCCGCGGAAAGCCCCGCATAATTTACACCGGCAAGCTCGCGCTCTAGGGACCGGCTCAGCGCGCTACTGGTCGGTGTTGTCCATATCCACGGCTACTTTCCACGCGCCATCGGCTTGCTTCTTCCAGATGACCAGATACTTGCCCTTCTCGTCGCTGGTCTTGCCATCCTTCCCAGTCGTAACGAAATCATACGTGCCGTTTTCGTAGGCGAGGTCGCCGGACCGTGCGACTTCCACCGCCGTGGTACGCCAACTCAAACCAGGCCCGGGCGTGGCGAACCCCTCTGCCCAGCCCTTTCGAATATTCTCGCTGCCATGCACCGCGGGAGCTTTGGGAGACATCACCACGGCGCCATCCCCGTAAAAAGAAACAGCCTTATCTATGTCCTTCGCTGTGGATGCCTGGCTCCACGCGGCGGACGCAGCGCGAATCGCAGCCTCGTCAGACGCTCGTGTGTCTGCCGGCTGAACAGCAACCTGTGGCTGCGGCTGGTCGCCTGTCCCTGTCGAACAAGCCGCTATCAGCGTCGCACAAACCACCGCGCAAGATAACAAACCAGCGAATCGCCTATTCCACATCGAGAGCCTCCAGGAACCGTAGACGCGCCAGAAACGATGCCCTTACGGTCAGGCAGAGTCAAGCCGGGAATGCTTCCAGACGCGGCGGTTTGGAGAGCCTTCGGAACTGTGCTAATTTCGGGCAGCTATGAACAAACGCATTGGCGTGCTGCTTTCGGGCCGCGGATCGAATTTCGAAGCGCTGGCTGACAGCATCGCCTCCGGCCGCATTCCTGATGCTGAAATCGCGATCGTGGTCAGCAATCACGAAGGAGCTCCGGGAATCGAGAAAGCGCGCGCGCGCGGTATCGAAACGCAGGTGATCCCCTCGAAAGGCCTCGAGCGCGAAGCCTACGACAAATTGGTCGTAGCGGCGTTGCGCGAAAAGAACGTGGATCTGGTCTGCCTCGCGGGCTATATGCGCCTGCTTTCGGCGCATTTCGTCGCGGCCTTTCCGAGTCGCATCTTGAATATTCATCCGTCGCTGTT
>DATEVZ010000139.1:0-3795 GCA_035258265.1 Candidatus Acidiferrales bacterium
AACCAGAATCGCCAGCCACCACGACACTCTCCCGTGCAACGCCAGCACCAAGTATGACGAAGAAAGCAGCAGCTTGTCCGCAATGGGATCGAGATAGGCGCCCAGCGGGGTTTTTTGGTTAAGCCCGCGGGCCAGTAAGCCGTCCAGCGCGTCACTGAGTCCGGCGACAATCAGGATAGCGAGCGCCCAATTGAAACGCTCGTAGTGGATGGCCATGATAAAGAAGGGAAGAAATGCGAGCCGCAGGAATGTCAGTTGATTGGGAACTGTGAGTATTCGGCTGGGCATGAACTTGTAGTTTTAGAGCGGGTGCCGCTCACGCAAATTGCGCCAGATAATCCATCAGCGATCGACCTGTCTTCTTTTCAAAAACTTCCGCGAGTGATGGTATCGAGCCGCGCGCTTCGTCCAGAGCGATACGCTCGATTCGCAGCATGGGGAAAAATAGAGTCGGCAAACCCATGCGGTCGCCTTCCGGATGGAGCACCTGGCTCACAAAATCATCAAACGAACTCAGGTCAATTCCGCGCAAGGTGATTCCGGAGTTTGAAATATCAATCAATTCGCCCCAGAGCTTCTCCTTGGGCGTGTGCAGACTGATCACGACAATTGAATGCGGCTCCATCGCTTCTCCTGGAAGACTGTCGTAGCAAGGATGGTATCTCAGTTCACGACGCTCCGCAGCCCCGCAGGTGCGTTTTAAGCCGACATGGTCTTCAGATTAGGCGCACGAGCCAGAACCGGTTCCGTGAATTTTTGGACCTCTTCCGGCGTGACTCCCGAAGCCACTTCACGCAACAGAAGCCCCTGTGGCGTGACCTCAATCACACCCAATTCGGTGACGATTAGTTTTACGACGCCGACGCCCGTGAGGGGCAGGCTGCATTTTTTCACGATCTTCGGTTCGCCATCCTTGGTCGTGTGCTCCATTGCAATGATTACGCGCTTGGCACCAGCTACCAGGTCCATCGCGCCGCCCATCCCCTTCAGCATTTTCCCCGGGATGGCCCAGTTTGCGAGGTTTCCCTTTTCGTCCACTTGCAAGGCGCCCAGCACCGTCACGTTAATTCTTCCGCCGCGAATCATGCCGAAGGACTCCGCGCTCGAGAAATAAGAACACCCGGGAATCTCCGTAATCGTTTCCTTACCGGCATTGATCAAATCCGGATCTTCCTCGCCCTCATAGGGATAGGGTCCGATGCCGAGCATTCCGTTTTCAGATTGCAGAATCACTTCCATGCCGAGCGGCAAATAGCTGGGAATCAGGGTTGGCAAGCCGATTCCTAGGTTCACGTAGTAGCCGTCGCGCAACTCTTGCGCTACGCGGCGCGCGATCACTTCGCGCTTGTCGATTTCAGTTGGCATCCGCAGCTCCTAGCGCTTCCGCACCGTACGGCGCTCGATACGCTTCTCGTAATTTGCGCCCTGAAAAATAGCATCCACGAAGATTCCCGGCGTGTGCACGCAATCGGGGTCGAGCGCCCCTAGTTCCACGATTTCCTCCACCTCGGCGATCACATGGTCCGCCGCCGTGGCCATCACCGCGTTGTAATTTCGCGCGGTCTTACGGTAGATAAGGTTTCCCCAGCGATCACCTTTCCAAGCCTTGATGAACGCAAAATCGCCGCGCAAGGACGGAACCAGCACGTGCGGGCGGCCATTGAACTCGCGAACCTCCTTGCCCTCCGCCGCCATCGTTCCGTAGCCCGTCGGCGTGAAGAAGGCAGGAATCCCCGCGCCACCGCAACGAATCCGTTCGGCCAGCGTTCCTTGCGGATTCAATTCCACATCGATTTCCTTTTTTAGCGCGAGTTGTTCGAATATTTTGTTTTCGCCAACGTAACTTGCGATCATTTTTCGAACTTGTTTGCTTTGCAGCAGCCGGCCAATGCCAAAATCGTCCACACCCGCGTTGTTCGACACCAGCGTCAGGTCATTCGTGCCCTTGCGGCGTAGCGCGGCGATCAGATTTTCCGGGATGCCGCACAATCCGAACCCGCCGAGCAAAATGGTTGCGCCATCTTGAATCTTGGCAATAGCCGCATCGGCGTCGGCAACGCGCTTATCCATCCGGGCTCCTAGTTCCGCAATAACACAAATGAGTGCGACGGAAGTTTACTGCAAATCTGGAAAGCCGTTGCAAGGTTCGTTTCGCTGCGGAATCTTTCTACGGTGCTTCGCTGCTGCGCCTGCTGACCCCAGTGCATGCCGCCGACTTCAGCACGCGAATGCGTTCTCCAACTGCCACAGCAGCCGCTTCCACCGTCGACGCTTTCTCAATTTCGGCCACCAGCGCCGATCCGACCACCGCAGCATCCGCGATTCCCCCAAGGACCGTCACGTGAGTCGGCAGCGAGATGCCGAATCCGACCGCAATCGGAAGCGAAGTAAACTTCCGTGTGCGGCGAACCAGCGCCGGCAGGTCTGGCGGCAGGGCTTCCCTTGCTCCCGTAACTCCCGCGCGCGAAATCAAATAGAGAAACCCGCTCGACACGTGGGCGATCAACGCGAGGCGAGCGTCCGTCGAAGTCGGCGCTGCGAGAAAAACTGTGTCGAGCCCGTGCGCTTGCAGGGTCGAGCGGTATTCTTCGGCCTCTTCAGGTGTCAAGTCCGTCGCCAAGACTCCATCCGCGCCAGCCAACGCCGCCGCCTTGGCGAATTTCTCGAGTCCCATCTGCAGAATAGGATTGAAATAGGTGAACAACACAAGCGGAACATCGGATTGCGCGCGAATCTTTTCTACTAGCCCAATCACGCCCGCGAGTGTCGTGCCGCTTCGCAAGGCACGTTCGCTGGCACGCTGAATTGTGGGACCGTCCGCGACGGGATCGCTGAACGGCACGCCCAGCTCAATTACGTCCGCGCCGGCTTCCGCGGCAGCAAGGACAATTTTCTCGGTTGCAGCGAGTGAAGGGTCGCCGGCCGTAATGTACGCGACTAAACCCAACTGGCTCGCGTCGGCGAGTTCGCGAAATCGCCGGGCTATGCGCCCAGCCCGCTGGATTCCGACGGCACTTTGCGAAGCCGCAGGTTCAGACATAGCGCGAGAGGATTTCCATATCCTTATCACCGCGGCCGGAAAGATTCAGAATCACCAGTTCGTCTTTCTTCATCCGAGGCGCGCGACGAATCAGTTCAGCCAGCGCGTGCGCGGATTCCAGCGCCGGGATGATACCTTCCAACCGAGCCAGGGTTCGCGCCGCATTCACGGCTTCTTCATCACTGACCGCGCAATATTCCGCGCGGCCTTGTTGCGCAAGCCACGCGTGCTCCGGACCAACTCCGGGATAGTCGAGCCCCGCGGAAATGGAATGTGTGGTTGAGATCTGGCCGTCAGCCGTCTGCAAGATGTAGGTGTACGTTCCCTGCAGCACTCCCGGCCGAGCTCCCCCAAATCCGCTGGCCGCCGCAAGCCGAGCCGCATGCTCGCCGAGTGACTTCCCTCGCCCGCCTGCTTCGACGCCAATCATCTTCACGGAATCATCGATGATGAACGCATGAAAGAGGCCAATTGCGTTCGAACCTCCGCCCACGCAGGCGATTAACGTGTCCGGCAACCGTCCTTCTGCTTTGAGAATTTGCGCTCGTGCCTCTTGGCCAATGACTTTTTGAAAATCTCGTACAATTTGCGGATACGGATGTGCGCCGAGGACGGAGCCTAGCAAATAGTGCGACGTCTCGACATTTGTGACCCAGTCGCGCATGGCCTCGTTGATTGCATCCTTCAGCGTACGGCTGCCGGAATCCACGCCGATCACTTCGGCGCCGAGCAGGCGCATTCGAAACACATTCAAC
>DATEVZ010000140.1:0-20920 GCA_035258265.1 Candidatus Acidiferrales bacterium
ATGCTGCCGCGCAAGCGGCCAGAACGTTCTCGACGTTATGATCACCGCGCAATGGAATCTGGTCGCGTCGCGCCAACACTGTTTCCGATCCTTCATTGCGAAAAATAATCTCGTTGTCGCGCAAGAAGGCGCCGTTCGCTACGCGCTTCTGCCTGCTGAACCAAAAGATATGTGGCTTCGCGGGCATGCGCTTGGTGATTTCCGGGTCGTCCGCGTTCAGCACGGCAATATCGCGCTCGAGCTGGTTTTCGAACATGCGCATCTTCGCCCGCGCGTATTCCTCGAACGTGCCGTGGCGATCCAGATGATCGGGCGTCAGATTCAGCAGGACTCCGATCTCAGGCCGGAACGCTTCAATTGTTTCCAGCTGAAAGCTGCTGATTTCGGCGACGGTCACCGCTGGATCCATCGAAGTTTCCACCAGCGCGAGCAGCGGTGTGCCGATGTTGCCGCCGACGAGTGTCGGGATATTCGACGCTTTCAAAATGTGCGCCACCAGCGCCGTCGTGGTGGTTTTTCCGTTCGACCCGGTTATGGCCACGAGCTTGCCGCGCAAAAAACGCCAAGCCAGCTCGATTTCACTCCACACCGGAATATTTTTCGTCCGAGCCGCTCGCAGCGCCGGCAAATTCGCCGGCACACCGGGACTCACCACAATCAAATCCTGCTCGAGGAAAGTCGCATCGACGTGCCGGCCGAGTTCAAGCTTCACCCCGGCGGCACGCAGCTTCTCCGCGGTTTCCGCAAGCTCAGTTTGAGGACGTTCGTCCGTCGCCGTAACCGCCGCGCCGTAACCCGCGCTGAATAACGCCGTCACCAAGCCCGTCCTCGCGAGGCCCACAACCAAAACACGTTTGCCCGATAAATCGAATCCCGGCCTCAACTCGTCCTCACTTCACCTTCACCGCAATTTCAAAGTGGTCAGCGAAAACAGCGCGAACACTAGCGCCACAATCCAGAAGCGCACGATGATTTTCGATTCGCTCCATCCCAGCAGCTCGAAATGATGATGCAGCGGCGCCATGCGGAAGACGCGCTTACCGGTGAGCTTGAATGAACCCACCTGAATAATCACCGACAGCGCTTCCATTACGAACACGCCGCCAATCGAAAGCAGCAGAATTTCCTGCTTGATGATCACCGCTACCGTGCCGATTGCGCCGCCGAGGGCGAGCGAGCCTACGTCTCCCATGAACATTTCCGCTGGGTGCGCGTTGTACCAAAGAAAGCCCAGCGAAGCTCCCGCCAGCGAGCCGCAAAAAATTACCAGCTCCCCTGCATCGGGAATCTTCTGGATGTCCAGATAGTCGGCGAACTTCGCGTTGCTCGAAAGATAGGTCAGCACCGTCAGCGCCACCGCTGAAACCAGCACACAACCGATAGCGAGTCCATCCAACCCGTCGGTAAGATTCACCGCATTCGAACATCCCACAATCACCAGCACCAGAAATAAGACGAACGGCACGTAGGCCAGCGGCCAAATAAAATCGTGCGCGAGCAGTGACGAAATCACCAGGTCTGGATGCAAGCGCTTGAAGAACGGCACGCTCAATTGCGTCGAATAAACGCCTTGCGACTGCAATGAGAGGAGCACGATTCCAACCGCGACGCATGTGAGCACCTGCAACGAAAACTTGGCACGCGGCCGCAGTCCCATATTTCTTTTGCGCACGACCTTGTTGTAATCGTCCACAAAGCCGATCGTGCCAAACGCCAGCGTCGCTCCGGTCGCAAGAATCACGTAAGGATTACGCAAGTCCGCCCACAGCAGAGTAGGGATCACGATCGCCGCGACGATCAGGACGCCTCCCATCGTCGGCGTTCCAGCTTTTTTGTGGTGCGCCTTGGGTCCTTCCTCACGTATGTATTGCTTCACCTGCAATTCGCGCAGCCTCTCGATCACCCAAGGTCCCAGCAGCAGCGAAAGCAGCAGCGCGCTGGTGCTGGCCATCGCCGTCCGCACCGTGATGTAGCGAAACACATTCAGCGGGCTGAAGTGCGGCCGCAGCAGAAAGACGAACAGGTAGTAAAGCATTCAGCGCTGGCCTTTTGATTCCGCTTCGATTTTTTCGGCGTTGGGCCCGAAATTCATCCGCGCATGTTTCGCTTCGATGGCCTCCAAAATTCTTTCCATTTTCACGCCGCGCGAGCCTTTCAGCAGCAGCAAATCGTCGCGGGTGATCAAGCCCGCAAGAAAATCCGCCGCCTCCATGGAGTTCTTGAAAAATTTGGCGCGCTCTTTCGGATGTCCGGCCTCGATGGCGGCATGGACGAATTCCGCGGCTTCACCCTGCACGCCGATAATCCAATCAATTTTCTTCAGGCGCGCCGCAAAGCGGCCGCACTCGCGATGCAAGTCCGGCGATGAACCGCCCAATTCAAGCATTTCGCCCGCTGCCAGAATTCTGCGGCTGAAGGCCGTGGTGTCGGCCAGCAATCGCGCCAGAGAGTCAAGCGCCGTCGGGCTGGAATTGTAACTATCGTTGATCACCGTGAAGCCGTCTTCGAAGCGTACGACTTCCCCTCGTTTGTCCGCGGGAGTCAGCTGCGGCAACACCCGCTTAGCATCCTCGATTCCAATGCCCCAAATGCTCGCCGCCGCTAGTGCGGCCACCGCATTCATCACGTTGTGCCTCCCGATTAACGGCAATTCCAGTCGCGCGCGACCTGCCGGCGAGACAAAATCGAACGCCGAACCCATCACTCCGCGTTCCTCGATCTTTTCTGCGCGGAATTCCGCGCGCGTTCCAGCTTCCGTACCGAACCAAATCACGCGCCCGCGCGCGACGTCGGCGAATTTTGCCACGCGCTCGTCATCCGCGTTCAGCACAGCGGTCGCATCGGGCCACGCCAAATTCTCGATCAGCTCGCGCTCGGCCCGGGCGATCTCATCAATCGAAGAAAAAAATTCCAGATGCTCGACAGCGATGCGCGTTATTACGCCCACTTCTGGTGCGGCGATCCGCGCCAGACGCTCCAGCTCGCCCGGATGCGACATGCCCATTTCGATCACCGCCGCGCCGTGCTGGTCATCGAGTTTCAAGAGCGTCAGCGGCAAACCATATTCGTTGTTCAGATTTCCCTCGGTCTTCAATACGCGGAACCGCGCGGCCACAAGCGCCGCAAGGATTTCTTTGGTGGTCGTTTTGCCCACCGAACCGGCCACGCCGCCAATCCGCCGCCCGGGTTTTGCCTCGCGCCAGCGTGCGCATGCGCGCGAGGCCAATTGGTGGAGGGCGCCGAGAGTGTCGTCCACCGCAAAAAGGTTTCCCCGGATTTCTTCGGGGTATTGCGCGAAGCGTTCGCGCGCCACCACCCCGGCCGCTGCTCCGCGCGCCAAAGCCGCAGCCACATGATCGTGTCCATCGTGACGCGGACCGTGTATGGCGAGGAACAGTTCTCCGGGTTGAATCGTGCGAGAATCAATCGAGACGCCGGCCAGCCCGGCCAGGGCGTCGAGACTCGCGGGAGGCGCGACACCCAGAGCTTCAGCCGCTTGACCAACTGTCCACCGCATTGCGTCTCCAATGGGCTGGGCTTCACTCGCAAGCCTGCACTTTCGAAAGTGCTCGATTTCGCTGCCGAAATCCGCCGAAAAACTTGGATGCTCTTGGGCCTTGGTTTTGTAGTGGCGCGCTTTAGTGCGCCATCGGTGCTGCCGCACCTAGCGATGGCGGTCTAAAAGACCGCCGCTACAAAAGCAAATCAAAACCGGGCGCAGCAAGCAGCGCCCTATTTCTTTCCAAATCCGCGGCGGCGAAGAATTGCGCGCGCCTTTTCGCGATCGTCGAATTCGAACGTGCGGTCGCGCAAAATCTGGGAATTCTCGTGCCCCTTGCCCGCCAGCAGCACGATGTCTCCCGCCTTGGCTTCGTCGATCGCCATTTCGAGCGCCGTGTCGCGGTCCGGCTCGATGCGGTAGTTCGCATTCACCTTTTGCAATCCCACGACCACATCGTTGATGATGCGCAGCGGGTCTTCCGTGCGTGGATTGTCGCTGGTGAGAATCACCAGGTCGCTCAGCGAGCCGGACGCTTCACCCATCGCCGGACGCGTCGAGCGGTCGCGTTCGCCGCCCGCGCCAAATAGCGTGATAATGCGTCCCGCGGGATTCAATTCGCGTGCGGTGGAAATCAAATTTCGGAGTGCATCATCCGCGTGCGCATAGTCCACGACAACCAAGAACGGCTGGCCTTCGTCAATACGTTGAAAGCGACCGGGCACGAGCTCGAGGTTCGCGATGCCTTCCTCGATCGGGGCCACGGGAATATCCAGCGCGATGCCTGCACCGATGGCGGCGAGGATGTTGTAAACGTTGATTCGGCCTACCAGCGAGGAATGCACTTCGACTTTTCCCGCAGGCGTTTGAGCCGTGAATTCCAGGCCCTCAAAACTAAGCGCGAATTTCTTGGTGGTAAGGTCCGCGCCTTCTTTCAGACCATATGTCAGCGTACGCTTGGCCAGCGCTTCGAGACGCGGCGCATAGGCATCGTCCAAATTGATGACGGCGGTGTCGGGCGCGCCGGCTCCGGTGCCCTCGAAAAGCACGCGCTTCGCGGCGAAATACTCCTCGAAGGTCTTGTGAAAATTGAGGTGGTCGCGTGTCAGGTTGGTGAAAATTGCGACAGCGAAATGGCAGCCCCAAGGGCGCTCCATCGCAAGTGCGTGCGAGCTGACTTCCAGCACCGCGTGCGTTCCGCGCGCGTCGCGAACTTCGGCGAACATCTGCTGCAAGTCGAGCGATTCCGGCGTGGTGTTAGTCGCAGGGCGAAAACCTCGCGGCGTTTCATATCCGGTGGTGCCGATGCGCGCGGTGGTCAATCCCGCAGCGTGCAGAATCGAGTCCACGATGAAAGTGATGGTCGTTTTGCCGTTCGTGCCGGTGACGCCCACCAGTTTCAACGCATCGGCGGGATGCCCGTAAAAATTTGCTGCGGCGAGCGCCAGCGCCCGGCGCTCTTGGCCGGACATCAACTCGATCCACGCGACATCCGGAGCGATTCCGGCCATGCGCGGAAGCGGGCTGGCCACCGCAATCGCGCCGCGCTCGATGGAGCTCGCGACGAACTCGTTCCCGTCTGCCTTCGCCCCGGGCAGCGCGAAAAACAAAGTGTCGCGGGTCACCTTGCGACTATCGCACGCAATGCTAAGAATCGGCGCGCGCGTGTTCCCCGTCACGCGGACACCTTCGATTCCGGCGATTACTTCTTCCAAGTCCATTTCGATCTCTGCGCGCTTCCTTTGACGCCTAGTAGCAGATTGCACTTTTGGGCCGCCTTCCACAACGGATCTCAATTTGTGTTCCTTTGCGCGTTTGCACTCATTGCTGCGGGGTGCGATTGCTGCAATAGCCCTGCCGCGGTACGCCCGAAGCGCACCGTCACGCGACTACCGCGCATCACCACGGTGCCGGCTTCCGGTGATTGTTCCAGAGCAATGCCGCTGCCGATCAGCGTCGGCACCAGACCGAGGCGCATGCACGCCTCCGTAACCCGGCGCACCGTTTGCCCAGACATATCGGGCACCGTGACTGCATCTTCCTCACCAAAGGCCACGGTCGGCGCGGAACTTTGCGCTTCAGGATTCTTTTTCGCCACCGCCGCCTGAAAACGCGCCTCGTTTTCCGTGTTGGCGGTTTCGGCTGCCGCGCGAGCGTTATTCGAATTCGACTCGCCTGTGTGGTTCTTGGCGGTTTGCATGTCCGGCTGTGTCGGCACGTCGTGCGCCACGTCGAGATACGCCAGCACTTGCTCGGCAATGCGTTTGAAAATCGGGCCGCCCACTTCGCCGCCGTGATGCGCACCTTCGGGCGAATCCAGGACCACTAAAATGGTGACCGCCGGATCGTTCACCGGCGCAAAACCAACAAATGACGCGACGTACTGGTTCGGCGAATACCGTCCGGTCGACGGATCGATTTTCTGCGCCGTTCCCGATTTTCCTGCCGCCGTATAACCGTTCAATTGCGCCGGCGTACCGGTGCCGCTCAATACCACGGTCTCCATCATTCCGCGCACGGTTGCGGCAGTCCTGGAATCGGTGGCTTGCTTCGGTTCACCTCGCGACGGAAGCGCAATGGGCGAACCGCCGCGAATTTCCTGAACGATGCGTGGCGGGTAAAGCGTCCCGCCATTCGCAATTGCGGAAATCGCGGAGATGATCTGCACCGGCGTTACGCTCACTTCTTGTCCAATGGCCAGCGAACCGATCGAACTGGGTGTCCAATTTTCCAGCGGGCGCAACAGGCCGCGATTTTCCCCCGGCAACTCGACTCCGGTTAGCTGGCCGATGCCAAAATCACGCATGGTGTCGTAAAACCTCGGCGCGCCTAGATTCAACGCGACTTTGATCGAGCCCACGTCGCTGGAATGCGCCAGGACGTCGCGCACGCTGAGCACTCCGAAGGGATGCCAATCGTGAATCAAGCGCCCGGCCACGAGAATTGAACCCATCTGGCAATCCACCAGCACATCCGGATTGGTGACGTGGTTTTCGATGGCGGAGGTCATGGTGATGACCTTAAAGGTCGAGCCCGGCTCATAGGCCGCCGTCACCGCGCGGTTCATGCGGTCATCGTCGGAATATTTTCCGTAGTCGTTCGGATCGAAGGCAGGAGCGGTGGCCACCGCCAGCAGCGCGCCGTTTGAGGGGTCCTGAATCACCACCGTGCCGGTATGGGCGTGCGATAGCTGCATGGCCAGTGCCAGTTCCTTTTCGGCGATGTACTGAATGGTTTCATCGATCGTCAGCACAACACTCGCCCCGGGGTCGGCAGCCGCTTCGCGGCGATCGTAAAAACGCCGCTTGCCGTCAGCCATCACCATGACGCGCCCCGGCCGCCCGCGAATCCATTTGTCCAATTCGTGTTCGATGCCGCCCATGCCTTTTTCGTCCACGTCCACCCAGCCGAGAACGTGCGCCAGCAATTCGTGCTGCGGATAAACGCGGCGATTTTCCTTCTCAAAAAACACGCCCTTCAAATTCATGTCGTCAATGCGCTCGACGGTTTCAGGAGAAAGCTTCTTAGCCAGGCGGACCGGCTTGCTAGCTTCACGGATTTTCGTTTCCAGTTCCTCGGCGGGGATGTTCAAGGCGCGCGAAAGCAGTCGCGCGACCATTTCCGGATCTTTAACGTCCACAGGGTCCGCGAAAACCGAGTCCATCGGAATGCTAATGGCCAGTTCCCGGCCTTTGCGGTCGTAGATCACGCCGCGCATGGGACTGATTTCAAATACGCGCTGTTGCTGATGCTGGGCTTTTGCGAAGTACTCGCTATAGCAGAAAAGCTGGAGGTAACTTAGGCGGGCCAGCACCGCCCCCATCCAAACCACCGCCACGACCCAGACCACCAACCAGCGGAGACGCGGGCTGCGCTGCTCCATGGATTCCGCCCTAACTTACGAAAGACTTTGCCCGGCTGCGGTTCGAACTACGTTGCCGGTGCGGGCCCAAGAAGCAGGCCACGGAAAATTTGCGCCCGGGCATTTCATAGCAGGCCCGTGTCGCGAAGAACGTCAGGGCCGCGGCGGCTGCACCGTTGCGCGCGCCTGAGCCAGCACTGCGTCGGTCGGCCCTTCCGTTGGCATCGCTTGTCCCGGAACAGAAATCGTCAGTCCCAATTGGTTCCGCGCGATGCGATCCACGCGCTCGTAGCCCTTCAAGGACGCGACCTCCACGTGCAGTTGCTGATTCAATTGCGCAGACTGCGTGCGCACCGCGGCCAGGTGCTCCACCTGGTAGCGCAGCCGTATGCACTCGAAGTGTTGCCACGCATAAACCAAGAGGCAAGCCGCCATGGCGCCGCCCATCGCAACGCGCCGCCAAAATTCCTGCAAACGCGCCGGCGCCATTGGGCGCACCAGCCGCGAATTATCAATGCGTTTTACTGTGTGATATTGAGTCATGACCGCACCTGGGGCGCCGGGCGTTCCCCGCCGAAGCGGTTCTCCGCCGTCGCAACTTTCTCGATTACGCGCATTTTCGCGCTCCGGGCCCGCGGATTGGCTGCGATTTCCGCGTCTCCGGGCTGAATCACTTTTTTGGTGAGCACTTGAAACCCGCCGTCGCGGGCCAACCGCTGAAATTCATGCTTGACGAGCCGGTCTTCCAAGGAGTGATAGCTGAGGACGATCCAGCGTCCTCCCAAATTCAAAGTGGCAGGGGTACGCGAAAGAAACTGCCCGAGTTCCTCCTCTTCTCGATTCACCGCTATCCGCAGCGCCAGAAACGTTTTTGTCGCGGGATGCAGTCTCTGCCTTCCCCTTGCTTTTCGTCCCCCTGCCACAACCGTTGCCAGATGCGCGGTGTCGCGAATGGGCCGCGCCCGCACGATCGCTCTGGCGATTCTGCGTGAACCCCTCTCCTCCGCCTTCTGGTAGAGAAGATCGGCCAGTTCTTTTTCCGGCCAGTGATTTACAATCTCGTCCGCTGTCAGCGGTGAATCGGGACTCATCCTCATATCAAGAGGCCCGGCCCAGCGGAAAGAAAATCCGCGCTCAGGGCTGTCCAGTTCGAGGCTTGAGACTCCCAAATCGGCGATGACACCATCGAACGGCGGCAAATTGTGCGCCGCCGCTACTTCGCCGATGTTCGAAAAATCCGACTGCACCAGAATCACCTGCCGCTCGTGCGGCCCCAATCGCTCCCGCGCGATTTCGAGCGCCTGCGGGTCGCGATCGATCCCCAAAACTCGCCCGGTCGTGAGCCGCGTGGCGATTTCGATTAAATGACCGCCCGTGCCGACCGTCGTATCCGCATAGACTCCGTCGGGCCGAATCCGCAGGAACTCCAAAATCTCCGCGGCCAGTACCGGCGTATGCAGTACGCTCAAAACTTAAATGCCCAGATCGTCCAGTGCCTTTTCGTCTTCCGCCGTCATCGGGTTACGGTTCAGTTGTTCCAGGAACCGGGCGTGATTCCAGACTTCCAGGTACGTAAGCTGCCCCTGAACGTCCACTTCGCCCTTCATTTCGGCCGATTCCCGCAGTACGGGTGGAATTAAAATGCGCCCCTGCCCATCCACCTCGACCACCTGTCCGTAATAATTTGTGCGCGATAGGAATTTCTGTTTCGCAGCGTTGTGCGAGGAGAGTTTCGCCAGCTTCTTTTCGATCTCTTCCCAGGCTTTCATTGGGTAGATCGTGGCGCGATCGCCTTTGGTGGAGGTCACGTAGAACTTCGTGCCGGTCTTGCGTAGTTCGGCGAGAAAATCCGCGGGAATTTTTACGCGGCCCTTCTCGTCGACAGTCGCTAGATAGTTGCCCCGCAGCATGAAAGCCCTTCGCTTGCTCGACCGGCGTTTGCGCCCTTGCCATCACTCGCTGGTTCGCCCCTGCAATTGCGTACAGATATGGAACTGCCTGCTGCTGATTCGCTGCTAGCTGGGTCCGCCGCTACTTGCTTCTAGGATCGCCACTGCCCTACACTCTCTACCACTCTGCGCCACTTTCTCCCACTTTGTGCCCCGATTGTAGATAGGTTCACGAACATGTCAAGAGGAATCCTTCTTAGAATGAGAAATATTTGTGGAAATTCGTAAGCGCGCGAAAGTGAATTGTGGTCCGTCCGCAAGCAACCACAATTAGTAGGGGACACGCCTGAAGACACTCGTACCGCTAGTCGCTGCCTCGCAGAAAAAATTTTTAGAATGTTTTGTATCGGTTAACATCCGTGCCAGATTTCAGCGTCTCTGTCTTGGTTCCGTGGAGAATCAAGGAACAATCGCACCGCAGCCGGGGTCTGAACAACGTATGCGCGTGCCGGTCGCGGGGCGTGTCGGGGTCGTTGCCCTCATTATTGGGCTCGCTTCATCGATCGGCTCTGGGTATTGGCTCGCAACCCGAAACTGGGTTCCCGTCGACATTCCCATCTCGCTTTCCAAAGGCCACATTCGTAGCGGCGATTTTCACCTGAATGTGCCCGGTGAATACGTAGCCTCTGTCGCTCTTGACGAGCCGCAGGAGATTCCTGTCCGGCGTACTTGCCGTTTCAAGTGCGTTGGCAGTTGTCTCATGATGGCAGCGTTATTGAACGTTCAGACGGCGATCTTTCGTTTTACTTCGACGGCCAGGACGACTAGAAACGCGGGAATCGACAGAGTCTTGAGGATTATGGGTTAGGAGGATTACGCACGGAGTCGAGACCGCGCAGGACGGATTGCTCGTCGGGATTTAGCCCGCGCATGAACTGCGGATCGTTCAGCGCCTTCTGGCGGTCGCCGGCGCTCATTCCTTGCAGCGTGTGCAGGCGATCGTTGACCACCTGCTTGCGCTCCGGCGACATCTGCTGCCACTTGGGCAAGAGCGTTCGCTGCACGTACTGCTTCTGCTCGGCAGACATGTGCTGCCAGTTGTCATAGCCGTGCTGGATACGGTCCCGCTCCGCAGGCGACAGATTGTTCCACTTCTGGAGGTTCTGGCGAATCTGCTGCTGCCTTTCGGGCGGCAGGCTCTTGAATCGCTCATTGTTCTGCATGAAGTGATCCTGCTGTTGCGGAGACATGTCCCGGAGCTTCGGTCCCCAGGCGGGAGGCAGATTCGCCATCTGCCGGCCGTTTTGCGCGCCGTTCACGCCGCCATTGGGCGGGTGGAACGTATTCCCATTCGGCGGCTGAGCCGTACGCGGATTCCCCGCCTCGGCATTTTCTTGAGACCGTCCGTTATTCGCGCCTGCGGGGGGATGAAACGAATTCGGCGGATGCGAGGCGTTGGGGTTTCCCTGCGCGTTGTTTGGGCGCGCCTGCTGCCCATTCGCATTTACCGGCGGATGAAACGTGTTTTGCGGATGCGCGGCCTGATTACGGTTCTGCCTGGCTGCGGCAAACGCGCGAGGATTTTGCCCCCGCGGCGCTGTCCTCGGCGGCGGATTGAAATGCGGCGGCGCGCCGGCGCCAGCGCGTCTCTGCGCCAAGGCAGGCTGCGCCGCAAGCCCTATCGAGAGGGCAATCGCGAGCGCAAAAAATGTCTTGGCACAACTTATCTGCATTCCAGCCTTATTCCTCCGCGGCCGGCTGCTGACTACCATCCGAATCCGGGCTCGGCGGCTGCGCTTTCTGCTGGTCCGGCGTCTGATCCTCCGGCACTTCCGACAACGCATCGAACTTGCTCAGCACGTCGTAATTTTCAAGCACGCCCAGATCCTTGATCGCTTCGAAATCCTGCTGCTCGGTCGCTGCCGGATTCACCTCGCGCGGCAATCGCCCCATCCACACGCCTAGCGCCAGTAGCAACGCCATCGCAAATGCTAGGCGGGGCTGCGGCACCAGCCAGCTGAACCAGCGCGGCCGCGGCTCCTCGGCTATTCGCGCGCGAATGCGCGCATCGAAACCGAGCGAAGGCTCGACCAGCGGCACTTCATCCAGCACGCCCCACAGCTTGCGGAAACCTTCCGCGCGCTCGTGGCAAGCGACGCAAGCGGCCAAATGCTCTTCCACCTCAAGCCGCTCCGCCGAATTCGCCCGGCGATCCAGATAGGCAACCAACTGCTTGGAAACTTCTTCGCACTTCTTCATGAGGGCCGTCCTTCCCCTGCGCGACGCGCCACCGGCTGGGCCACAAGTGGGGCCAGTTGCACTCGCAGGGTCTCGTACGCGCGAAACAAAAGCGACTTCAGCGCGCTTTCCGAGCATTCCAAAATCTTTGCAATCTCCGCGTAATCCATCTCTTCGTACTTATGCAGCAGCACCGCCGCGCGCTGTTTTTCCGGCAATGACGAGATCGCCTGGCGGATAAATTCCGCCCGGTCGCGTTCGATCATGTGCTCGTCAATGCGCATTTCGCGTGCGGGCAATTGCAGCGGCGCCTCGTCATCTTCCACGGACGCGTCAATCGAAACATCCATCTGGCGATGCCGGTTGTCCCGCACCGAATTCAGCGCCAGGTTGGTGGCGATGCGGAACAACCAGGTCGTAAATTTTGCGCTCGGAGAATATCGTTTCCGCGCGCGATAAACGCGCAAAAAAACTTCTTGCGCCAAGTCTTCAGCCGTCGCCGAATCTCTGACCATGCGGAAAAGGAAATTGATCAGAGGCGTGCGATATTTCTGCAGGAGGAGGTTGAAGGACGCATCGTCCCCCGCCTTCACGTCCAGCATTAATTGGACGTCGGACCTGGTCATGGCCCCCACATTGTATCTAACACCTGCGGTGCCATAAAGTTGCAGGACGTGCGAGTGTTCCATGATTCCGCTCCGTTCTGGACTATGAAACCCGGACAGCGCGGAAAAGTTGCCCGGAACGGACGCGTTAGATGGAACGGTGCGCTGAGGATTACTCTTTTGTATTCAGCCGGTTAGACGTTGAACAGGGCCTTCAATCCCAGCATGATTGCCACGCCTAGGAATACCAGCAAGGCCATCCCGATGCCGGGCTCGTGGTTTACTTCGGGGATTAGATCAGACGCGGCGACATAAAGAGTCACTCCCGCCGAAAGCGGCAAAGCGATTCCCACGGTGCCGCGCAGTAGTAACATGAACGCCATGCCGAGCAGCGTGGTCCCGCCAAGAATCGCCGACGATACGAATGCGGCGCGCCGGCTTTGTCCGCTGGCCAGCATCAGCGACGCCACCGTAAACCCCTCCGGCAACTTATGCAGGAAAACTGCGACGAAAATTACGCCGCCCAGCCAGGTGGAAACCAGCAAGCCGGAAGCGATTGCCACTCCGTCGAAGAATGTATGAATTCCTAAGCCTAGCAGTGCCGCATAACTCGCGTGTGCGTGCGAGATTTCTTCGTGGTGGGTCTCTTCGCCAAAATGAAAGTGCGGCGCAAGAGTGTGTTCGAAAAAATGAACGACGAAATATCCCGCCAGGACCAACAGAAAAACCGAGCTCGTATCGTGGAACAGGAATGATTCGCCGTCGCCGCGCAGCTTCAGTGATTCCGGAATCATCTCGACCACGGCGGTTGCCAGCATGAATCCCGCGCCCAGCGCGATGAAATATTTCAAGTAACGCCGCGACCACTGCCGGTGCGCAACGAGCGATCCGCCCAGCACGTTCGCACCCGCCGCTGTCGATCCCAGCAGCAGCCCGACTGCGAGCCGCGTTGTTTCAGGAGGCATGATCTCTGTTTCTTGGAGTGCGGTGGCTTGCCACTGCTTTTCTGGCGCGAAGCTTGCTTCGCGTGCGGTGAATTTCAGCCCGGCACGACTGCGGGCGAGGCAAGCCTCGTCAAAGAGAAGGCGGCAAGCCGCCGCACTCCAAGATTTCCGCGCTGTCCTCGCGCGAGGTCTACCCGGAGCGGCGGAACCTCGTCGGTCGCCACTCGTCATTCACCCCTGTCTTTATCACCCCGAATGCCGGAACAAAATCACGTCGCCATCTTGCACGATGTATTCTTTGCCTTCGAGCTTCACTTGCGCCTTCTCGCGCGCGGCCGCGAAACTTCCTGCTTTGATCAAATTTTCCCAGTTCACCACTTCGGCCTTGATGAATCCGCGCTCGATGTCGCTGTGAATCGCGCCCGCGGCTTCCTGCGCGTTCATTCCGCGCTTGATGGTCCACGCGCGGCATTCCGGCTCACCTGCCGTGAGAAACGAAATCAGCCCGAGCAATTGATAGCTCGCCTGAATCAGCCGGTCGCGCCCCGATTCTTTCAGACCGTAGGCATTCATCATTTCGGCGGCTTCGGATTCGGGCAATTCCGCGAGCTCGGCTTCGATCTTTCCGCAGAAAGGCACCACGGCCGTTTGCGGCTTCGATGCCAGTTTCTCCAGATGATGCTTTTCGATCACCCGATCGATGTCCGCCGCCTCGTCGTCGCCCAGGTTCAGCACGTAGAGCATCGGTTTGCGCGTGAGAAATTCAAAGCCCGTCAGCATTTTCAGTTCTTCAGGCTTGAATTCCAATTCGCGCAGGGGCTGCTCGGCTTCGAGCGCTTTGCGGCAGCGCGTGAGGAGCGCGAGTTCCGTTTCCAGGATGGTTTCTTTCTTTTTCTTCAGATCTTTTTCGAGCCGCTCCATCCGCTTGGAGGTTTGCTCCAGGTCATAGAGCATCAACTCGATCTCGACGCTTTCGATGTCGCGCAGCGCATCGAGCGAACCTCCTTCGTGTGGCACCGCCTGATTTTCAAATAGCCGCACGACGTGCGCCAGCGCGTCCGCTTCGCGCAAAGGCACCAGCGACGCCGAATTTTTCTCGCGATCCTTCTGCAATCCGCCCACGTCAACGTACTCGATGGTCGCGAACGTGTTTTTCTTCGGCTTGAATATTTCCGCCAGCTTCAACACGCGCGCGTCCGGCACTTTCGCGATGCCCACATGCGCCTGATTGGGCGCGCTACGCCCTTCGACGCGCGCTCCGGTGAGTATGCGAAATAAGCTGGTCTTCCCTACTTGCGGCAACCCAATAATTCCAGTTTTCATGAGCCCACGATACTAACACAGCCCGCAGCGCCGCCGCCGTCAGCGCGACGCTCTTGAATTTGTCGTCTTTCGAGGCGTAGCAGGCATGCGCCATCGCGTACTCGCGTGTGCGCAGAACGTCTAGGTGATTGTGCCTAACGGTGCTCGTCCGGTATGCTTTCCAAACGCCCATGACCGAAAATGCTCTTCTGCCCTTCGATCACCTCAAAGCGCACGAGTTTCTCCGCGGTATAGACAAGCGCCTCGCGCGCGTGATCGAAAAGACCGGCACATTCCAGTTCAAGCTGGACGAGTGCGACAGCGTTTACGAATCGCTGCTCGAAGCGATCACGTACCAGAGCATCAGCGGTAAAGCCGCCGCCACGATTTTCGCGCGCATCAAGGCGCTAGGCTCGAGCGGCCTCTGCCCCACGCCGGCGGAAATTCTTGCGACGCCAAATCAAAAACTGCGCGAGGCCGGGCTTTCCAACGCGAAAGCCGCCGCGATGAAGGACCTCGCGCAGAAGACCATCGAGGGAATCGTTCCCACGTTGGAAGAGGCAGGAAAGCTATCAGACGCAGAACTCGTCGAGCGCCTGATTTCCGTGCGCGGCATCGGCGCTTGGACCGTGGAGATGTTCTTGATCTTCCGCCTCGGCCGCCCGGACGTCTTGCCCATCCACGACTACGGGGTGCAAAAGGGCTTCGCACTGACTTACGGCAAAAAAGTAATCCCCAAGCCGCGCGAGCTAGCCGCCTTCGGAGAACGTTGGCGGCCTTACCGCACCGTCGCAAGCTGGTATATGTGGCGCGCCATCGAGCACTACGGCAAGACCCACAAAGTCACGAAAAGCGCTAAAACAGCCAAGAAACGCGCGAAGCCGGCGAAGCGCAAAGCGAGAAGAAAACCCAAGAAGCAGAAATGAACTAGTTTCGCACCGTCAGGAAAAGCGCCACGACTCCGATCAGCAGCGTCGCGCCTTCCAGTTGAACCGAAACGCCGTGCAGCCGATCGAATTCGACGCGCAATGGATTGTCCTTGGGCGTCTCGACCACCGAACCCATTCCTCTTCGCAACACGTTCATGCGGCGAATCACCACGTGCTGCGACACCATCGTCAAAATAACCATAACCAGCACGCCCACTACTGGCAGGATCAGCCGCTTGCCCGCGCCCGCCGAAGTCAGCGCCATCGCAGCCGACGCGATCAAAAACAGCAGCCCCGCAACCACTCCAACCGTGTGCAGCCGACGCAGCGTGAACTCCACCAGCAGTCCAGCCAAATCCTGGCTCGGGAGCACGCGAAACGCCCCCGGCGCCACAGCCGCGCTGAAATAGAAAATCGACCCCAGCCATGTACCTAATGCGAACACCTGTACGAATCGCAGGATGCTGGTCATCAATGATTTCCGTTAGAATGATTTTCTGGCCGGAGCAGGACTACTTGGGGACTCTCGTGACGGAACTCGGAAAGAAATTCAGTCGCCATTTTAGCTACGAATGCTCTTCCGGCCGCATCTGAATGGATGGTGATTGGTGGGCGACCAAGGACTTGAACCTTGGACCTCTCCCGTGTGAGGGGAGCGCTCTAACCACTGAGCTAGTCGCCCACGGAACCTATTTTTGTAGCAGAAGGCCACGCGAATTGCAAACAACGGTCACTAGCGCCAGCACCCGTCTCGCCGAGCTTTTGCGCTCGATTTCACGCGTCGTAAAGGGCAAGGAAGACGTCATCCATCTGGCCCTCACCACCCTGCTCGCCCGCGGACATCTGCTGATCGAAGACGTTCCCGGCGTCGGCAAGACGACTCTTGCACAGGCTCTCGCGCGTTCGTTCCACTGTTCGTTCCAGCGCATTCAATTCACTTCGGACATGCTCCCGAGCGACGTGATCGGCGTGAGCGTCTTCAATCCCGCCACGCAGGATTTCGAATTCAAGTCCGGGCCGATTTTCGCCAACATCATCGTCGCCGACGAAATCAACCGCACTACGCCCAAGACGCAATCGTCACTGCTCGAAGCCATGAACGAAGCGCAAATCACCGTGGACAATCATACGCATCCGCTGCCGAATCCGTTTCTGGTGCTGGCCACGCAGAACCCGATCGAGCATCACGGCACCTACCCGCTGCCCGAATCGCAGCTCGATCGCTTCCTGATGCGCATTAAGATGGGCTATCCCTCGCGCGACAGCGAAAAAGAGATCATCCGCAATAATGCCGGCCACGCGCCGGTGGAAAAAATCGCGCCGGTGATGGACGCGGCCGACGTGGTCGCCATGCAGGAATCCGTTTCCAAAGTGAAAGTGGATGAAAGCTTGCTGGATTACGCGCTGGAGATCGTCGAACGCACGCGCCAGACCGAACAGTTGAGCCTGGGCGTCAGCCCGCGCGGCGCCGTGATGCTGCATCGTGCCGCGCAAGCGCGCGCTTTCCTCGAAGGCCGCGATTATTGCCTGCCCGACGACTTCAAGCGCCTGATCGTTCCGGTGTTCGCGCACCGCGTGGTGGTCAGCTCGCGCTACATCTCCACGCAGAAGAAATCCGAGCAGGCTGAAACCATTCTCGGCGAAATTCTCGATTCCACGCGCGTCCCTGTGTAACTAACGATGGCCGATTCGCTCGTTCTCCGCATGTGGCGCGCGCGCGACAAACCCGGCTGGCGCAATTTTGGCGTCGCCATGCTGGTGCTCTCCGCGGCGCTGCTGGTGGCGCTTTTCTCTGCCGCCGTCGCGCAACAGGGCCGCATCCTGCTCGCTGCCGTCACCACGGTTATCGCGCTTGGCCTCGCCGCATGGGTCGCGATCACCATCGTGCCCAACCTTGCGCGACGCACCAGCCTCCGCTGGGTTGTCTATCAAGTTGACTACCGCCTTACACGCGAGGGAATGGTTTACCTCGGCGTCGTTGCGATTTTGATTTTCGCCTCCGTCAACACCGGAAACAATCTGCTATTCATGATTCTGGCGTGTTCCCTTGCGGGCATCCTGATCTCCGGCGTTCTTTCGCGCGCCGTGCTCACCGGCATTGACCTGAAATTCGACATGCCCGAGCACATTTTCGCCGAGCAACCAGTACTCGCTGAGCTTGAGTTGCGCAATGAAAAGCAAGCGTGGCCTTCGTTTTCACTGCGGGTGATCGGCGCGAACAAAAAAGGCGCCGGACAGATCCTCACGCGTCCCGTATTCTTTCCTTACATCCCGCGACTCGGCTGCGCGCGCCAAAAGGTGGAGCTCACTTTCCCGCATCGTGGCGCCTACCGTCAGGACGCCTTTGGCATTCGCACGCGTTTCCCTTTCGGCTTCTTCGAAAAAACGCGCCGCGTGGATTCGGATCTCGAGATCGTCGTGTATCCCGCCGTCGCGCCCACCGACCATTTTTACGAAGTGCTGCCGCTGCTGAGCGGCGAGATGGTCAGCTATTTTCGCGGCCGTGGCCACGAGCTGCATTCGCTGCGCGACTATCTCCCGACCGACAGCGCCCGCGTGGTGGATTGGAAAGTAACCGCGCGCGCCGGTCATCTCATGGTCCGCGAATTTGCGCGCGAAGATGAACGCCGCGTCATGCTGGTGCTCGATCCATTTGTCGGACCACCGCCCGCTGCACCTGGCACAAGCGTCACGACGGAACCGGCCGGCTCCGAGCGAGCCTCGGCCGAGCATACGCAACGCTTTGAACGCGCCGTCTCCATGGCCGCGTGCATCGCCTGGCATTTCAACGAAATCAATTCCGTGCTGCAATTTCGCACGAACCGTTTCGCTACGCCCATGGCGCCCGCCGAAGAAATCATTTACGACGCCCTGCGCGAGCTCGCGAAGATTCAGCCGGATGAATCGTCCGTCGGCGGGGCGTTTCTCGACGAACTCGCCGCTGACCACGAAATCTTCAAGATCATCCTGACCGCACGCCCGCAAAACACAATTCCTACTGCGCTGTGGTCGTCCTCGTATTTCCTGTTCCTCGATTCTCTATAAAACGCAGAGGCCTTTTAGCGGCGGTCTTTCAGACCGCCATCGACCGATCGCCTCACGTCGCTTTGCATTCGCTCGCCAAAACCTACGAACCCGCACCTATGCGAGAATACGCCACGCATGAAAACTCATCTCACCGGTCGCGCGCTGGCAAATTTCCAAACGCTCCTGCTGGAATGGTTCCGCGCGCACCAACGCGATCTGCCCTGGCGTGCCAGCCGTGACCCCTACCGCATCTGGGTTGCGGAAGTGATGCTGCAGCAAACGCGAATCGCCGCGGTGATGCCCTACTACCAGCGTTTCCTCGATCGTTTTCCCAATGTCGGATCACTCGCGCGCGCACCGCAAGCAGAGGTCCTGAAACTCTGGTCCGGGTTGGGCTATTACAGCCGCGCGCGCAATCTGCATGGCGCCGCGAAACAAATCGTCGCACGGTATCGCGCGCAATTTCCGCGCGAGATGAGTGCTGCTCTCGAGCTGCCTGGGATCGGCGTGTACACCGCCGCCGCGGTCCTCAGCATCGCATACGACGTGCCGCTGGCCGTGCTCGATGGCAACGTCGCGCGTGTCCTCGCCCGCATCTGCGCCATTGGCGGCGATTTGCGCGCCCCAAAAACATGGTCCCTGCTTACCTCGACCGCAAACCGGGTGCTCGCTCGCGATGCCGCAAGCGATTGGAATCAATCGCTGATGGAACTGGGCGAAGTGGTCTGCACGCCGCAATCGCCTCGCTGCGGCATTTGCCCCGTCGCGCACCGGTGTCGCGCCCACGCCAAAGGTCTGGTGAACGAAATTCCCGCGCCGCGCCGGAGACGCGCCCCCGTGCACGTGAAAATCGCCGCAGCCATCCTGCTCGACTCGCGCGGCCGCACCCTGCTCGTAAAGGATCCCGGCGCGCACGATGGCGTGCTTTTCTCCCGCATGTGGCAATTCCCCGCCATTGAAGTCACGCACCAACCCAAAGCCGCGCTCACCGCGCATCTGGGCGCAACTCTCAACCTGCCTGCTGACGCGCTCGCACTTGAAGCGCTGCCCGCAGCGCACCACGGCGTCACCTTTCGCAACATCGCCCTGCTCCCGTTCCTAGTGCGTGTCCACCAACTGCCGAAACTACCCCGCGCGCGAATCCTCCCACTCGCAAATCTCGCAAGACTCCCCATTTCCAGCGCCACACGCAAGATCGCCGCGGCCGCCACGGCGCTCGTACCCAAAGATTCCGCCATTACACGATAGGCGTCGGCCGCGCCACCATCTGGGCGGCGGGTGTTAGCATTATAAATAGGCCATGGCGTCCACAGCGCGAGTCAGCGCGCCGCCCCTTTCGGCGGTGCAACGGTACTTCGAGGTGTCGCTGTTCCTGCTCGTCTCGACGGGCATCCTCGCCGTCGTCAGTACCGGCAAGCTCGACATTTTTTCGACAGTAGTTCCGGTAATCGCTCTCGGCTACAAAGCCATTCGGATCTGGCGCGGACGGCCTCCCGAGCTTACCGTGCGATTTGCGACGGGACTGGTGCTGGCCTACTTCCTTTTTTTCCCATTTGATCTCTGGGTAGTTTCGCGCGCTCTCTCGGCCGGCGCGCCCAATCCGGCGCTCTATTCCGCGCTGCTGGCCGCTGTCCACCTGATGCTGTTCGCCAGTCTGGTGCGTCTGTTCTCCGCGCGCACGAACCGCGACTACGCATTTCTGGCCATGCTTGCGGTCACCTGCATGTTGGCCTCGGCGATTCTTACGGTGGAAACCAGCTTCCTCGTCGCGCTCGCAATTTTCCTGGTGCTGGCCGTCTCCACTTTCGTCGCGCTGGAAATCCGCCGCGGCGCGAATGACGCGGTTTCACCGCCCCTCGACTCCGGCTCGCCGCTGGCGCACCAGTTGAATCGCGCGCTAGGACTCACTTCCGCGCTGGTCGCCATCGGCACGCTGGCGATCGGCTCGCTGATTTTCTTCTCGCTGCCGCGTTTCACCGCGGGCTACCTGAGCGCGCTGAGCCTTCAACCGAAACTGATGACCGGGTTCAGCGACAACGTCACGCTGGGCGAAATCGGCGAAATCCAGAAGAGCCACGCCGTGGTGATGCGCATCCACATCGATGGCGAGCCCGGGCGCGGCGACGGCATGCATTGGCGCGGCATGGTGCTCACGAATTTCGATGGCCGCCGCTGGTTCACGCCCGCGCGGGAACAAATCGCCTTTTTCCCCGACGCGGACGGTACTTACCGCGTCAATATGCCACCGCTGCCCGCTGGCGATTCCTACCAGTTGAGCTACACCGTTTTGATGGAACCGCTCGCGAGCGACGCGATATTCGTTGCGCCGCGCATCGAAAGCCTCCGAGGCCGTTTTGCAAACGACGTCGACCGGGTTGGTCCCGCGCGTCGAACCAGCTTTCTTCTAGTCGATCCCACGGAATCGCTTTCCAATCCTTCGCACAACGATACGAAAGTACGTTACGAGGCCACGTCGAACATCCCGAACGTGCCTCCAGCGCAATTGCGCGTCGCCTCAGCGGTGTTTCCAGCGTCTCTCGCGGCCATTTACTTGCAAGTTCCACCGCTCGATCCGCGAATCAAGCAGCTCGCGCAACAGATCACCGCTAACGCTCCGACTGAATA
>DATEVZ010000141.1:0-13867 GCA_035258265.1 Candidatus Acidiferrales bacterium
GTCTCGGCGAATATGTGCACGGTGGCCATCGGCACGGAAACGGACGGCTCGATTGTGTGTCCTTCGTCGGCCAATGGCACCGTGGGCATCAAGCCGACCGTGGGACTCGTGAGCCGCAGCGGCATCATTCCCATTTCGCACACGCAGGACGGCGCGGGTCCAATGTGCCGCACGGTGCTTGATGCGGCGATTTTGCTGGGCGCGCTCACCGGTGCTGACCCGGACGATAGCGCGACGGCCGCGAGTCACGGGAAGTTGTTCACCGATTACACGCACTTTCTCGATGCGAACGGCTTGCGCGGCGCGCGCATCGGCGTGGTGCGGAAATATTTCGGCTTCAACGATGCGGTGGATGCGCTAATGGGGCAGGCGCTCGACGTTATAAAAACCAGCGGCGCGGAGATCGTGGATCCCGCCGATATCGACACCATCGGCAAGACCGGCAAGAACGAGGACATCGTACTGCTCTACGAACTGAAAGCCGACCTGAACGCCTATCTGGCGCGGCTGGGCCCGAACGCGCCGGTGCATACACTGAAAGAAGTGATCGAGTTCAACGAGAAGAATCGCAACAAAGAGATGCCGTACTTCGGGCAGGACATGTTCCTGAAAGCCGAAGCCAAAGGGCCGCTCACAAACAAAGAATACGTCGATGCGCTCGCGGAGAATTTGCACCTCGCACGCCAGCAGGGGATTGACGCAACAATGGAAAAGTACAAGCTCGACGCGCTGATCGCGCCGACGGGCGGACCGGCATGGATCACGGACCTAGTTGATGGCGACAACGCCGGCGGACAAAGTTCGACGGCTGCCGCCGTCGCATGTTACCCCAGCGTCAGTGTGCCAGCAGGATTCGTTTTTGGCTTGCCGGTAGGCATTTCGTTTTTTGGCCGTGCGTGGAGCGAGCCGGTGCTGATCAAGCTCGCCTACTCGTTCGAGCAAGCCACAAAAGTCCGCAAACCGCCGAGATTCTTGGCGACGGCAAATTTGCAAGCGTAAGCGTGTATACTCGGGGTCTCAACTGAGTATGCAACCTCGAAGAATCAACGTCCCGGAGAAATCCATGAACAACGACGCGCGCGAACGTGCTTCAGGCCTAGCAACGTCCGGATGGAACACAAGACTCCTCGTCGCGGCACTAATGCTCGGACTGGCGTTCGCGGCTTGCGTGCAAAGCGTCTCCGCGTTTCAAGACGCGCAAGATTCCCAGCAGCCGGCGCAATCCGGGGCGCCGCAAGCCCCGCAATATACGCCGCAGACTCCCGAACAATTGCAGCAAATGGTCGCGCCGATCGCGCTGTATCCCGATTCGCTGGTCGCGCAGGTGCTCGCGGGGTCCACCTTTCCCGCGCAAATTGTGGAAGCCGATCGCTGGGTGCAGGATCATCCCGATCTAAAAGGTGACGCGCTGGCGCAAGCGGTCGATCAACAGAATTGGGATCCCAGCGTGAAGGCGCTCACTGCGTTTCCATCCGTACTCGCGAATATGGACAAGAATCTTTCGTGGACGTCGTCGCTTGGGGACGCGTATTACAACCAGCAGCAGGATGTGATGGACGCGGTACAAGTGATGCGCCAGAAGGCCCAAGATGCGGGGAATCTAAAATCCACTGAGCAACAGACCGTGCAACAGCAAGGTTCGACGATCGTCATCCAGCCAGCCGACCCCGAAATCGTTTACGTTCCGGCCTACAATCCGTGGGTAGTGTACGGGTACCCGGTCGCGCCGTGGCCATACTGGTATCCCACTCCCGGAATCTGGTTTGGCGGCCCGTATCTTTCCTTCGGAGTCGGCTTCGGAGTTGGATTCTATGGCGGCTACGGATGGGGCTGGCACAACTGGGGAACGAATTGGCATAACCACGTGGTTGTCTATAACCACAACACGTACTATTCGCGCAGCAACACGTTTTACAACCGCAACAACTACTACCACAACGGCGGTTATCGCGGAGCAGAATCCAACGTGAATCGTAACTTGGCGCAGGAGCACGGCGCGGGTTACAACAATCGCAACGGCGGTCTCGGCGCCGAACGTGGCGGCGCGAACGAGAACCGCGGCGGCGAGCGTGGTGGAACGAACGCGAACGCCGAGCGCGACAACCGGCCCGGCGCTTCCCCGAAGCCGTTCAACGATGACAACCGAGCCGCGCGAGGATATGGTTATTCGGAGCCGCAGAACCGGCAAAGTGCTCCACGCGAGGATAGTGGAACGCGCTCCAGCGCCTTCAGCGGCTACAACCACGGCGGTGAAACTAGAAGTTACTCCTCGCGCGGCTCGCAGAGTTTCGGAGGCGGTGGCGGTGGATTTCACGGCGGTGGCGGTGGGGGCGGCGGGCATCACCGGTAAATCGCGGCATCGGCAAATGGCAAGTAAGAAACACGTGCAGCAATTTAGAAATGGAGAAACGAGTCATGCATCGGACGCAGCGAAAGTTCGAAATGTTTCAGGGCATCACGAAATTGAGACTCGTCGTGCCGGCGATCCTTCTGGCGGTGAGCTTTCCCGTCCTCATCCGCGCGCAACAGCCGAGCCAGAAAACGTACCCATCGGCGGAAGCGGCCAGCCAGGCGCTGATTGCCGCGGTGGACAAGAACGAAGAGAAAGCCATACTCGAAGTTTTGGGGCAGGATGGAAAGCAAATCGTCTCGTCGGGTGATCCCGCCGAAGACAAAGAGAATCGCAGCAATTTCTGCCAGAAATTCCGGACGATGCACCGGCTGGTGACGGAACCCGACGGCACCACCACTTTGTACATCGGCGCGGAAAATTGGCCCACGCCGATTCCCATCGTCAAAAAGGGAGACCACTGGTATTTCGACACGGACGCCGGCAAGCAGGAGATTCTGTATCGCCGCATCGGCAAGAACGAACTCTCAGCGATCCACGTTTCCCGAGAACTAGTGGCCGCCCAGAAGGAATATTTCGCGAAGTTCGGCAATGAATACGCGCAAAAATTTGTCAGCGATGAAGGCAAGCAGAACGGTCTGTACTGGCCTGCTCCCGACAAAAACTCCGAGAGTCCGATCGGCCCGCTCGTCGCCAACGCAGGCAGCGACGGCGTCGTAGCGGGCAGCGGGGGCAGTCACGAGCCGTTTCGCGGCTACTACTTCCGCATTCTCGAAGCCCAGGGCAAGAGCGCTGATGGCGGCACGTCAACTTATGTAACCGACGGCAAAATGACCAAGGGCTTCGCGTTTCTCGCCTATCCCGCCGTTTATCGCGATTCCGGCGTAATGACTTTCATCGTGGCACAAGATGGCGTCGTGTACGAAAAAGATCTCGGCAAGGCCACCGCTTCCAGCGCGAAAGCCATAAAGGCCTACGACCCCGACTCTACGTGGAAAAAGTCCGAGGAGCCGCAGCAGTCCGCGGATAATCAGAAGACCGAATAGCCTCGATCAGTGAGAACGTCAGTTTCTCGCGAACCGCACAATCCAACATTCCCCACAATACGCAGTTGAACTATGTCCCCGCCGGCCGGATACCCGTCCACACGTGCTGCACGATTTGCCAACTTCCGTTCGACTGGCGCTTGTAAATGATTACGTAGCTGCCTTTGGAGCTGATCTTGGCGCCTGAGGCGATGTTGGTTAAGGTCTCTTCGAAGTCGCCGCTGTCATATGCGAGCTCGCCGGACGTCTCGAGGTTCTTGCTGTTCAGCGTGAGGTCGCTGTTGAAGGTGGCCATGATGTTTTGGAAGAGCGTACGGAGCGCGGCGGAGCCGGTGATGCGTTCGCCATTCGGCTGCAGGAAGGCGGCGTCCGGCGCATAGAATGCGAGGATAGGTTCGAGTTGTTTGGTGCGAAGGTCCTGGACCCAGGCTTCGCGGATTTTGGCGAGGGTTGCGAGAGTCGAGGCCTCGGGTCCGGCTGCGGTGGCGGCGCGGAAATCAATTGGCGCAAGGAGCGCTGCGAAGACGAAAACCACGAACGCTGAGACGGCGCAACGCGAGCCCGAGAATAAGAAAGACTTGGCCGGGGGCGTGGGAGAAAAGTTCATGGCGGCTCCAGCTGATTGGAATTTCGTTTTTGACGGCTCAAACGGCGCAGTGATCCTACACCCATCCCGCTCTACGCCGGCCATGCGAAAAAATTTCCCCGGGAGACGGCGTGCCAAACGCTTCGGATCCCGCTCGTTTTATAAGTGTCAGTTGCCGCACAGTGCCTTCCTCGCTCGAATTTATATTTATTTGCAACTTCGAATTCAGTTATCCCGTCAAATTAACCAGGTTAACCAGGAGGGGTGCAAAATGACGGCCTTATTTAAGTCCACCATCACCCGAACTTTTCAAGAGTCTTCACGATCCCTGGGATCTCGATGGGGCCAAAAGCTTCTCGTGTCCGCCCTTATATTCGCATTGTTGTCGGCCACCTGGCCGCAAAGCCTGCCGGCATATCAAGACGCGCAGGATCAGAGTCAGCAACCGGCACAGCAGCAACCAGCGCCAGCACCGCAATACGCGCAAAAGACTCCCGATCAGCTGCAGCAGTTGGTCGCGCCGATTGCGCTGTATCCGGATTCGCTCGTGGCGCAGATTCTGGCGGCATCCACGTTTCCCGACCAGGTGGTCGAAGCCGACCGTTGGGTGCAACAACATTCAGATTTGAAGGGCGACGATCTCGCAAAAGCGGTCGACCAGCAAAATTGGGACCCCAGCATAAAAGCGCTCACCGCCTTTCCATCGGTCCTCGGCAACATGGATAAAAACTTGTCCTGGACCTCTTCGTTGGGCGATGCCTATTACAACCAGCAACAGGACGTGATGGACGCGATCCAAGTGATGCGCCAAAAAGCGCAGCAATCGGGAAATTTGAAATCCACTCAGCAGCAGAACGTGACCACTCAGGGTTCGACCATCGTCATTCAGCCCGCGCAGCCGGATGTTGTTTACGTTCCGGCCTACAACCCGTGGGTCGTTTACGGCTATCCCGTAGCGCCTTGGCCGTATTGGTATCCCTATCCCGGAATCTGGTTTGGCGGGCCACACCTTTTCTTCGGAGCTGGATTCGGAATCGGCTTCTTCGGCGGTTTTGGCTGGGGCTGGGGACACTGGGGCGCCGACTGGCACGGCCGCACCGTCATCTACAATCACAATCGCTATTACTCGCGCAGCAATACGTTTTACAACCGTGGCAACTACTATCGCGGCGGGGGCTATCACGGGGTGGCTAATAACGTTCGCCGTGGCGGTGGCCCGGGTTACGGCGGTCGCGGCGGCGTCTACAACCATCCTGGCGCATCGCCACATCCGTTCGGCGGCGACAAGCAGGCCGCTCGAGGATTCGGGCAATCGCACGGACAGAGCGGTCTGCATTCCGGGGCCTTCAGCGGTTATAACCACGGCGGGCAGTCGCGAAGCTTCTCGGCCCGCGGCAGCAGCAGCTTTGGCGGCGGACATGGAGGCGGCGGCTTCCACGGCGGCGGTGGTCACGGCGGTGGTCATCGCTAAATGCGAACATTAAACAATTAATTTCAGTGCCATAGATTCCGAATGGAGAAATAGACGATGCGGCGGACAAATCTGAAGGTAGATAGTTTTGATCGGGCAATTGTTTCCAAACTAGCGGTTTTCGCGGCGATCTTACTTGCATTCTTCCCCGCGATCTCGCGGGCACAGCAACAAGGCCAGAAGACCTTCGCGTCCGCGGAGGAAGCCAGCCAGGCACTTTTCACTGCTGCGCAGGCGAACGATGACAAAGCGGTTCTCGATGTACTGGGGCCGGAGGGTAAGAAAATCATTTCGTCCGGCGACGCCGCGGAAGACGAAGAGAGTCGCAGCAATTTTGTCCAGAAGTTCCAGGTCATGCATCGTCTGGTGAAAGAACCGGACGGCACCACGACGCTATACGTCGGCGCCGAAAATTGGCCGACGCCGATACCGCTCATGAACAAGGGTGACCTGTGGTATTTCGACACCGAAGCAGGGAAGCGCGAGATTCTGTTCCGACGAATTGGCGCGAACGAACTCTCAGCGATCCGCGTTTGTGAGGAACTGGTGGCTGCGGAAAAAGACTACTCGTCGAAAGAGAATGGTCAGTACGCCGCAAAATTCGTAAGTGATGAAGGCAAACACAACGGATTGTATTGGCTCGGCACCAATGACCAATTCGAGAGCCCCATCGGCCCGCTCGTGGCGAACGCTGGCAGCGAAGGCGGGGTCTCACCGAACCTGCAGTCCGGTCCCGTGCCGTTTCGCGGCTACTATTTCCACATCCTCGAAAGCCAAGGCAAGCATGCCCCCGGCGGGCCGCTGGATTACGTCTCCGATGGGAAGATGACCAAGGGATTCGCGTTCGTGGCCTACCCGGCTGCGTACCGTGATTCCGGCGTGATGACGTTCATCGTGGGGCAAGACGGAGCCGTGTACGAGAAGGACCTGGGCAAACAAACGGAAGAGCACGTCAAAGTCATGAAAACCTACGACCCCGACTCCAGTTGGAAAAGATCAGAAGAACCAGAGCAATCCGCGGATAATCAGACCAACCAATAGATCCGCCAGTGCGTTGCAAAGAGCGCCGCAAACAGGCAAAATGATTGTACCGGCTGGAAATACTGGTTGACGTTAGCCGCTACGGAGTTGCGCACACGATGGCCGTCGAACTTGGCAAAGGCGTGACGCTGGAAGCGCCCGGGCAGGACGCGAATTTTCTGAAGGACGAGGGGATTCTGTTTGCGTCGCTCGATAAAGTGGTGAACTGGGCGCGGCGTAGCTCGATCTGGCCGATGTCGTTTGGCCTGGCTTGCTGCGCGATTGAAATGATGTCCATGGCGTCTTCGCGTTACGACATCGCGCGGTTCGGGGCCGAAGTGTTTCGCGGCTCGCCGCGACAATCGGATTTGATGATCATTGCCGGGCGCGTCTCGGTGAAAATGGCGCCGGTGATCAAGCAGCTCTACGAACAAATGCCCGAGCCAAAATGGGCGATCTCGATGGGCGCGTGCGCCACATCCGGTGGCGTGTTCAATAATTACGCGGTAGTGCAGGGTGTAAACCAGGTGATCCCGATTGATGTGTATGTGCCCGGTTGCCCGCCGCGCCCCGAAGCGCTGCTCTACGCCATCTTCCAGCTGCAAAAAAAGATTGACGCCGACCGCGGCAGCTTCATGCGCTCGATGAATTTCAGCAAGAGCTAATTTCCCTACCGATGGCCTGTCCCCGGACCTGTGGACACGGAAATCACGCCGCAGTTTTCGCCGGCATTGTCGATGTCGGATCGCCGGGGTCCTCCCACATTTGACCGCAAGAATCGCAACGCCAACCGATGTGGGCGACCGGATAAGGCACACCCAGAGCGATGGAACCGTAAGCGAGATGCTTGTTCAATCCTTTGAAAGAGACATCAAAAGATTGGCAATGCGGACAGCGCGGTTGGGTAAAATGTCCCATTCCCTCGACGTCGAATCCCTCCACGCGTTTCTGATCGAGCAATTCGTCCGCTGCTTCCACATCACCTTCCCTGACGAGTAATTTCACTCCACCTAGCGCGTTGGACCATAACCAGTCCAGGCGAATCGTATTGACATTAGCCAGAAAACATTCAATTGCGGCCGAATCGAGAATGCTCTTCGCAAGCAATGCTGCAGGAACGTCGCGGAACTGGCGCAGGACGACTACCTTAGGTGCCTCCACTTCTTCGCCCGGGATCGTTGGCTCGCGAAGTGGAATGTCGAGTTTTCTGCGCGACAATTCGAATTTCAACGCATCTCTCGCCGGATCTGTCAGAGAATCAGCGGCATCTGCAAGTTTCTCCAGTTCCTCTCTAGTCTTGCCAGCATAGAGCTCCGCAAGCCGTCGGCGCTCCTCTTGAGGTTCTAAAGCCATGCTGCGGACTATAAGCAGTGGGTCCGCGAAAGCCAAGAGGACCTTCGATTCCGCGTGCTCAAATCGATCCCGGGCCTGCACGACGCGCCTCAGGTGTACAAGCGCACAGCCAAGAGTGCTGTGCCAGGTTAGAGAACTTCGGCGGTGCCGCCATCGCAATCGAGCATGCTGCCAGGGGAATTTTGTTCGCGGCGCACGTAGCCCATGCCGATCGCCGCTCCCGCTGCCGGCGAAAATGCCGCGCTGGTGATGATGCCCACTTCCTTGGCTTCGGCATCCTTGCTGCGCAGACGCGTCAACGGCACGGGCGGCTCGGTGTACGAAAATTGTAAACGCACGCGGCGACGGTTTACTTGGCCGCGTGACCTCACGCGTTCGACGATCTCCTGCCCGGTGTAGCAACCCTTGCTGAAACTGATGTGCGTCGTTTCCAGCGCCGCTTCATGTGGGATCACCGTGTCGTTGAAATCGTCGGGAAACCACGGCACGCCGGCTTCGAGCCGCAACGCATTCAGGGCGCGCATTCCGATCAGAGCGCCGTGCGACGCGTGAATACTGCCATACAGAAATGTCCAAATCATCGGCAGATGCTCGCGCGGCGCAACAATCTCCGCGCCCGGCTGACCAAAGTGCGAATGCCGGATCAAATGGCAGGGAACTCCATCAAGTTTTACTTCCGCGATCGCGTGCTCGGAAAATCCTTCGAGCGAAAGGCCGCAAGCTTCGGAGATCACAGTTCCTGCGCGCGGTCCTTCGACGGCGATGCTGCCGAATCGCTCGGTCGCGTCGGTTAGCGTGACGTCATCCATGATGATGAATTTATCCAGGGTCGCGACCGTACGCTCGCGCACCGACGCGTGCGAAAGCACCAGCAGCTTATCCTGCAGCGCGTAAATCTCAAGTTCCGCAAGGATGTGGCCCTGCGGGTTCAGCAACAGCGCCAGCGTTCCCATGCCTTCGCCCAGCGTTTTCACGTCATTCGAAACAATCGCGTTCAAATAACGCACGCGGTCCGGGCCAGTCAATTCGACGATCGCGTGCCAGTTCGTATCGAATAGTGCGACGCTCTCCTGCGCCGTGCGATATTCCGCCTCGAAATTCGAAAACAGTTCCGGCAGCCGGCAGCCGTCATAATCGGCGAACCGAGCTCCCGCGTGCTGTTCTTCGTGAATGAGTGGCGTTTCCATGTTACGCACGAACCTCGGTGTGCTTTTGGGCGGCGAATAATCCCGCGCAATCCCAGATTTCATCTTATCAAACTCGCGCGTCAGGTATTTTGCGTAACATCGGCGCCGCAGGTTCGCCGATCGCTACGCGAGAGGCAGCAGGAGCCATTATCATCCAGCATCTGCTCGCACTATTTCTAATCGTCGTCGCCGCTATGGGATCCTTTCGCGACGCAACGCCTGAAAGCTTCGAAAGAATCCCGCGTGAAGATCGCGTACCGCGCGATTTTGATCATTGGCTGGATCGCGATGGTGATCGCTCTAGTGACGGTCGGCTGGCGCGCAATTCTCACGTTCGATGCCGGGAGACCAACCCGTCGTGGTTGCCGCAGCACAGCGGCGCTCGCACGTTTGTAGCGGAGTCTTGATTGGATTGCTTCTGATGATTGCTCTTGCAGCCTTGCAGGCGGCGCGGAGGTCCGCCATTCAGGAAAAGATGGAAAAGGCGTTCCTTCGATTGAGCTGCATTTCCACCGTGATTTTTGGCGCTGCCCACCTTTATCAGGGCGTCGCTGGCGTAATTGTCACCGCGCAATTGTCCTCACCACCGGCACGCTTGTGGTGCCAATGATTCTGCACGCTTTGATCGGTGGGTAGCTTGTTATACTTTCAGCGTGGCCGAAAAACTTATCCACGAAATCCTTCCGGTGGGCTTGCTGCAATGTAACTGCTCGATTCTTGGCGATCCGGCGACGCGCGAAGCCATCGTCGTCGATCCCGGCGACGAGACCGAGCGCATCCTGGGAATTCTACGCGCGCATCAATTGAATGTTCGCGCGATCGTCAGCACGCACACGCACATTGACCACGTCGGCGGACTCGCTGGGTTGCACAGAGCCACTGGCGCGCCGGTGTTGATTCACGAAGCGGACCTCGAGCTGTATCACCACCTTGATAGGCAGGCGCAATTTCTGGGGGTGCGCACGCCGGAAAGCACCCGCATCGAGGACTTCGTGAAGGAAGGCGACACTCTGCGCTGGGGCGCTTACGCCGCGCGAGTGATTCACACGCCAGGACACACTCCGGGAAGCATCAGCCTATTTGTCGAGGAAAGTGGCGCGGCGGGTCAGCCATACCAAGATGACGCACGCCCCAGGCCGGCGAAAGCTTCCGCGCAGGCGCACTTGAACGCCGAGCTGCGAAGCCATTCACACGCACATGCGCGCGATCAGGGGCGTGCGCACGCGAATGCCGATAGCTCAGCGCGGCTGCTGGCCGGCGATACGCTATTTCAAGGCAGCATCGGCCGCACCGACCTGTGGGGCGGCTCGCTCAAGGATATTCTGAATTCCATCCGCGACAAGCTGCTAGCGCTTCCCGATGAAACGCTAGTGATTCCCGGACACGGCGACTCCACCACCATCGGCGCAGAGCGCGCCGAAAACCCCTACTTGCGTCCCTAAATCCAGCGCTAGAAGTGCACGTCCTTGATGTGCGTCGCAAGCGACCAGTAATTCCCGAACGCGTCTTCGACGGTGGCGGCTCGATCGCCGTAGGGTTCGTCTCTCGGCGCGCGCAACGTTTTCGCTCCTGCACGCAACGCGCTCTCGTAAACCGCATCGATATTCGGCACGTACATGTGCATGTGGAAGGGCATCGGCGCGAGTTCGCCATGCAATTCGCCAATCGCCAAAATCGAATCCCCGATGCGAATGCGCGAATGAATCACAGTGCCCGAGGGAGATTTGTGCATGAACGCTTCTTCCGCGCCAAACGCCTGCTTCATGAATTCGATAAATTGTGCCGCGCCGCGCGTACTGCTTCCGGGCAGGATCGTGCGCGTATCGGGCGTCATGTGGCCCGTCTGACGGAGCTCGGTGATGTACCAGTGATTGCCGTCGGGATCCACGACGCCTGCTTCGCGGTCGCCGTAAGGCTGCTCCCTGGGCGCATTTAGAGAAGTAGCCCCGGCGCCAATTGCACGCTCGTAGGTCGCATCAACGTCATCCACGTGCAGGATGTGCATGGTGCTGCGCGGCGGAAATTCCGCGCTGCCGTCGCTCAGTTCGAGAATCGAATCCCCGATCAGCAATTCGGCGTGCATGATTTTCCCGCCAGGCTGCGGTACACGGAAGCGTTCCTCCGCGCCAAAGCCTTCCTTGAAGAAATCAATCAAGCGCGCTGCATTGCGGGCCAGAAGATAAGGTGTGAGCGTGTGGAAGCCCTCGCGAATGTATTTCACCGGCGCCGCGGAATCCTGGGCGGATACTACGCGAGTCTTTGCCTTGGCATCTCCCAGGTGAGTTGCGATGTACCACTGATTGCCGGCGGAATCCTTCACGGCGCCGACGCGATCGCCGTAGGGTTCGTCCGTAGGCTCGCCGATTGAGACGCCGCCCGCACTCAACGCTTGCCGGTACGACGCATCCACATCTTCGACGTACAAATAAAACGTGGTGGGCATCGCCTGGTAAGGTCCACGGGCGTCGCTCATTTCGAATGTCGAGTCTCCAATCTTTATCGTCGTGTGCAAAATCAGGCCTTCCGGCGACGTGGCTCTGCCCATTTCTTCGGCGCCGAAAGCGCTCTTCACAAAATTAATCACAGCTTCGGCCTTCGGCGGATGCAGATACGCCTGCACGGTCTGAACGCGGTCGGGATCGTAATGTGGATCGCCCAAGTAGGAGGGGAAGGCAATGAACCAGTTGTTCCCGGAGGCGTCCTTCACGGTGGCCAGGCGTTCGCCGTAGGGCTGATTGGTCGGTTGCATAGCTGAGGTGCCTCCAGCCTTCAGCGCGCGCTGGTAGGTCGCATCGCAATCCGCGACATACACGTGGAGAGACGTGGGCCTCGGCGTTCCACTCCAGGCGGAACCCGGGCCGCCGCCCCCGATCATCACCATCGAATTACCGACGCGCAGCTCGCAGTGAATTCCCCCAGTCGGTCCGGTAGTGCGCAAGGTCTCTTCGGCGTCGAAAACCTGCTTCACAAAGTCAATCAGTTCCGGTGCATTCTGCACCGTAATGTACGGCGTGAGGGTTTTGAATCCCGGGTGAATGTAGCTTCCCGGCGCCTTCAACTTCTGATCCTGCTGCGTTGCCGCTGTTCCTTGCTCTGTTGCTGGTTTGCTGGCCATCGGTGCGCTCCCTTCGAATTCCGCTTTCAATCGTGCTCTAAAATCTTCGCGTGGCAGTCCGCGGAGCTGCTCCGCGATGCGCGCCAGCGGCGCGACCTTGGGATCGAGTCCGTCGCCGTCGCGTTGACGTTCTCCCGCAGCGGGCGCCAGAATGGCCTGCACCGCGCGATCGAGTTGTTCGCTCAAGCTCAGCTTAGGCATGTGCTTCACCCAACTTTTTCCCCGCCGCTGTAGACGCCTTGGCCGCTTCCGTCCGCAATGTCTGCATGCCCCGGAATTGCAGCTGCTTCACGGCGCCTTCGGTGCGGCCCAGCGCTACCGCAATCTCGCGGATGCTTTTCTCTTCGGCGAAACGCATTTCAATCACGCGGCGCTGTTCGACCGGGAGCGCGCGCACCAGCCGAAAAAGCTGCGCGCGCATTTCCACTTCTTCAGGGTTTGGTTCATTGCTCACGGGATCATCCGCCAGGGCAGTTGCGTTTTCGCGGGCGTGGCGGCGCCAGCGGTCCGCGATGGCATTCGAGGCAATTCGCATCAGCCACGAGCCGAAAGGCGCGCCGCGCCACTCAAAACGCGGGAGGTTCGCCAGGGCGTGATGAAACACCTCGGACGTCACGTCCTGCGCCACGTCGCGGTCGCCGACGCGACGCGCCACGTACGCGTACACGCGCTCGAAATGGATCTCGTACAGCTCGCCAAAACGGCTGGGGTCGCGCTGCGCCGCTTCTACGAGCTGCCGCTCGCCGGCTTCCTGGACAGAACTCAAAGAACTCTCCGAACCTGGGCCTGCGATAGTATAAAACTTCCGAAGCGCCGAAAGGTTACGGGCAGATGTCAGTGGGCAGGTAATAGTTCGAACTGCCGGGACAACTTACATGACTGCCGCAGATGCAATTGAGCTATATGCCGAGCTGCAAGCCCTGGGCATAAATGTATGGATTGACGGCGGTTGGGGTGTTGACGCCCTCCTCGGCGCGCAAACCCGCCCTCATAAAGACTTGGACATTGCCATCGAGGAAAAGGACCTATCGCGCCTCACCGCCGCACTCAAAGCGCGTGGCTATCGCGAAGTCATAAGACATAGCCAGTGGAATTTCGAACTCAGCGATGACCGCGGCCGCCAGGTGGACGTACATTCTTTTGTCTTGGCCCCTGACGGAAATGTAGAGAAGGGAATCATGTACCCGACCGGATCCCTCACCGGGACGGGAACCATTCGCGGCCACGCCGTGCGATGTGTTTCGCCGGAGTGGATGGTGAAATTCCATAGCGGCTACGAGCTGAAGAAGAAGGATTTCCAAGACGTCTCCGCGTTGTGCGAGAAATTTGGGATAGAACTTCCGCAGGGATGCGTTCAGTTCAAAAACTCGAGTTAGTCCTTTCCGCCTCTCTGCAGCTCTCACCAAATAAGCCAGTGCTCCCAGTCACGTGTTATTCAATATAGTTGACCAAGGCAACTAAATATGTGACAGTGGCAAGTATACAAAAAAGAGTGAGGGAAGATATGAATCACAAACCTCGCACGGACCCACGCATCGCCACGATTCGCAGCTTCAACCGCTTCTACACCCGGCAGATCGGCGTCCTGAACGAAAGCTATCTCGACAGTCCGTATTCGCTGACGGAAGGGCGTGTGCTCTACGAGCTCGCGCACCGTAAAAGGCCGACCGCCACGGCGGTTTGCGCGGCATTGGATCTGGATCCGGGATATTTGAGCCGCATCTTGCGCACATTCAGAA
>DATEVZ010000142.1:0-3728 GCA_035258265.1 Candidatus Acidiferrales bacterium
AATATCGAGCCGCCCGTGAAGGGACTTGATGGATCCACCGCGATGATGCCGACTGTCTTCTTCTCGCTGCGATACCGCCCGGCAAGGCGGTCGACCAGCGTGCTCTTGCCTGTTCCCGGTGCGCCGGTGATACCGATGCGAGCAAGCGGTGCTGGTTGCAGAGATTCCTGATCGCGCAGGCCGCTATGCGAACGAAGTGCCAGCCGACTAAGAGCTGGCCTGGGTCACCGCGACTACTTCTGCCCCAGAATCTGGCGCGCGATCACCATCCGCTGGATTTCGCTGGTTCCCTCGCCGATGGTGCACAGCTTCACATCGCGATAAAACTTTTCTGCGGGGTAATCCTTGATAAATCCATATCCGCCGTGAATCTGCACGGCCTCATTCGCTACGCGCACAGCCACTTCGCCCGCATAAAGCTTTGCCATGCTGGATTCCTGCGTGATGCGCGCATCGTGGTTCCCAGCGCCGATAGCGCGATCCGCGAGCCACGCGGCCTGATACGTCAACAAGCGCGCCGCTTCGATCTGTGTCGCCATATCGGCGAGCTTGAACTGGATCGCCTGAAATTCCGCGATGGCCTTGCCGAATTGCTTGCGCTGCTTCGCGTAGCGCACCGAAGCTTCGTACGCGCCTTGCGCCATACCCAATCCCAACGAAGCGATCGAAATCCTGCCGCCGTCCAGAATCTGCAGGCTGTTGACGAATCCTTCGCCTTCCTTGCCCAGCAAATTTTCGGCCGGCACCTTGCAGTCCGAGAACACCACTTCGCTCGTGTCACTCGCGCGCAAACCCAGCTTGTTTTCTTTTTTCCCGGGCTTGAATCCCGGCGTTCCCTTCTCGATGATGAACGCCGAAATTCCGTGGCTCTTCTTCGCCCCGTCCGTCACCGCCATTCCGACGCATACGTCCGCGTAATGTCCGTTCGTGGTGAATGTCTTCGAGCCGTTAATGACCCAGCCACCATCCTTCTTCTCTGCCTTGGTGCGCGTCCCGCCTGCGTCGGAACCAGCCTCCGGCTCCGTCAGCGACCAGCACCCCAGCTTCTTGCCTTGCGCCAGCGGCACGACGTATTTCTTCTTTTGCTCTTCGCTGCCGAATTTATAGATGTGATTGGTGCACAGCGAATTGTGCGCGGCCACGATGATTCCGACGGAGCCGTCTACACGCGACAATTCCTCGATTATGATCGCGTATTCCGCGTAGCCCATCCCGGCGCCGCCGTACTTCTCCGGAAAAATCACGCCGAGAAATCCCATCTCGGCCAGCTTGGGTATCAATTCGGAAGGAAACTTCGAGGCCTCGTCCCATTCCATCACATGCGGCAGGATTTCGCCTTCGGCGAACTCACGCACCGTCCGCCGAAGCTGCTTCTGTTCATCCGTCAGGGCAAATTCCACGGTCCCTCGCGCATAACCATGATTTATCTCGCGGTCTGCTTTCCATTTATATCATACGGAAAGCGCAGAGGGTATTTAGGGCAGCGTGTACGCCACGATCTCGTCACTTTGTTTTTCCTCGGTGATCTTGGCGTGCCCGCCGGCCGCAATCACCAGATATTGTTTTCCGTTCGGACGCGTTTGGTAAGTCATCGGGGTCGCGCCCCCGCTCGTCGGAAGCTCCACCTTCCAAGCCTCTTTGCCTGTCTCCACGTCAAACGCGCGGATCTTGGGGTCGATCAATGTTCCGGCAATAAACACGAGTCCGCCTGCAGTTACGATGGGACCGCCGAGGCTGGGCGCTCCCAATGGAACGAGGGGCTTATTGGGCGCGAGAGACCCCAGCGGCACCTGCCAACGAATGGTGCCGGAGATCATATCCACGGCCGTGAGGGTTCCCCAGGGCGGTGGCACGCACGGCAGACGATGCGCTTTGGCAAAAATAAACGTGCGGAACATTCCGTACGGCGCGCCCTGCTGCCGGGTATACTCTCCGTCTTCCGCATTCGCGTCCACGGTGTCCCAGAATTTATCCGCGGGAATCACGCGCATCTTGGACGGCAAATTATTTGTATTGACCACCAGCATGCCGTGTTGCGGATCGTAAGCGTACCCGCTCCAGTTCATCCCGCCGACATTTCCAGGTATTGATAGCGACCCATTCACGCTCGGTGGAGTAAATAGTCCGTCATTGCGCAGCGCCTTGATGCGTTCGCGGCAATATTCGCGATCTTCCGGAGTGATGCCCCACGCGTCATCCGCCGTCAACTTCTGTGGGCTGACCGCCGGCGGCGCCGAAGGAAAAGGCTGCGTGGGAGACGTCACTTCCCCCGGCACGTCGGTTTGCGGCACCAACCGCTCCTCGACGGGAAACACTGGCTCACCCGTATCGCGGTTCAAAACATAAAGGAATCCCGTTTTATTACCTTGGATCACGACCGCCACATCTTTGCCGTCGTGTCGCACGGTCGCAAGTAACGGCGGCGATGCGGAATCGTAGTCCCAAAGATCGTGATGCACGAGCTGAAATCCCCAGGCCACCTCTCCGGTCTTCGCGTGCAACGCAACGATGGAGTCGGCCCACTTGTCGTCGCCAGCGCGCATACCGCCGTAATAGTCCGGACTAGCACTGCCAGTCGGCACGAAAACGAGGTCGCGCTCTTGATCCACCACCATCGCAGTCCACGCATTCCCAGCTCCGGTGCGCCATATTTTCGTTGAGCCGTTCGCACCAGCTTGAGTATCACCCTCAGCCTGATTCGGCGGCAGCGGCTCCCATTTCCAGCGTAGCTTGCCGGTGCGCGCATCGAAAGCTCGCACCACGCCGCTGGGCATGTCCACGCGCGCATTGTCGTCAATCGCCGAGCCCACCACCACAATGTCGTCAATCACAGCGGGCGGCGAAGTCATGTGGTATTCGCCAGGAACGTAACGCGCGACGTCGCGGAGGCTGATTTGCCCGCGATAGCCAAATTCCATGCAGGGCTCGCCGGTCGCGCCATCGAGTGCGATCAGCCGCGCGTCCAGCGTGGCTTCGAAGATCGTCCTGCGACAGGGTTTCTCGCGCGCCCGCGACGGGTCAAGCCACGTCGCGACGCCGCGATTGATCAAACCGTCGCCATAATTTCCAGCGATGTCAATCATGGGGTCGTAGGCCCAACGCTGTTTGCCGGTCTCCGGATCCAGCGCGATCACACGATTGAACGCCGTCGTCAGATACAGAGTGCCGTCCACCAGGATCGGCGTTGTTTCCAGCCCGCTGCGCTTTTTGCCACCGGTGCCATCGGAGACGTCGCCCACGTGAAATGTCCACGCGACCTTGAGTGTCGCTACGTTCTCGCGGTTGATCTGTTTGAGCGGCGAGTAGCGCATGCCGCCCGCGTCGTGCCCGTAATAGGGCCAATCGCCGCCTGGTTCGTTGGCGCGATGCGACGTTTGCCCTTGCGCATTAGGCCTGCTGAGGCAAGCCAGCGCCACGATACCGATCGCAGCCGTTCGGAGAAGCTTCCGCATTAGATCCTCCCGCACAAATCAAGCGAGGTGACTGCGATTATGGTTCTCGCGCCGGCGTGAGTTTCATCACGGAGGCAATGGTTTGGGAACTCTTTGGCAACAAACTAATGGGCGGCCGCAGGAGCGCGCTGAGCCAATACTTCACCGGTTGCCGCTATGGCGTGCTCAATCCCCGCATGGTCCACGTCATAGTGCGTCACCATGCGAATGGAATATTTGTCTGTCGGAGCGCACAGGATCTTCTTTTCTGCAAGATCGTCACAGATTTCCGCAGCG
>DATEVZ010000143.1:0-2029 GCA_035258265.1 Candidatus Acidiferrales bacterium
CGTTTCCAGATCCAGCTCCGCGAGAAATGCCGTGGTGAAGCGTCGTCCGTCCTGGCTGTGGGCGCGAGCATAGCGATCGAGCCCGGTCACAATCTCGGCGAGCGACGCGGGCGTCGCCGATAGCGCTCGCAGGCCCGATTGAAATGTGGCCATCAGTAGAGCCGCTGGCACACTTTTCCCGGCAACGTCGGCGACGACGATCAGTAGAGACGGCCGCTTGGACCCGGCGTCCGGAGTGGTCCGCACGAAGGCATCATAATAATCGCCGGCCACCGTGTTCTGCGGTCGGGTAGCGAACGCAATGTCCACGCCCGGAACCTGCGGAGGTTCGTTCGGCACCAGCCACTGCTGAATTTCGCGCGCGATCTCGAGGTCGCGCTTCATGGTTACGCGATCTCCCAGTTCCAGAGCCAGCAGGACAAAAAGAATTGTCGTGCCTATCCAGGCAATCCCCAAATCGAACTCGGCGCCATTTTTCAATCGCACCGTAGGATTAAACACAAGCAGGATGACCGCTATGAGCAGCAGCACCCGGCGTGATGGCGAAAGCTTCATCAGCATCGCCTGGAAAAGCGCCCACGCCGAGCGCAGCACGCGTTTGAATTTCGATTTCTCGCGCTCAATGGTTTCCCAGTCGACGTCCTTGGAATAAAGTCCGTAGCCGGCCCGAGCCTCCGATTTGAATTGCCCCCAGAGTTCGTTGAGTTGAAAACCTTCGGTTACGCGGTCCCAGAAGCTGCGGATGCGCTGGCGCCTGTTCTGACGAACTTCTGGCGCAGGAATTTGAACGGTAGACATGGAGACCAGATTATAGGGCACGGAGGAGAAATTTACAGGAGTGCCCCCCTGACATGCAGCAGCAGTCGTCTATTTGCGTTCATCGCGAACGGGAAGCGAGCCGCCCAATTGCACCTTGGAAAAGCCGAAGCGGTCGCGCAGCCGGTCGGTGGCCTGCGCCAATCGTTCCAGTTTTTCGCGGCGCTCGGGATCGAGCAAGTCGATTTGCGCCGAGCCCGCGAAAAATGAAGTGAATGCAACGCCGACAAGCCGTAGCATCGCCTTGCCGTCCCACGCGCGATGGAAAAGTTCGCTCACCGCCTTCAGAAATACGGTGTCAAGGTCCGAAGGCTCGGCCAGCGTATGGCTGCGCGTGATCGTGGTGAAATTCGCATAACGCAGCGTCAGGGTGACGGTGCGCGCGTGCAGCCCGGCGTCGCGCATGCGCTTCGAGCCTTTCTGGCAGAGGTAGCTGAGCGTGGATTCGAGCGCGTCGCGATCTCGCGTGTCTTCGCCGAAAGTCTGATTGTGTGAAATGGATTTCGGTTCGGCATCCACGAAGAATTCGTAGGAATCAATTCCGCGCGCCTTGCGAAAAAGGGCTGTGCCCCACTGGCCGAAGGTAGATTCCAGCCGCTCGAGCGGAACTGCCTGCAATTGCGCGATCGTTTCGATGCCCAGGGCGCGAAGCGCCGCATCCGTCACTTTGCCGATTCCGGGAACGCGTCGCACTGCCAGCGGTGCCAGGAACGCCGGTTCGCTTCCGGCGGGAATCCAGACCAGTCCTTGCGGCTTCGCTTGTTCGCTGGCGATTTTCGCCACCAAGCGCGTGGCGCCGAGGCCGCCTGAGCAAGGCAAACTCGTCGTCGCCGTAATTTCACGCAGCAGCTTGTGCGCAGCCGCCATAGGTGGTCCGAGGAGGCGTTCTGTGCCGGCAAGATCGAGATACGCCTCGTCGATCGAAGCCATTTCCACGACCGGCGAATATTTGCTCAGAATCGTCGCGACGCGATCGCTCCATTGTCCGTAGAGTTCGTGATGGCTATCGAGAAAAATAGCGTGCGGGCATAATTTCGCAGCAGTGCGCAGCGCCATCGCCGAATGCACGCCGAATTTGCGTGCTTCGTAACTCGCGGACGTCACTACGCCGCGCTGGTCGCGTTGCCCGCCGACGATCACCGCCTTTCCGCGCAATTCCGGGCGCGCCAGCAATTCAACCGACACAAAAAACGCGTCCATATCAATGTGCAGA
>DATEVZ010000144.1:0-2625 GCA_035258265.1 Candidatus Acidiferrales bacterium
CCCCAAAAATCAGCTTCGCAACCGCGTTGCATGTTTCAGTTTCCTGCGTTGCGATGCTAGCCGCACCCAGGATCATTGCTTTTTGCCAGCTCCCACTTTGCAATGGATTCCACATGTACTTCATCCGGCCCATCGGCCAACCGCAGCGCTCGAGTCATGGCCCAGGCACTCGCCAAAAAAGTATCCTGCGAAACTCCCGCGCCACCGTGAGCTTGAATTGCGCGGTCGATCACACTCAATGCCACATTCGGCGCCACCACTTTGATCATCGCAATTTCGGTGCGCGCCGCTTTGTTGCCCACGGTGTCCATCATGTACGCCGCCTTCAGCGTCAATAGCCGCGCCTGTTCGATCTCCATCCGCGATTCCGCGATGTTCGCGCGAATCGTTCCTTGCTCGGCCAGCGCCTTCCCGAACGCCACTCTCGACTGCACGCGCTTGCACATGCTCTCGAGCGCTCGCTCCGCGAGGCCAATGCATCGCATGCAGTGATGAATCCGCCCCGGCCCGAGGCGTCCCTGGGCAATCTCAAATCCGCGGCCTTCGCCGAGCAGCATGTTTCCGGCTGGCACGCGCACATTCTCAAAATGAATTTCGGCGTGCCCGTGCGGCGCGTGATCGTAACCAAACACCGTCAGCATCCGCACAATTTTCACGCCCGGCGCATCCAGCGGCACCAGAATCATCGACTGCTGCCGGTGCGCCGGCGCCGCAGAATCGCTCTTACCCATGAAAATCGCGATCTTGCAGCGCGGATCGCCCGCGCCCGAAGACCACCATTTTCGTCCGTTAATCACATACTGGTCGCCGTCACGCACGATCCTCGATGAAATGTTCGTCGCATCCGACGACGCCACGTCCGGCTCGGTCATCGCAAAGCAGGATCGAATCTCTCCCGCCAGTAGCGGTTTCAGCCACTTTTCCTTTTGCTCTGGCGTGCCATAACGCGCCAACACTTCCATGTTCCCGGTATCCGGCGCCGAACAATTGAACACCTCCGGCGCCATGTGGCTGCGGCCCATGATCTCGCACAGCGGCGCGTACTCCAGGTTCGTCAAGCCCGCGCCGTTCGGATCCTGCGGCAAGAATAAATTCCACAGCCCCTGGGCGCGCGCCTTCGGCTTTAGTTCTTCCACAATCCGCGTCGGCTGCCAATGATTGCGCGCCACTTCCTCGTCGAACCGCGGCTCGTTCGGATACACGTGCGTATCCATGAACTTTTGCAGCCGCCGCCGCAATTCCTTTGTTTTTTCGCTGGGTTCGAAGTTCATGGTTCGGACAGAATTATTTGCCTGTGAAAACTGGCGTGCGTTTCTCGACGAAGTGCGCCACGCCTTCCTTGAAGTCTGCGCACTGCAAGCTGGCCAGCATTTCTCGCTGGGAGGTTTCGAAAGCTTCCGCCAAAGTCTGGAACATCGCCTCGTATATCTGCCGCTTCATCACGCGCAGCGATCGCGGGCTAACGTTCGACGCCAGGTCCGCCGCATATTCCCGCACTTTCCCGTGGAAGGCATCTTGCGGAATCACCTGGTTCACCAAGCCCATCCGGAACGCCTCGGCCGCGTCGATCATTCGCGCGGAAAACATCAAGTCCACCGCGTTTGGATGCCCCACCAGGCGCGGCAGCATCCAAGCCATTCCATACTCGGCGATCAACCCTCTCCGCGCAAAAGCCGTGCTGAAACGCGCCGCATCGGAAGCAAAACGCAAATCGCAATACAGCGCAATTACCAGTCCCAAACCTACACAGGGACCATTCACGGCCGCAATCACCGGCTTGCTCATCGACGGGAAATAAGAATATTTCTTCTGAAAGTCAGCGCGCGCGTCTTCACGAACGCCGCCGCTTGCGGGTTCCACAGCTTGCGCCCGGCGAACCGAGTCGAGTCCCTCCGTTGCCACCGAGCTCAAGAGCGACAGGTCCGCGCCCGCGCAGAATCCGCGCCCCGCGCCGGTCAAAATAATCACCCTTACGTTTTCGTCGCGCTCCGCTTCTTCCATCGCCGCGCGCACCTCGCGCTCCATGATGGCGGTCCAAGCATTCAGTTTGTCCGGCCTGTTCAGCGTAATTGTCGCGACGCGCGCGTCCACTTGGTACAGCATTTCTTGGTTTTGCATAATGACCGGGATTATATACAATCGCCGCCACGTTAGTAACATTCATCTGTGTGCGACTATCGGAATGGTCGCGCCTGGCCGCGATGCGCGCCCGCTTACATCCATGCGCGACCAGAATCCCATTGGTACACTACAGGGACTGGGCCACTGGGGCGAGGAAGGCTGCGAATGACCACCCAAGCGCGTGCGAACGACTCGTCGCAAAGTAAGAGCCAGTTCATCCATTTCGAGGACAGAGATTCGGATCATCCGTTCGTCGAAAAAGTCTGGCGTTGCTGCAGCGAACGTGCGGACACTTTTCTCTCGGTTGCCGCGAACAATTTCGAGATGGCCATTACGCGGTTGCGAGGGAACAGTTTCCTCACGCTCCGTGGACCAGAAACCAAGGCCACTACCGTTGATTGCCCTGCAGCGGGCGAGTGGCTCTGCATCCGCTTCAAAATCGGTACGTTCATGCCGCGATTTCTCCCAGGCAGTCTGCGCGATCACCAGGATGTAACGCTTCCC
>DATEVZ010000145.1:0-16625 GCA_035258265.1 Candidatus Acidiferrales bacterium
TGCTCCGGACTGTCCACCTCCCGCCGCGAAAGAACAACTCAAAAATACGAGCCGGGCAAACACCGTTCGCTGCTTGTATCTGAGCGCCGAGCTGATCAACATTCTCAAGCTGTTTCAAGCGCAGGAAATTCCCGCGCTCCCTTACAAGGGGCCGGTTCAGGCCGCGCAGGCTTACGGAGACGTTGCGCTTCGCGAATTCGACGACTTGGACATCATTTTGCGCCAGCGTGACGTGGCCAGAGCGCACGAAGTGATCCTGTCTCTTGGTTACAAGGCGAAGTTCGACTGGATTCTCTCACCGGAAGCGAGCGAATCGCTGATTCCCGGTGAGTACAATTACCGCGATGAGCCGCGGCGCGCGATGGTCGAACTGCACACCGAACTCACCTTGCGGCATTTTCCGGTAAAGCCCGATCTGGATTACTTCCTGGCACGGCGGATGCCGGTAAAGGTGAGCAATCACGAAGTCCTCACGTTCACAGCCGAAGACTTACTGCCGATGCTGTGCATCCACGGCTCGAAGGACTTCTGGGAGCGGTTTTCCTGGGTGGCCGACGTGTCAGAATTGATTCAGTCTCATCCCGCGATGGATTGGGATGAGGTCATGCGTGTCACAGAGCCTCTCGGTGCGGGCCGGATGTTGCTTCTGGGTCTCGCGTTGGCGAATGGGTTGCTGGATGCGCCGCTGCCTGCCGAAATTCTGCAACGAGTCAATGCCGATCCAACTGCTTGTGAAATTGGTGCCGAAATTCAGCGGATGTTAATGAGCCGACCCTCTCAGACTTTCGATGGGGCTGGAAGGCTTCGATTTCGCCGGAGCATGCGGGCGGGCTTCGTCGCAGGATGGCGATACGTGGCGCGTCTGGCGGTCGTTCCGGCGGAAGAGGATTGGACCATGATGCGCCTGCCACGCCCGCTCGCGCCGCTTTACATCGCCTTACGTCCATTTCGCTTGTTGCGAAAGTATGGCTGGGCCGGACGGCAGGACCCCAAGCCTACCGCGTAATTTTTATCCGCCATGAAAGAGCGCCGCGCTCGGCTTACATCCTGATAATCATGACTTCCGTGGACTTGATCAGGGCGGCCACGGTTTGACCTTTTTTCAGACGCATTTCGCGCACCGCGTCCGCTGTGACGATGGACGTGATGTGCTGCCCTCCAATCGATAAAGTTACCTGGGCCATCAGTCCGCTGGTCTTGATGTCCATCACGCGGCCAACAAGCTGATTGCGTCCGCTGATGCGCCGGAAATTGCTTCTGCGTTCCGGCACCGGGGCGCGCTCACCCTTCCGGTAAAGAAACTTGTCCACTTCTTTTTCAGGGACGCGGTGATGTCCACCGGCGGTTTGCACCGTGCGGATCTGCTTCTTGTAGATCCACTGTTTGAGAGTGGGATAGCTGATCCCCAGCACCTGCGCGGCTTCGCGCGGCGTATACAATCTCGCGGCATTCATGGCGGGCTCCGTTGTTTCTGGCTCGGATGCTAAACACCGCGGCGCGAGGTGTCAATCGCGCGGCTCCGCCCGAAAGTAGCCGATGTCCTCAACGAAAGCCGAGCTCGGAGCGGCCGTTTGGCTTTTGCGCGCTTCCGTTCGGATTGTGCGATAGAATCCTAACTTGGGGACGCCGCCAGGTTGGACCTGGGCCGCGTCAACCGAAACCGGACGTTTCACTTTGAACCACAGCCGCGGTGCCCTCGTAGGCGCCCGCTCTTCAAATCTGGCGCGACCAGCTTTGCAATATTTTATTCGGAGGAGATCCCAATGAGCACTACAGCAAAACCGACCTCAGCTGCCGGCGAAGGAAAGCCCGTTGAAAATCCGCTGAAGGCGTTAATCAAGTTTGGCCAATCGGTATGGCTCGATTATATCCGTCGCAATCTTCTCACCACCGGCGAGCTCAAACGGCTGATCGAAGAAGACGGCCTGCGCGGAATGACTTCGAATCCAACCATTTTCGAAAAAGCCATCACCGGCAGCACGGACTACGAACAAACATTGCAGGAACTGGAAAAGCGCAAGGACCTGGACGCGAAAGGACGCTACGAAGAGCTGGCCATCAAGGACATTCAGGATGCCGCCGATTTCCTGCGCCCGGTTTACGAACAATCCAAAAAGCGGGACGGCTACGTCAGCCTCGAGGTTTCTCCATACCTGGCGCACAAGACTCAGGAGACGATGGACGAGGCGCGCCGGCTGTGGAAGCGAGTGGGTCGCGAAAACGTGATGATCAAGGTGCCCGGCACGCCCGAGGGTATTCCTGCGTATCAGCAGCTAATCAGTGAGGGCATCAATATCAACGTGACACTCCTTTTTGCGCTCGATGTGTACGTAAAAGTTGCCGAAGCCTACATTGCGGGCTTGGAGCAGTACGCCAAGAATGGCGGAGACGTGAGCCGTATGGCCAGCGTCGCCAGTTTCTTCATCAGCCGTATTGATACGCTGATTGACAGCGAGCTCGATGAAAAAATCAAGAACACGTCCAACGCTGGGGAGCAGGCGACCCTGCGCAATCTGAAAGGCAAAGTCGCGATTGCCAATGGCAAGATTACCTATCAGCGTTACAAGCAAATCTTCAGCGGTCCCCGATGGCAGGCTCTCGCTAGCCGCGGCGGGCAGACCCAGCGAGTCCTCTGGGCCAGCACCAGCACGAAGAATCCTGCGTACGGTGACGTCTACTACGTCGAAGAGCTGATCGGTTCCGACACGGTGGACACGATTCCGCCGGCCACGTTTGACGCATTTCGCGATCACGGTAAACCCCGTGCCAGCCTGGAAGAAAACATTCAAGCCGCGCACGACACCATGCAGGGCTTGGAACGCGCCGGCATTTCCATGAAGGCTGCGACCGATAAGCTCACCGAAGACGGCGTCAAACAATTCGCGGACGCGTTCGACAAGCTTTTGGCGGCGGTGGAAAAACGCACCACGAAGGCCGAGCCCCCATCCATCAACAAGATGTCCTATCAATTGCCTGACGAACTAAACCAAGCTGTAAAAAAAAACCTTGAAGACTGGAAATCAGGGCAAAAAGTAAAGCGCCTGTGGGCGCGCGACGCCTCGCTCTGGACCAACCAGGATGAAAACAAGTGGCTCGGCTGGCTAGCCGTAGCCGACGATCAGGTTGCGCAAGAAACACAGTTCCAAAAGATCGCCGACGAAATTCACAAGGCTGGATTTCAGCACGCGGTGCTTCTGGGCATGGGCGGTTCCAGCCTTTGTGTGGAAGTTTTCGAGAAGACTTACGGTCACATTCCGGGCCATCCGCAATTCCACGTGCTCGATTCCACTGATCCGGCGCAGATCCGCACCATTGAGAAAAACATAGATATCGCCAAAACGATTTTCATCGTTGCCAGTAAGTCAGGCAGCACACTCGAACCGAACATTTTTAAACAATATTTCTACGAGCGCGTTAAACAGGCCGTGGGTGCCGCCGAGGCGGGCAAGCGTTTCATCGCGACTACCGATCCCGGTTCGCACATGCAGAAAGTGGCCGAAGCGGATGGTTTTCGGCGCATATTTTTCGGCGTGCCCAGCATTGGCGGGCGCTATTCGGCGCTTTCGAATTTCGGCATGATACCCGCGGCGATTCAGGGAGTGGACCTACCTCGGTTCCTCGATCGCGTGGAGGAGATGGTTCACGCGTGCGCTTCGGCGGTACCGGCCGATGAAAATCCCGGGGCGATCCTGGGGGTAATCCTGGGTACGGCGCAGAAATTGGGCCGCGACAAAGTAACGATCTTCGCGTCGCCTGCAATTTCGGATCTGGGCGCGTGGCTCGAACAACTCCTCGCCGAATCGACAGGCAAGGAAGGCAGAGGCCTGATTCCGGTGGACCTTGAAGCAGCCGGCGGGCCCGATGTTTACGGCAAGGATCGCGTCTTCGCGTATCTAAGTTTGGTTGGCGATAGCGATGCCAAGCAGGACGCGGCCGTTAGCGCGCTGGAAAAGGCTGGCCAGCCCGTCGTGCGCATCACACTGAAAGATAAATACGATCTCGGCCAGGAGTTTTTCCGTTGGGAGATCGCTACCGCGGTAGCCGGATCGATTATCGGAATCAACGCGTTCAATCAGCCGGACGTGGAAGCGAGCAAAATCGAAACGCGAAAATTGACCGAGCAGTACGAGAAGACCGGCTCGCTGCCACCCGAATCGCCGTTTTTTGAAGAGCAGGGCATCAAGCTATACACGGACGAAAAAAATGCTGCTGCTCTGAAACAGTCGGTGCAGGGAACGGCAACGCTTGCGGGCTTCTTGCGCGCGCACTTGAACCGCATCAAAGCCAATGATTATTTCGCGCTGCTCGGTTATATCGAGAGAAACACCGCGCATCAGACTCAACTGCAGTCCATGCGGCACGCGGTCCGCGACAAGAAACACGTAGCCACCTGTCTCGGTTTCGGCCCGCGATTTTTGCATTCGACTGGGCAAGCTTACAAGGGCGGCCCCAATTCGGGTGTGTTTTTGCAGATTACCTGCGACGATGCTGCCGACCTGCCCGTGCCGGGGCAGAAGTACACGTTCGGCATCGTGAAAGCGGCGCAAGCGCGGGGAGATTTTCAAGTGCTCGCGGATCGCAATCGCCGCGCGCTGCGCGTTCACCTGGGCGCCGACTTGGCGGACGGCCTGAACAAATTGCAGGCGGCGATACAGCAGGCGCTTTCGTAGCGCTCGTGTAGCGGCTTCCACAAAATTGGAATGACAAGCTGGCTCGTCACCATGGTCCTTCGCAGGAATCAGGCCGGCGGATGAAGGCGCGCGCAGAAGCGCTGCAAAGCATCGCAGGGCAATCGTTCGATGTCTGCGTGATAGGCGGTGGTGCTACCGGTTCGGGCTGCGCCCTCGATTCCCAACTGCGCGGTTTCAAAACCGTTCAACTCGAAGCGGCGGATTTCGCGTCCGGCACGTCCAGCACTTCCACCAAGATGGCGCACGGCGGTGTGCGCTACCTGGAAGAAGCAATTCGCCGCCTCGATCCTCGCGAATACCGTGTCTTGAAACGCGCTCTACACGAGCGCATCCACATGCTGCGCAATGCTCCATTTCTCACCGGTACCCGGCAGTTTATTACTCCTTGCTTCAGCCGGGTGGAAGTTGCGTACTTCGAGATCGGACTGAAGCTCTACGATTGGATTGCAGGCCGCGACGGCTTGGCGCCCAGCCGCTTCATTCCACGAGCAGAAACGCTGCAGCTGATTCCAGCGCTCGCTACGGGTCGCATGGTCGGCAGCGTGGCATATACGGATGGGCAATTTGACGATGCGCGCTACAACGTCACGCTGGTGAAAAGCTTCGCCGCAGCGGGCGGGGAAGCGCTGAATTACGCTCGTGTCGTTGCTTTTGAAAAGGAAACGAACGGCAAGATTGAGGCGGCTGAAGTTGATGATCGAATTAGCAACCGCCGTTTCGTCGTGCCTGCGCGCGCGTTCATCAATGCCACCGGGCCTCACGCCGACGTGCTGCGGCGGATGGCCAATCCGGCGGCGCCAACGCGCATGCGGCTCAGCAAAGGCATTCACTTACTGCTTCCGCTCGACGTCCTTTTGAGTGACGACGCGCTCTTGGTTCCGAAAACCGAAGATGGCCGCGTGCTGTTTGCGATTCCTTGGCAGGGACGCTTACTGGTGGGCACAACGGATGATGAAGCGAAATTAGACGATCCGCTGGATGTGAAAAAAGAGGAGGTCGCATACGTTCTGCGCCAGCTAAACAAGTACTTAGCGCGTCCTGTTACGCCCGGCCAAGTTGTTAGTGCGACGGCCGGCCTGCGGCCACTGGTTCGTTCCGGAAAATCCAGCGACACCAAACACCTGGCGCGCGACCACGTGGTTGAATGTGACCCTGAAAGCGGCCTGATCAGTATTCTGGGCGGAAAATGGACAACCTACCGCGCGATGGCCGAAGACACGCTCGATGCCGCGCAAAAATATCTCGGGGGTGGCGGCCAGTGCTCGACGCTAGAGCATCCGCTTGCGGGTTCCCAGAACTACACGGCGGACTACTGGCAAACTCTGGTGCAACAATTTGGCGTGACGGAGCCGACCGCGCGGCACCTGGCACAAAAATACGGCGCTTGTGCACCCGATGTGCTTGGGCTCACGAAAAAGGACCCGGATCTCGCCGCGCCGCTCGTCGAAGGACTCGCGCCCATTCGCGCCGAGGTTGTGTTTGCAGCGCGCAATGAAATGGCCGCCACGATTGAAGACGTGATCGCTCGACGGATCGGCCTGCAATTGTATGGCTGGCGAGAGGCAGTGCGTGCGGCGCCCGCTGTAGCGGAATTGCTGGCGCGCGAGCTCGGTTGGACCGCAATCGCGAAGCGTGAAGCCATCACCGAATACCAAGCCAAAATCGGCGGCTGGATGCAGAAATCGGGAACTGTTACAAGTCCATGACTGCGCGAGCATCGTTGCGTTAGTCGCGTGTCGCGTAAAATCCGCTTTTTCCTACAGTAACACCCCGATGGACCCCGCGAGGTTCGTATCCCACACTGAATCGTTCCTCAGTTCGAGTAGTGCGTTCGCCCACAAGTCCTGGAGCGATATGAGCGACGCCTTGAAGGTCCCCTCGACAAGCAAGACGCTCCCAGAATTATGCGCGACCATGCTTTGCATGGCACATGGTTGCTGGGTTTTCATTTTTCTAAGTAAGCCTTCGAACGCGGCGTCTTCCGCCGCGCGGAAATAAGCGAGGTGTGATGGCGGCGGACACGCTAGTGAAGGCATGCGGAAAGCGCTTTGTGCAAAATCGCTGCAGGAGGTATATAGGTCTTAGACACCGCCGCTTATGCGGGTGCAAGGACTAGCGAATGACACTCAAGGAATATACAAAGAAGCGCCACTTCGGCGTGACGCCCGAGCCTTCCGGCAAAACTCCTAAAGGTAACAAAGAATCCTCTCTCATCTTTGTCGTCCAAAAACATCGCGCGACCCAGCTTCACTACGATTTCCGGCTTGAATGGAAAGGCGTGCTGCTTTCTTGGGCTGTTCCCAAAGGTCCTTCGCTCGATCCCAGCGTCAAACGGCTGGCGATGCAGGTGGAAGATCATCCTCTGGACTACGCGAATTTCGAAGGTGTGATTCCGGAAGGCGAATACGGCGGTGGAACTGTGATGGTGTGGGACAAAGGAACCTGGACTGCGGAATCAGAGGACGTGGACGCGGCGCTGGCCAAAGGAGATTTGAAATTCAATCTGCACGGCAAGAAGCTGAAGGGTTCCTGGGTGCTGGTGCGAACGCGTGGCTTCGGCAGCAGCAATCCAGGGAAATCGTGGCTCCTGATCAAGCATCGTGATCAGTACGCGTCCACCGAAGACATCACGGTGGAAAAGCCGCGCTCGGCAATCAGCAACACGCTTCTTGCGGAGATCGCACACGCCGGCGGTGGGGACGTGGAAAAGGCGGCCACAGGCGATCCGATTCAAGAGCTCTCACGTCTGGCAAAACGACTAGCGGCCAAGCAACGGGCGACCACAAAGCAGAATTTGGCGCGCTCGCGTCAACGTTCCAAGAAAGCTTCCTAGACAAAATCCGTCGCTCCACAAAGGGCGTTCGAAAAGCGTGTCCTTGAAAAACGTCATCCCATTTCGTGTCCATCCGATGCTCGCGACCCTGGTGCGCAAAGCTTTCGACAAAAAGGGCTGGGTTTATGAAGAAAAATACGACGGCTATCGAATCCTCGCTTACAAGGAGGGCGATCAGGTCAGGCTGATGTCTCGGAACGATATTGATCGCACTGAGCACTTTTCTCAGATCGCGGCCGCGGTGAAAGCTCTCAAGGCTCGGACGGTTCTGCTCGACGGCGAAGCTATCGTCGTCGATCGCGAAGGCGTCTCTCATTTTCAGCTTTTGCAGCAAGACAACAAAGCTGCGGATTACGCCGTCTTTGACTGCCTCTACTACGACGGCAAAGATTTGCGGCGGGAGCCGCTTTCCGCCCGCCGGGCGGCGATGGACGCGGCCATCGGAAAAGGCAAGGTTCTCATACCGTCGCATCGGCTGGCGACAAACGGAATCGAAGCGTACAAAGTGGCGCAGACGAAAGGATATGAAGGAGTCGTCGCGAAAGATTTGTCCTCCCTGTACGTGGAATCGCGCTCTTCCTATTGGCTGAAAGTGAAGGTCCATCAAGAGGACGAGTTCGTCATCGGAGGGTTCACCGCGCCTTCTGGTTCACGAACCCATTTCGGCGCGTTGTTGCTAGGGGCCTATAGCGACGAGAAACTTCACTTCGTCGGAAAAGTCGGAACCGGCTTCGACGAGGCGACTCTGAGCTCGTTGCATCAGAAGCTGCGTCCATTGGTTCGCGCGAAGCCGGCCTTTGTTGACCCGCCTCGCGAGAAGGGAGTCACTTTTGTTGAGCCGAGGCTCGTCGCACAAATCTCGTATCAAGAAATCACCGAGGATAACAAGCTTCGCCAACCGGTCTATTTGGGTTTGCGCGACGACAAGAGTCCGCGCGAAGTTTCCGCGCCGCAGGTGCGCACGTGATTAAGACGAAAACAAAAACAAGCCAGACTTCCGCGGACAAACTTCCAGTCACAATCTCTCATCCCGACAAGGTTTTCTGGCCAAAGGAAAGTTACACAAAACTCGACCTCGCCGAATATTACGCGGCGATTTTCGACAAGCTGCAGCCTTACGTGAAGGACCGCATTCTCACGCTGGAGCGCTGCCCTGACGGCATGGGCGGCCAATGTTTCTACCAGAAAGAAAAGCCGAAGGGCATGCCCGCCGAGACGCGTACGATCTTAATACCTCACTCAGACGCCAAGAACAAAGCGACGAACTACGTGGTCGGCGGCACCTTGGAAACTCAACTGGCGCTCGTTAATCTCGGCTGTATCGCCGTGCATGTGATGGGGACGCGCGCAGCATCGCCGCACAAACCGGACTGGGTGTGCTTCGATCTCGATCCCGGATCGGGGAAATTCGCCGACGCGGCGCGCGCCGCGTTGCAGGTGAAGCAGGGGCTGGATATTTTGAAACTGGATTCTTACGCGAAAACTTCCGGTGGCAGAGGGGCGCACGTCTTTGTTCCAATCCGGCCGGGACCGGATACGGACGAGGTTCTGCAATTTGCCAGGTCATTCGGCGCCATTGTGGCGCAATCGAACCCGAAGGAATTTACTGTTGAACATTCCATCGCAGCGCGCGGCGATAGAGTGTATCTCGACCCTTTCCGCAACGGCTTCGGGCAAACGGTTGTCGCGCCTTATTCCGTGCGACGGCGCGAGAGGGCGCCCTTTTCTATGCCCCTGGCCTGGTCTGAGGTGAAGCCGAACCTTGATCCCTCGGATTTCAATCTCGGCAATTTTCAAAAGCGATTGAAAAGCAAAGACCCGTGGGCGGATTTCTTTCAAAATCGCCAGAGTCTGAGAGATGCCGCGCGAGGACTGAAGAAACTCTGAGCGTCCCTCGTAGAAATTCTCAATGTTGCCAAATTTTGTCGCAACCTAGGCCCCGTCTTATGAGTACGTTAACTCCGTATTTACCGACTCGGGGAGTACTTTTTCAGATCGCAATTCCCACGTCTTTCCCGCTCCGTATAATTGTCTGAACCGGGGTGAGGCCCCTGGCTCTCCAACAAAATAGCGAGAAACCTTCTTCGATTCGCAGTGTTAGATACGGAAAGAATTCAGCGCGTTTCAATTTATATTGCGCTACTGCGAATCAAAAAAATTTGCCGCGGCGTCGAGCCGTTAACGGGAGGATTTTGTGATGCGTAAGTTGACTTTCATTCGAGCACTGCTTCTTGCTCTGTTCTTGGCAGCAGGTTTCTTTTCGTTGACGTCTCCTGCTTTAGCGCAAATCGCGGTGGGAATCTCGGTCCATGTGGCGCCGCCGGCGTTGCCGGTTTATGTGCAACCGCCTTGCCCGACCGAAGGCTACATTTGGACCCCAGGTTATTGGGCCTATCGTGACAGCGACTATTACTGGGTGCCGGGCGTATGGGTCGCTCCGCCGCGCGTGGGCCTGCTGTGGACACCCGCATACTGGGGCTTCGCCGGGGGCGTTTATGGGTTTCATGCCGGCTACTGGGGACCGCACGTTGGTTTCTACGGCGGCATTAATTATGGATTCGGCTACGGCGGAGTCGGATTCGTGGGCGGCGAGTGGCGTGGGGGGCATTTCGCATATAACACCGCAGTGGTCAACGTGAACAAGACGGTGATCCACAACACTTACGTCAACAAGACGGTCATCAACAACAATGTCACCGTGAACCGCACCAGCTTTAACGGCGCGGGTGGTGTCGAGGCGCGACCGACCGCTCAGGAGCAACGCGCCGAGCACGAATCACACGTTCAGGCGACGTCAGAACAAAGTGCGCACGAGCATTCGGCTAGTATGGACAAGTCCAACTTCGCATCGCAGAATCACGGCAAGCCCGCAAACGCAGCGATGAGCAGAGTCGGCGAACGTGCTCAAAACCAGCAAAAGCGCATCGGCAACGGCGTCGAGAGCGGCAAGATGACGGCGGGCGAAACGGCCCACGTCGAAAAGCAGGAAGCCCACATCAATCACCAGGTCAAGTCTGACCGCGAAGCCAATGGTGGGAAGCTGACCGGAGCGGAAAAGAAACAGGTGAATAGGGAGCAGAACAAGACCAGCAAGGAAATTTCTCGCGACAAACACAACGGCAAGAATCAGAAGTAAGAATCAGCGCTCTCACTGTTTTCCGAGGCGTGAGCGATCGCGATCGAACCGGGAGGCGAGGTTGCCTCCCGGTTCTTTTTTCGGCAATCATTCTCTCCAGATGTTTGACTTGTCGACGGCTCGAGTCGACGCAGCCGTGGATTCTGTCAGATTCGCCTCATTTTCGACTCAGTGTTATCCTAGAGGTATCCTGCGCGTGTAATCCTTGCACGTCTTGCGCCGGAGCATATCTATGGACCCCGTAGCCATCGCAAACTCACCCGAATTGCGTGCGCTGGAATGGGCACATCCGCTCGTTCGGGAATGGTTCGTCACTAAGTTCAGTACGCCCACGGAGCCGCAGGAGCTAGGCTGGCCGCATATTCTGGCGCAGAGAGACACACTGATCTGCGCCCCGACCGGTTCCGGCAAGACGTTGGCCGCTTTCCTCGCTTGCATTGACGTGCTGGTGCGCAAGGCCGTTGCCGGCGACCTGTCGGATCAAACGGAAGTTCTGTATGTTTCGCCGCTAAAAGCGCTGGGTAACGACATTCAGCGGAACTTGGACGCGCCGCTCGGCGAAATCCTGCAACTGGCTCGCGAGCGCGGCTACCTGATGCCTGAAATTCGCACCGCGGTGCGCACGGGCGACACTCTGATGCACGAGCGCCGAGCAATGCAAAAGCGTCCGCCGCACATTCTGGTCACTACGCCGGAGTCGCTTTACATTTTGCTTACGGCCGCGAAGAGCAGGGAAAATCTTCGCACCGTCAAGACGCTGATCGTAGACGAAATTCACGCGGTCGCCGACGATAAGCGCGGCTCGCACCTCGCTCTCTCCATCGAACGTCTCGAAGCCCTCGTAGAGCAGCCTCTGACCCGCATCGGCCTTTCCGCCACGCAGAAACCGATTGAGCTGGTAGGGCAGTTTCTCACCGGCAGCGCCCGGCCCGCGCCTGTGATCGTGCAAGTCGCGCAGCGAAGGGAATTGGACCTTGCCCTCGAAGTCCCGGCCAGCGAGCTAGGGCCGGTCGCTTCGAACGAGATGTGGGAGGAAATCTACAAGCGCATTGCCGAGCTGGTTGGGCAGCATCGTTCGACGCTCATTTTTGTGAATACCCGGCGCCTGGCCGAACGCGTGGCGCATCATCTGCGCGCGCTGCTTGGCGAGGACGCGGTCGCTTCACATCATGGCAGTCTTTCGCGCCTCAGGCGTCTCGCGGTTGAATCCAAGCTCAAAGCGGGCGAAGTCCGCGCGCTGGTCGCCACAGCTTCCCTCGAACTCGGAATTGATATCGGCACGGTGGATCTCGCTTGCCAGATCGGCTCTCCGCGTTCGATTGCGGTTGCTTTGCAGCGTGCTGGACGCGCGGGCCACTGGCGCGGTGCGATTCCGAAGTGCCGTTTTTTCGCTACGACGCGCGATGAACTGCTGGAATGTGGCGCGCTGGTGCGCGCGATTCGTCAGGGCCAGCTGGACCGCATCGAAATTCCCGAGGCGCCGCTCGATGTTCTCGCGCAGCAGGTGGTGGCTGCCTGTGCCGCTGAGGATTGGCAGGAAGATGACCTATTCACGCTGGTTCGCCGCGCGTTTCCCTATCGCAATCTCGTGCGCAAAGATTTCGACGAAATTATCGCGATGCTTTCCGATGGAATTGCCGCGCGGCGCGGTCGCTATGGGGCCTATCTGCATCGCGATCAAGTAAACCATCGGCTGCGTGGGCGCCGCGGCAGTCGTCTGGCGGCTATCACAAGTGGTGGGGCAATTCCGGACAACGCGCTGTATACCGTGATCGCCCAGCCGGAGGGCACCGTCGTCGGTACGGTGGACGAAGACTTCGCGGTCGAAAGTTTGCGCGGAGATATCATCCTGCTTGGCAACACCTCGTGGCGCATTCGCCGCGTGCAGTCTGGATCGGTCTCCGTGGAGGACGCCAAGGGCGCGCCTCCCAACGTGCCTTTTTGGCGCGGTGAAGCGCCCTCGCGAACGATGGAGCTTTCGCAGCAGGTCGCGCATGTGCGGGGAAAAATCAGCGCATTGACCGAAAACGCCGCGCCATCGGACGCGCTGACGAATTCGCCGCAAGCCGCGACCGCCATTCAATGGCTGCAAGACGAATGCGGCATGGATCGCCCCGGCGCCGAGCAAGCCGTGGAATACGTAGTCCAGGGTAGAGCCGTGCTGCGCGCGGTCCCTACGCAGGAAACCATTATCGCCGAGCGCTTTTTCGATGAAAGTGGCGGAATGCAGCTCGTAATTCACGCGCCGTTTGGCGGCCGCATCAACAAGGCTTGGGGACTCGCGCTGCGCAAGCGTTTCTGCCGCTCGTTTAATTTCGAATTGCAGGCGGCCGCCACTGACAACGGCCTGAATATTTCGCTGAGCGACCAGCATAGCTTTCCTCTCGCAGATGTCTTTCATTTCCTTCACGGCGAGAGCGTGGAGCCGTTGCTCGAACAAGCCGTGTTGGCGTCTCCGATTTTCACCACGCGCTGGCGATGGGTTGCCGGACGTGCCTTGGCCCTGCTGCGCTTCATGGGCGGAAAGAAAGTTCCGCCGCAAATCCAGCGCATGCGCTCCGATGATTTGCTGGCCGCGGTGTTTCCGGAAGCCGCAGCTTGCCAGGAAAATATTTCCGGAGATATCGCCATTCCAGACCATCCACTCGCGCGAGAGACGATGAAAGACGCGCTCACCGAAGCGATGGACGTGGTGGGTCTGAAGAACGTGCTGGCCGATATTTCGTCCGGCAAGATCCGCTGCATTGCGGTGGATACTCCGGTGCCATCGCAATTTTCGCACGAGATTCTCAACGCGAATCCGTACGCGTACCTTGACGACGCTCCTCTGGAAGAACGCCGCGCTCGCGCTGTGGAAATGCGGCGAATGTTGCCCGAATCGGTGCTCTCGGAAATTGGGCGTTTGGATCCTGCGGCAATTGCCGAAGTGCGCGAAGAGGCTTGGCCCGATGTGCGTGATGCCGACGAACTTCACGAGGTGCTGTTGGAATTGATTGCCATTCCCGAATTAGAAGACCCTAGCGCAACGGGAATGATTCCCAAGCCCATTTCCGCCTGGACCGATTATTTCAATGAGCTAGTTACGGCTGGCCGAGCCGCGCGCGCAGGGTTTGAAGCACGGACTTACTGGGTAGCGGCCGAAAAAGCTCAAACGTTCGCGTCGCTGTTTCCCGATGCGCATTTCGATTCGGCGCCTGCCGACATCGAGGCGCAAAAGCCGTCGCGTGACGATGCCATTTTTGGCTGCGTCACAGGGTGGATGGCACATCTGGGACCTGTCACCGCGCCGGGGTTGGCTGCCTTGCTGGGCATTCCGGTCTCCGACGTCGAAAAGTGCTTCCTGCGGCAGGAAGCTGCGGGAACGATATTGCGCGGCCGGTTCACCGATTCGTCGAATGGTGCCACCGAGTGGTGCGATCGCCGATTGCTGGCGCGCATTCATCGCCTCACACTCGGATCGCTGCGCAAGCAAATTCAGCCCGTCACCGCGGCGCAATTCATGCGCTGGCTGTTGCGCTGGCAACACCTGACTCCCGAAACAAAACTTCTGGGGGAACGCGGTACGCTGGAAGCTCTGCAACAACTGCAGGGGTTCGAGGCACCGGCCAATGCCTGGGAGCAGCACATTCTGGCACGCAGAATTGCGAACTACGATCCCAAGGTTCTCGACCATCTGTGTCTGACCGGGGCTGTCGGCTGGGGACGCCTTTCGCCGCATCCGGCCACGCTCGCAGAGAATGGCGGCACGATTCGCCGCGTAGTGCCCACCAGCACGGCTCCGCTTACATTTTTCATTCGCGAAGATGCCGACTGGATGATTTCGCAGCACGCCGCAGGCGGCCACGATGAAACCGCTGGATTGAGTCCCGCCGCGCGCGACGTGCTGGCTCACCTGCGCCAGCGCGGCGCGTCGTTTTTTCCCGATATCGTACGGGGCACGGGAAAAATCAAAGCGGAAGTGGAGACCGCGTTGTGGGAACTGGTGACCGCAGGAATGATTACTGCGGACGGCTTCGACAATATTCGCGCATTAATTGACCCTAAGCGCCGCGCGGGGCAAGGCAGAGGGCACAATGCGCGTCCGCGCCACAGCGCCGGGCGCTGGTCGCTGCTTTATGCGGGCGAGCCTTCGGAACACGCGCGGGTTGTGGAATCCACCTGCTGGATGCTGCTGCGAAGATATGGCGTCGTGTTTCGCGAAATGATCGCGCGCGAAACTATCGTTCCACGCTGGCGCGAGCTGCTCATCGCGTTTCGACGGCTGGAAGATCAAGGCCAGATTCGCGGCGGCCGCTTTATCAGCGGATTTCTTGGTGAACAATTCGCGCTGCCTGTCGCGGTGGAATCGCTGCGCGGCATGACTAAGCAATCGGGTACGACAGAAGTCGTCACCATGGCGGCGACGGATCCGCTGAACCTGGTTGGCGTGCTGATACCCGGCGATCGCGTCGCGTCGAGCTCAGGCAAGACCGTGACGTTCGTGGACGGTGTGGCAGTGGATGCAGACGAATCCGCTGCGAGATTCCCGGCCGCTGCCGCCGTTTGACCTACCGTTTCCAAATGCTACATGTCGCACGCGGATCGTCGCTACGAGGGCGGAAACTGTCACCACGATGACGGTTTCGCACATGCGGCGCCTCCGCAATGCGGTTCGATTTACAATAAGAGCATGCAGAAGAAGATATTCTGGGCTACGTTCGCCGTCCTCGGGCTGATCGCCGATTTCGCGCTCCCTCTCTGGTGGGCGTTGTTCGCAACGATTCCCATCGGTTATATCAGTTGGTGGTTCGCATACCGCAGCGATTGGTTCTGACTTCTGCCGGTCATTTTGCCGCGCGCCAACTCTTCGCGATTAAACCGATCTCCGTTAAACTGATTTTAGGAGAAGACCCACAATTTGCCTCCGATTATCAACGCGCAAGGCTTGTCCAAACGGTACGGAATCGCGCCACTTTTCCGAAATATTTCGTTCACGATATCAGAAGGCGACCGCATCGGCCTGATCGGTCCGAACGGTTCGGGAAAATCAACTCTGCTCGAAATTCTGCACGGCCGCGTGCGTCCTGACAACGGCGACGTAGCCATTCGCAAAGGCACCAGGCTAAGTTGCGTCTCGCAGATTTCCGAGTTTGATCCGAGCGAGACGGTGCGCTCCGTGATCGAATCAGCGCTGGCGAAATCCGGAGTGCCAGAAACTGATCGCGGCTTTCGCACCGCGGAAGCGCTCCATCGCGCCGGGTTCGAAGACCCGGAGATTCACACCGCTGCGCTATCTGGTGGATGGCGCAAGCGCCTTGCGATTGTCGCAGCGCTGGTCCAGCAGCCGGATATTTTGCTGCTCGACGAACCAACCAATCATCTTGATCTCGCTGGGATCCAGTGGCTCGAAACGATTCTACAGAACGCATCGTTCGCCTACGTAGTCGTGAGTCACGACCGCTATTTTCTGGAAAACGTCGCGCGTCAGATGGTGGAACTCAACCGCAGCTATGAAGATGGTTTCCTGCGCGTCAACGGAAATTACAGCAAGTTTCTGGAAGCCAAGGAAGAGTATCTGCACGCGCAAGGCAAACGCCAGGATGCGCTGGCCAATTTAGTGCACACGGAAATTGAATGGCTGCGCCGCGGTCCGAAAGCCCGCACTACGAAATCGAAATCGCGAATCGATAAAGCACACCGCATGATCGGCGAACTGGCGGAACTTAATTCCAGAACACGCGCAGGCGCTGCAGGGATCGATTTCTCGGCATCGCAACGGCAAACCAAGCAGCTGATCCGGCTGGATGGCGTTACGCACGTCATCGGCAATCGCGTGCTCTTTAAAAACATTGATTTTGCGATTACAGCAGGTATGCGCGTGGGACTGGTCGGTCCAAACGGCAGCGGCAAGACCACGTTGCTTCGCCTGTTGCGCGGCGATATGCAGCCCGCGACCGGGACGATCCAAAAAGCCGACTCGTTGCGG
>DATEVZ010000146.1:0-5853 GCA_035258265.1 Candidatus Acidiferrales bacterium
ACCCGGTGGGCGCAGCTTCTGCCTCACAAGCAAACATGGGCTTTCGCGGCCGGGAAATTCATGATTGACCCCATCTGGTGGTTCTATCTTTTTTGGATCCCAGACTATCTGCAGCGCGAACACGGCCTGCATCTGACGCAAATCGGTCTGCCTATCCTTGTGATTTACGTCATTTCCGATGCTGGAAGCGTCGCGGGTGGCTGGCTTTCATCCACTTTGATTCGCCGAGGCTTCTCGGTGAATGCAGCAAGGAAATGCGCGATGTTCCTCTGCGCGCTGAGCGTCCTGCCGATCGCAACGGTTTACCGCATTTCCGGATTGTGGCCCGCCACGCTGGTGATCGGACTCGCAGCCGCGGGTCACCAAGGTTTCTCCGCAAATCTCTTCACCTTGGTGTCGGACCTGTTTCCATTGCGCGCAGTCGCATCCGTAGTCGGAATCGGAGGTATGGCTGGAGCGGTTGGTGGCATGTTGATTGCCGAAATTGTCGGTCACGTGCTGCAGTGGACCGGCAGCTACGTGGTTCCTTTTTTCATCGCAGCGTCGGCGTACCTGGTCGCATTGTTGTTCATTCAACTGCTCAGCCCCGCGCTCGCCCCGGCATCAATCGGAGAAGCGTGAACCATTGATCCTCGAATCATTCCAATTGAATGGCAAAAACGCATTGGTAACCGGCTCGCACAAAGGCCTTGGCGCTTCCATCGCGATCGCATTGGCTGAAGCGGGGGCGAATGTTGGCTGCCACGGTCGCGACCCGAAGCCAGGGCAAGCCTGCGATGAAATTCGTGCGCTCGGCAAGAAGACGTTTTATTTTGCTGGCGATGTAGCCGACCCAAAAGTCTGTTCCGGCTTGATCGAGAAAACCGTCGCCGAGTTTGGCTCCATAGACGTCCTGGTGAATAACGCTGGCATAGTTTGGCGCGCGCCAGCCGCGGAGCACTCCATCGACTACTGGAACGAAGTTATCGCCGTGGACCTCACCGCCGTATTTCGCCTTTCGCAATTGGCCGGCCAACACATGATCCGTCAAGCAAAAGGCGGCAAGATTCTGAACATCGCCTCCGTACTTTCATTTCAAGGTGGTGTGAACGTGCCGGGCTATGCCGCGGCAAAAGGCGGCGTCGCCCAACTCACCAAGGCCCTTTCGAACGAATGGGCGTCCCAGAAAATCAATGTGAATGCGATTGCCCCTGGCTATATGGCCACGGACAACACCGAAGCTCTCCGCAACGACACGGTGCGCAGCCGCCAAATTCTCGAACGCATTCCGGCCGGCCGGTGGGGCGAACCGCAAGATCTCGCAGGCGCTGCCGTGTTTCTGTGTTCTTCGGCGAGCGACTATGTTCATGGCCATATTCTGGTGGTTGACGGCGGATGGATGGCTCGCTGATCAAAAAACTGCCGTGTTGCAGACAACAACCGACTCGGAGGATTCCGATGACTGTGCAAGCGGACGCATTTCCTGATCTGGTGGTGGTGAAAGTCGACGCCGCACCAGAGTCCAAACCCGAACCCGGCTTGACCAGAAAAGTGATGGCCTACAACGACAAGCTATTCCTCGCCGAGCACCAGATGGTCAAGGGCTGGGTCGGCAGCGTCCACAGCCATCCTCACGATCAAGTCGTCTACGTCGTTCGCGGCCATTTAAAAGTTACCTGCCAGGGAAAAACCTTTGAAATTCGCAGCGGAGACAGTTTTGTGGTCCGCGGCGACGTGGAACATGGCGCCAGCGCCTTGGAAGACTCACTCGTCGTTGACGTCTTCACGCCGTGCCGCGAGGACTACATCGTCTGATCATGCCTGTCCCAAGATTTCGCGCCGTTGCGTTAATTCCACTCGTTGCATTCGCACTGCTTGGTACGGCGCAGTCATGCGAAGCTCATGCGACTGCTGATTCGACACAGATCAAGACCGCCGACCTCAACAAGGAAATCCAGGATTTCCTCGGGCGACAAGTCGGCGCGCACGTCGAGGACATCAAGGCTCTCGATCCTCCGCCGGACCACGTAGTCGGCGCCTTGGCCACAGGCGAATTCTCCTGGGGAACGTTTATGCGCGCGCTGGCCGCATACTCGGAGTTCGCCCACACGCGAATCGTCGCAGGCCGCGACGTCGTTCCGATGATCGCGAAGATGGCGCCCATTGAATTGCGCCAAGGCGGCAAAGCCTGGGCGCAACTTTACGCCGCGCTCGCACTGCGCTCCTTCGGAACTGATCTGAATCACAATGCGCTGTGGCAAAGCCTGTCCCCAGATGAGAAGAAGGACTGGAAAGTACTTCTGGATCCGGGCCGTTTCTACGACGTGCAGACCCGCAAACTAATCAAGCTCCCTGAAAACTATTTCGGAGTCGCCGCACGAATCGCGGCAATTGATTTTCAACTCGGCCTGATCGCCGATCGCAAGTATGTGGACGACCTGCTCGACCGCGCAGCGCAACAATTCACCAGCGGAGCACTGTTTGCCGACGACGCTCTGCCAACAGGAAGATACGACAGATATTCGAACGAGTACGTCAGAGCAATGTACGATGCAGCGGAAACCGTTGGCCGCGCGGACATCATGAAAGCGGTGGCACCGTCACTCAAGGAGCAGATGCGGCTCTGGTGGGACCTTCTTTCGCCTGATGGATACGGCTACTCCTGGGGCCGCAGCCTGGGCGCGATCAGCTACATGGACACGATGGAGATCGCCGCCTTCGTCGGTGACCATCCCGAGTTCCGCCCCGCGCCACTCGCTCAACTTGCTTCCGCCTATTACGCCGCCTGGCGATGGTTGCACCACGACTTCAACGAAGAACGTCATCTGCTCACAGTCTTCGCCTTCGGCCAGGGAGATTACAGCTACATCACCAAAGAACGGGAGTGGCAGCAAACCACCACCTTCTTTGCGAAAGTGATCGACGCCCACGAAAAGTTTATGAGTGTCTTGGCCAAGGAAGGTGTCGCCGGCTTTGATCCGCGGCCCACGTTCGGCAACGTCGCGCGCTTCGTTTATTTTCGGAACGAACCCGGAAGAAAGTTCGGCGTCTGGGTAGTTCGCCAGGGAAATTTCCATTTTGCATTGCCGTTCGTGACCGGTCCACGCGCGGCCACCTCCGACTACGAGCCTGCTCCGCATGGCCTGCCGGGTTTCGAGGCGCCGGTCGAGAAAATCTATCCATGTTTCGTGCCCTTTCTGGAATTGGAAGATGGCAGAACCATCGCAGCGGCCGACGGCGCAGACGAAATTCATCCTGCACCCGACGGACTGTCGGTCAGCGCGGTTTGGAATCATTGGGTGGTGCCGGGCGCGAAACCCGGAGAAACGGTCGATCCCGGCCTGAAGACCGAAGTAACTTGGTCCATCGCGGAGGGAAAAAATCTCTATCGCACAGAATCCATCACCGCATCGAAGGAGCTGAAAATCCATCGCGTGTGGATGGCGGTACCGAGCAAGGCCAATCACATAACCACCAATCTGACAGATGGAGAACGAACGGACCACCTCACATCCTCGCAGGTCAGCTTGGACGTACGGGTTCTAAATTCCGATTGGCCGCTCCAGATTTCCGTGTTTGCAACGGGCGATGATCCACTAGGGCGGGGAGATCGCGGCCCGATCCCACTGCACTTGATGCTGGAAACGCTGCATGAACTGACCATTGCTCCCGGCACTGCGCAGCGCTGGGAGATCGAGCTTACAAGCATTGCCGAGTAGCGTTTCTGGTCGCGCGAGTTTCCCGCGTGTAATTTCCGCACAGTCATCTCGGACCGAGGATAATATCGCTGCATGGTTATTCTTGTGATGGGCGTGACCGGGGCGGGGAAGACCACGGTAGGCACACTTCTCGCCCAGCAATTGGACTGGCAGTTTCTAGACGCCGACGATTTTCATCCTCCCGAAAATATCGAAAAGATGAAGCACGGGATCCCGCTCACCGACGCCGACCGCGAGCCTTGGTTGGCTGCGATTCACAGGGCACTCTTGGACTACGCCGCGAAAAATCAGAACGTGGTGCTGGCTTGCTCCGCGCTGAAGCAAAAGTACCGCGAGAAGCTCGCTGCCGGTTTGGACCTGCGCATCTGCTATCTTAAAGGTAGCTTCGAGGAAATCAGCTCGCACATCGAGCATCGCACCGGGCACTTTGCAGGCGAAGCAATCCTCGCAGCACAGTTCGCCGACCTCGAAGAACCGGATGATGCCTTGGTGCTGAACACCAGCGCCGCGCCCGAGGAAAACATCGGCGAAGCGCTAACCAAGCTCCACCTCATGCCACAGCAGAAGGGATGAGACGGGGCGTGCGAGCGATATTCGCATTTCGAAGATAAAATAAATAGACATAGACGATGGCACTTTATTGCGCACAGGCCGACCCCGATCGCGAGCTTTCCTCCAGCGAGCTAAGACAACATTTGTTTGCCGCGCTCGAAAAACTTGGCCCGCGCACAAAAGTTCTCACGGTTCCCCCGGACTACACCCGCGTGGCGTCCCGCGCCGGTGAATTGACGCGCTACGCCTGGAATTATTTTGGCGAAAACCTGCGCGCGGTGCTTCCAGCCGTGGGCACGCACCACGCGATGTCGCCACAGCAAATTGCCAGCATGTTCGGCGATGTTCCGCGCGAACTCTTTCGCGCGCACAAGTGGCGCGAAGACATCGAAACGATCGGAGTCGTCCCCGGAAAATTTATCTGCGAGCAATCGGAAGGAAAACTCGACTACGAGTGGCCCGCACAAGTGAACCGTCTCATCATTCACGGCGAATTCGATCTAGTTCTTTCCATCGGCCAAGTAGTGCCCCACGAAGTGATCGGCATGGCCAACTACAACAAAAATATCCTGGTCGGCACGGGCGGACCAGACAGCATCAATCGCAGCCACTACCTGGGCGCCGTCTACGGCATGGAACGGATCATGGGGCGCGCGGATAATCCCGTGCGCCGTGTCCTGAATTACGCGGCGTCGCATTTTCTGCACAACCATCCGATTGTCTATGTCCTCACCGTCGTAGGCCGCAATCCGGCGGGAGCGACCGTAGTACGGGGTCTTTTCATCGGAGACGACTCAGAATGTTTTCACGCAGCCGCGGAATTAAGTCTTCAAGTAAACGTCACGTTGATGTCCGAGCCGATCAGCAAAGCTGTGGTGTATCTCGATCCCGAAGAATTTCACAGCACGTGGCTGGGAAACAAAGCGATTTATCGCACGCGCATGGCCATGGCCGATGGCGGAGAGTTGATCATACTGGCTCCAGGCGTCCGCGCTTTCGGAGAAGACGAGCGAATCGATAAGTTAATTCGCAAATACGGCTATCACGGCACCGAAGCCACCCTGGCCATGGTAAGAGAGAACGCAGACCTAGCCGCAGACTTAAGCGCCGCAGCGCACTTGATTCATGGCTCGTCCGAAGGCCGATTCCGGATTGTCTGGTGTCCAGGACATCTGACGCGTGAAGAAGTGCAAGGCGCGGGCTTCGAATACGCTGACCTCAACCACATGTTGAAACGCTACATTCCCTCAAGATTACAGCAAGGCTGGAACACACTCGCAGGTGAAGAAATATATTTTGTCGGGAGCCCCGGCCTGGGCCTGTGGGCGTCGAAAGATCGCTTCTAGTCCGCCAGCGCAGTCCTCTCGGGCGACGCAACGCACCCAACCATCAGAGCGCCGGTGCCGCAGTAGACCCCCGCACCACAAATTCCGGCTCAATCTTAATCTCGGGAACGTACTTCGCCCGCCCCTCGATTCGATCCAGCAGCGTGCGCGCCGCGATCTCGCCCATTTTTAGCAGAGGCTGCCGCACGGTCGTGAGCGGCGGACTGATGAATGCCACGCTTTGAATGTCGTCGAATCCCACGACCGAAACATCCTGG
>DATEVZ010000147.1:0-16763 GCA_035258265.1 Candidatus Acidiferrales bacterium
AATATCCTGGTCGTAGTACTTATCGGGTGCGGGCCACCCGCCTAGCCTGCTTCTAGGCGCTGCGCCCCGCACCAGACCAACGGTGACGGGGCTTTTTTGATTTATACGCACTAAGGGAGACCCAAGGCCATTATGCAGAGCGACGTTATAAAAAAAGGCATCGCGCGCGCCCCCGCCAGGGCAATGCTGAAAGCCACAGGTCTCACCGACGACGATCTCGCCCGTCCGCTCGTCGCGGTTGCCAACACCTGGACCGAAGTCACCCCCTGCAATTTCCACCTTCGCCATTTGGCGGAGCGCGTTAAGGAAGGCATCCGTGCTGCGGGCGGTACTCCCATCGAGTTTGACACGATCACCATTTCCGATGGCATCACCATGGGCACCGAAGGCATGAAGGCTTCGCTGGTCTCGCGCGAAGTAATTGCTGATTCGATTGAACTCTTCGTACGCGCGCACGCGTTCGATGCGGTCGTCGCATTGTGCGGCTGCGATAAAACGATCCCTGGCACCGTGATGGCTCTCGCACGCCTGAATCTCCCTTCTCTTTCGCTCTACGGCGGCTCGATTCTCGCCGGACACTACAACGGGCACGAGGTCACGATTCAAGACGTCTTCGAAGCGGTCGGCGCGTGCGCTGCAGGCAAGATGACGGTGAAGCAGCTTGGCGAACTGGAAGATAAAGCCTGTCCGGGCGCCGGCGCCTGCGGCGGCCAGTTCACCGCCAACACCATGGCCACGGCGATCACCTTCCTTGGAATTTCGCCGATGGGTGCAAACGAAGTTCCAGCCACGGATCCGCGCAAGGGTAAGGTCGCGTTCGATTGTGGCAAGCTCGTCATGCATCTACTGAAAGAAGATATTCGCCCGAAGCAGATCATAACGGGAGAATCGCTGCGGAACGCGATTGCGTCTGTCGCCTCTTCCGGAGGCTCCACTAACGCGGTCCTGCATCTTCTCGCCATCGCGTCCGATGCCGGCGTGCCGTTGAGCCTCAAAGATTTTGACGAAATCTCCGCAAAGACACCCCTGCTCGCCGACCTCAAACCAGGAGGCAGATTCAACGCCCCTGATATGTTTCGCGCCGGCGGCATGCGTTTGCTGGGTCAGCGGCTGCTGGAAAATGGACACTTGCATGACGGCATCACCGCCTCCGGCCGCAAACTTTTCGACGAGATTCGCGAAGTGAGCGAAACCTCTGGTCAGGAAGTGGTGCGTCCGCTGCTAAATCCCATCAAGCCGAATGGCGGACTGGCCATTCTGTACGGCTCGCTCGCGCCGGAAGGCTGCGTCGTGAAACTTGCCGGTCACGAGCGCGTTCTGCACAGCGGACCCGCGCGTGTTTTCGATTCGGAGGAGGCAGCATTTGAAGCAGTGCAGAATCGCAAGATTCAGCCGGGGGATGTCGTCGTTATCCGTTATGAAGGTCCCAAGGGTGGCCCGGGAATGCGCGAAATGCTGGCCGTCACCGGGGCGCTAGTCGGTCAGGGCCTCGATGAATCCATCGCGCTGATTACCGACGGGCGATTCAGCGGCGCGACGCACGGTCTGATGGTCGGCCATGTGGCTCCCGAAGCGGCCACCGGTGGCCCCATCGCGCTCTTGTGCGACGGCGACATTATCACACTCGATGTGCGCGCGCGCCGCCTCGACGTAAAAGCGAATCTGGAAGAGCGCCGCGGGCAATGGAAGCCGCCCGTTCCGAATTACACCAGCGGCGTGATGGCCAAATACGCAAAGCTCGTTTCATCGGCGTCGCAAGGCGCGATAACCAGCGTCGCGTAAAAATTGCAGCGACAAGGAGAATCACCATGGCGAAAATGTTTTGGGAAGACGATGCAAATCCCCGTGCGCTCGAAGGCAAGCGCATTGCGGTACTGGGCTACGGCAGCCAGGGCCGGGCGCACGCGCTGAATTTGCGCGATAGCAAACTGAACGTTGTGGTCGGCCTTCGTCGCGGCGGACCTTCCTGGAAACAAGGTGAGCAGGATGGATGGACGCTCACCGGCCCGTCGGAAGCGGTCGAGGGCGCCGACGTAATCGTGATGCTCGCGCCGGATATGGCCCAGCCGGCTTTATATCAGAACGAAGTCGCGCCCAACATAAAAGACGGCGCGATGATCCTTTTCTCGCACGGATTCAATATCCACTACGGCCAAATTACTCCGCCGAAAAATGTGGACGTCACCATGATCGCGCCCAAGGGTCCCGGCAATTTGGTCCGCCGCACCTACGAAGAGGGCCGCGGTGTCCCCTGCTTGCTCGCGATTCATCAGGATGCGTCCGGCCATGCCTTCGACCGCACTTTGGCCTACGCCCACGGCATCGGCGGCACACGCGCAGGAGTAATCCAGACAACTTTTGCAGAAGAAACCGAAACCGACCTCTTCGGCGAACAAGCCGTGCTCTGCGGTGGCTTGCGCGAGTTGATTCAGGCCGGCTGGGAGACTCTGGTGCAAGCCGGATACCAGCGCGAGGCCGCATACTTCGAGTGCTTGCACGAAGTGAAGCTGATTGTGGACCTGATCTATGAAGGCGGCATCGCCAAGATGCATCAGTTCGTCAGCGAAACGGCTAAGTATGGCGACATCACCCGCGGCTCGCGCGTCATTGATTCGCACGTGCGCGAAAGCATGAAAAAAATCCTCGACGAAATTCAATCTGGCGCTTTCGCCAAGGAATGGATCCTCGAGAATCAAACGGGTCGCCCGCAGTACACCAAGCTCTTGGAAAAAGACAAGAACCACCCCATCGAGGAAGTCGGCAAGGAACTTCGCGCGCAAATGTACTGGCTAAAACCGGAAACGGCGACAGCGGCAAGGGGCCTCAAATGAAAGGCGCACAATTTCTGGTGAAAGCCCTCGAACACGAGGGCGTCGAAATCATCTTCGGGTACCCCGGCGGCGCGATTATGCCGGTGTACGATGCGCTGCTCGATTCCAAGATTCGGCACATCCTTGTGCGCCACGAACAAGCGGCAGCCCTTGCGGCAGACGGTTACGCGCGAGCCACGGGCAGAGTGGGCGTGTGTATGGCCACGTCCGGGCCGGGTGCCACTAATCTAGTGACCGGAATCGCGAACGCCTACATGGACTCCGTCCCCATGGTCGCCATCACGGGCCAAGTGGCAACTTCGTTGATGGGCACCGACGCCTTTCAAGAAGTGGACATCTTCGGCATCACCCTGCCCGTCGTGAAGCACAGCTTTTTGGTGAACACCGCCACGGAGCTTCCCCGCGTCGTGCATGAAGCGTTCCGCATCGCGCGGTCGGGCCGTCCGGGTCCAGTCTTGATCGACTTGCCCAAGGACATCGCCAACACTATCGCCGATTTCGAATTTCACGAGGAAAGCAGGCCTGCCGCAACGCCGGAACTGCACGATCACTCGATCGCGCGCGCCGTCGAACTAATGCGCGAGAGTCGCTCCCCGGTGGTCTACGCCGGCGGCGGCATTGGCATGGCCGGCGCGTTGGCTGAATTCAGGAAGTTTATTGACGCCACGCGCATTCCCGTCGTGGCTACGCTGAAAGGTCTCGGCGCCATTCCCACTACACATGATCTCGCGCTTGGAATGATGGGTATGCACGGCACGAAGGCGGCGAATCACGCCGTCCAATCTTGCGATCTGTTGATTTGCGTCGGCGCGCGTTTCGATGATCGCGCCACGGGCCGCCTGAACGCTTTCGCGCCACACGCCAAAGTGATTCACCTGGACGTGGACCCTGCAGAAGTCAGCAAGCTCCGGAACGCGGACGTTCCGCTGATCGGCGATCTTCGCCAGACTCTCGCTGCGCTGTCTTGCCCGCTCGATATCGAGCCGTGGCGCCGCGAATGTATCGCCGCGAAAGACACTCACGCCTGGGATTACGATGCGCCCGGCTCCGAGGTATACGCGCCCGGTTTCCTGAAAACCCTTTCCGATCGCGCCGGCAAGCACTGCATCGTGGCCTGCGACGTTGGGCAGCATCAGATGTGGGTCGCCCAGCACTTTCACTTCAATAATCCCGCCCAGCACCTCAGCAGCGGCGGTTTGGGTACCATGGGATTCGGCCTGCCAGCGGCCATCGGCGCGCAATTCGCGTTCCCCGACGCCTGCGTCATCAACGTTTCCGGCGACGGTTCTATCATGATGAACCTACAAGAACTCGCGACGCTGCGCCGTTACGATCTGCCCATCAAGATCGTGCTTTTCGACAATCGCGCGCTCGGAATGGTTCGCCAGTGGCAGGAACTTTTCCATGACAAGCGTTATAGCGAAGTAGACCTGTCCGACAATCCCGATTTCGTGCGCGTCGCGGAATCCATGGGTATTCCTTCGTTCCGCGTCGAAGATCGCCGCGATGTGGACTCGGCGATAGACCGCCTGCTGGCTGAACCGGGACCCGTGCTCGCGCACGTCCTCATTCATCAGGAAGCGAATGTCTGGCCCATCGTCGGCCCGGGAAAATCGAATTCCGAAATGCTTGATGAGGTCGCACGGTGACCACCTTCACCCTGCAATTGCGCGTGAAGCAAAGCGAGGGCGCGTTGGTGCGAGTTCTCGGCGTCACGCGCAGGCGCCGTTTCGACTTGCTGCACCTAACCGCGAACGCTACCGAGGACGGCAACTTTCTCGACGTTCAGATGACCGTAAAAGCCGATCGCGCCGAACACACACTGCTCCGCCAAATCGAAAAACTCGAGGACGTCTCGCAAGTTGAAATTCTCGGCCCAGCAAAAACGGAACACGTTCGAGCCGTCTGAAAAATCACGCGCCGCTTTTTCTAGCCACTAATCACTAGCCGCCGCCGTTATAACCAAGGCTGCCTCTTGAAGATCAGCCGCGACCGTCAGCAGCCCACGCTCACCGAATCCGAATTTTTGAATTAAACTACCACAGTGCCTGTCATCACCGACGAAGTTCCCTTCCAGCGCGTAGCCATACTCGGAACCGGCCTGATCGGTGGCTCCTTCGGCCTGGCTCTGCGCAGAGAATTTCCGCATATCGCAACCGTGGGATTTGACCGGGCCCACGTGCTCGACGCGGCGTGCGCGTCCCAGGCCATTGAAGAAACCGCCAAAGACATCTCCGGTGCGATTCGCGGCGCCGATCTCGTCTATGTCGCTCTGCCGATCGGCGCGACAATCGATGCGTTGCCTTCGATTGCCGCGGCGGCAAACTCGGGTGCGCTGGTCACGGATTCGGGCAGCACCAAAGCGGCTATCTGCCGCGTTGCCCAACGCGCCTTTCACACCGGTGCGCGATTTCTCGGTGGGCATCCCATGTCCGGCAAGGAAACGTCCGGGATCGAACACGCCAAGGCCGATTTATTTCGCGGCGCCCGTTACGCCCTCATCGCCTCGGAGGACGATCCCGATCCGCGTGTACAGGGATTCGCGGCCCTCCTTCGCGCCGTGGGCGCAAAGCCTGTGTGGTGCGACGCCGACACGCACGATTGGGCCGTCGGCATCGTCTCGCATTTGCCGCAATTGCTGTCGGTCGCGCTCGCGCGGGTGGTGCAGGACGAGACGGATGAAACCGGCTGGCCCCTAACGCTTTCGGGGCAAGGCCTGCAGGACATGTTGCGGCTCTCCGGCAGCCCTTACGGATTGTGGCGCGACATAGCACACACCAATACCGAAAATATTTCGCGCGCCCTAAGCCGGCTCGAACAAGCAGTCGAGCATCTCCGTACACAGCTTACGTCCAAGGAACTGGAACAGGAATTTCGCATCGCTAACGAGATTTACGAGGTATTGAAGAAAGATGGATAGCAGGTCACGGCTCGCGCGGCGCGGTAGAAACTAGCCGCTTGTCGCGCACGTAGAATTCCTGGCCTCGCCAGTAAATGCGTTGCGGGAAAAAACTCGCCACCCATACCACGAATGCAAACGCATCGCGCAAGGGCAGCAGTTCCATCTTCCGCCGCAATAATGCGTCGCGCATCCCCGCCACGCCGATGATCCAAGCCGAAGCTCCACGCAGCACCAAATAACCCAACACCAGCGAAACAGCCCAAGCCGCAGACGGCGCCGACACCGCCGCCAACAAAGCCAGCGGCAACCCTTGCGTGCAAATCAGCCCACCATGCCCCGCCGGGCGCGAATAGCGAATGCTCAAATTCCAGCGCAACTGGTGGCGAAACGCGTCGCCTAAAGTTTGATGAGGGTAAACAATCGAAACAGGAAATGTACTTAGCTCGACGCGGTGCCCGCGCGCAGCAATCCGATTACCCAATTCATAGTCGTCGGAAAAATGATCCACGAGAGATTCGAAGCCGCCGATTTCAGCGAGCCGCGTCTTGGTCGTAGCCATCGTCGCGCCTAAAGTGAAATTCACCTCCCCCAGCATCCACGCCATCAACACGCCCGCCGTAAAATCCGTGCTGTTGCCGATCGCCTCTAGATTCGCCGCGAGCGATCCGTCAGTGAGCCCACGATAAAGGCACGTCACAGCGCCTATCTTTGGATCCCGAAAAGGTGCCGCGATTGCCCGCAAATACTGCGGTTCCACCCTCACGTCGCTGTCGCTGACCACTACAGTTTCGTGCGCCGCTTCGCGCACCATTCGGCAAAGCTTGTTCACTTTGTCGCTGACGCCGAGAGGTTCCGATCCTACAATCAACTTGATTTTCCGTTCCGGAAAATTGCGCGCCAGCTCTGCAATCACCGGGATCGCGGGATCGCGATCGTCACTGACGCAAAACAATATTTCGTAATCCGGATAGTCCTGCAGACAAAAACTGGCGTAATTCTGATACGTTTCGCGGTCTAGGCCGTAGATCGGCTTCAGAATACTGAGGGGAGGCGTGAAATCCGAAGGAGCCGCGTCACGCCCGCGAAAAAAACGCAGCGCGGCAATGATGGCAAGCACATAGTAAGCGAACGATGCGAGCGCCAAAAGCAGCAGCGCATCGCGAATCATCATCCACAACATCGCGCGCTAGCCTTTTCCCTGCCACACCAGGGCCACGCCGATGCACACCAATACGACGCCCGCCCAACGCATATGCGTGATCTGCTCGCCAAGGAATACGCGGCTGCCGTACGCGCCCGCAGCGTAGCTGAGCGCCGTGGCAGGAACCACGAAGCTCACGTTCTCCATCGAGAGCACCGCCAGCATCGCGAAGAAGCTGACCATCATCAGCATCAATCCAGTCCACATCCAACCAATGCGCAGCGCACGCCCAAAAACGCGCAACAATTCTTCCGGATGAAAACTTTTTGCTTCCCCCCCGGACTTCATTGCGCGCGTGATGCACAATTCGCCCGCGGTGCTGCAGCACACCACAAACAGCAGCAAGATAGCAACACGCAGCATCAGGCGCGCTCCGTCGTGCGCGGCGGCGTGTGCCCCACAATCAATACACCCAGGCAAATAATCGCAATGCCGATCCACCGCGTGCTGCTGACGACTTCACCCAGCAGAAAATGCCCGAGAAGAGCCACAATGGCGTACGCGAAGGAAGAAGCAGGCTGCACAAAACTGAAATCCGCCCAGGAGAGCACCAACGTGTAAGCGATAAAAAACGCGAAAAGCAGCGCGATCCCCAACCACACGGTTCCAGAAGTAAAGGCTCGCGCAAAGAAATGCACAATATCGGATGGCCCCCAGGCTTCCACCGCACCAACGCCCTTCATGCCCTTGCCCAGAAACACGTCGCCCAACGGGCCGAACGTGACCATGATTAACAGAAGGATGTAGGTTTTGACGTGCAGGCCTTCCGAAGACGTCATGCGCCCTGTGATTCGCCGGCCACTCCGACCGATGGCGGCACTTGCACCATGGCTTTTTTCTGAACGCCCTTCTTCGCCACTTTGCGGCGGTCGTGGCGGAGCTTCATGAAGTCCACCGCTTCGTGGAACAGGCGCTTGCGCTCGTGCGAATCCCACAACGCATCGCGAACGATGCGCCAAGCTACGCGCGGACGGAAATAGTATTGGTCGTAGAAGCGGTTCACTGACTCAACCATGTACTCGCGCGAAAGCTCAGGATATTCCAGGTGCGGAAGCTGATGCCCCAGATCGTCAGTGATCGCTTCGCCGGCGAGAAATCCTTCCTTCATGCCCTGATCGTAGAGCGCTGTGCCCGGATAGGCGTGCGCCATGGAAACCTGAATCGTTTCGCAATCCAGTTCTTTCGCGTATTCGATGGTCTTTTCGATGGTCTGCTTGGTTTCGCCCGGCAGCCCGATAATGAAGTCACCGTGAACGTGAATCCCCACTTTCTTGCAATTCTGCACGAACGTGCGGCCCATCTCGATCGTTGCGCCCTTTTTGATGTTCTTCAAAATTTGTGGGTCGCCCGATTCGAAGCCGACGATCAGCAAACGCGCGCCGGCATCGGCCATGGCCTTCAACGTCTCGTAATCGCTATGCACCCGCGCGGTGCAGGACCACTGGAAACCAACCGGCTTAAATTCCTTGCACAGCGCCAGCACGCGGTCCTTGCGGATATTGAAAGTGTCATCGTCGAAGAAAAATTCCTTTGCCTGTGGGAACATTTTGTGCGCTTGCTTGAATTCCCGCGCCACGTTCTCTACCGAGCGCACGCGCCAGGCGTGCCCAGAAAGCGTCTGGGGCCACAGACAGAAAGTGCAAAGCGCCGGGCATCCGCGCGCGGTGTAGAACGAAACATAAGGATTCAGCAGGAACGGCACATTATACTTTTCAACCGTCAGGTTGTTCTGATACACCTCCGTTGCGAAAGGTAACGCATCCAGTTCCGCCGTTTGCAGCATCGGTCGCAGCTGATTGTGGACGATCTTCCCGTCCTTGATATAGCTCACACTCAAAATCTCTGAGAGTGGCTTCCCCTGCGCGTATTCCACCACGGAATGATCGAACTCGCCGCGCACCACAAAATCAATGTCCGGGCTGGCCAGCAGGCTTTCCGCCGGCTTGATCTGCACTTGCGGCCCGACGAAAGCGATCTTGATCCCGGGCTTTTTCTCCTTCATCGCCCGCGCCATGCGCAAATCGCTATAAAAACCCACGGTGGATGTAAACAAAACAACGAATTCGTAATCCTGCGCAATCTGAATTACTTCTTGGGGAGTTACGCCGTGCGGCGGTGCATCCAGCAGGCGGGAGCCCGGCAGCATTCCAGCGGGATACGCCAGCCAAACCGGGTACCAGTAAGACTCTATCTCGCGTGTCGCGGGCCAACGGGATCCCGCGCCGCCATCGAATTTCTCAAAGCTGGGCGGATTCAAAAACAACGTCTTCATTACAGACGGCATGTACTATTACCCCCTCAGGGCTGCTGCTAAGACGTAAAATTCCCACACAGTTACGGCATCTATTTTACCCGATTTCGCCGTTGAGCCCAAGCCATGCTTTCCCGGTGCCGTGCCTACTGAAACACCTTCGCCAGCTGCCCAGTAGCCTGCAGCAGCGTCAACTGGCCCTGCTGCCGCGCGAAATCAGCATCCAGGAAAGCCACCCATTTATCGCTTTCGTCCAAACGAACCTGCTCCAGATCTCGCAGCGTCACGCGGCCCTCATCGAATTTCGCCTGCGCCATCTCCACGGTTTCTTGCGCCAGCTTTAGATCCAGGCGCGCTACTTCGCGCGTCGCGTCGAGTTCGCGCACGTTGCGCGCTTTCTGTTGCACGTCCAGCCGCACTTCCTGCCGTTTATTCCCCAATGAAAGCTCGGAAGCCTGCAATTGGCTTTTGGCTAGCGTCACATTCGCCCGCGTCTTCGCCGAGAAGAGCGGGATGTTAATCTGGACGCCTAAACTTACATTGTTGCGCACGAAATCCTTGTAAAACTCTAGGTAATTATTGGACCGGCTGAGAATGCTGTATTGTCCTAGAACGCTAAACGTCGGGAAATAACCCAGCTTCGCGCCGTGCAGGAGGTCTTGGTGCGCTTGACGGTCGTTTTCAGCTTCCTGAATCCCGCGATCGCTCTGCAGCGCGAGATTGGCAAGTTCGCTTTCTGGCAGGTCGGTGGAAAACGACGGCTCACCGGTTTCAACCTCTACAGACTGCGTGTCCGGTATCCCCGTCAAATTCCGTATCTGCTGCACCAGGATTTCTTCTCGGTCCTCGAGCTTGATAATCCGTTCCTGCACCCGAGCTCCGGTTAATTCGCTCCGCGTCACTTCAATCGGAAGCTCCTGGTTCGCCTGTACCCGCTCGCGAGTCACTTCCAGTACTTTTTCCGCGCTGGCTTGCTCGCTTCGCAATAATTCCAACGAGTGTCGCACCTTGGCCAGCTCCAAGTAGGACGAAGCCGTCCGCACAATCACGTCGTCGCGCGTGCGGTCAATTTCCAGCTTCATGGTCTTGGCGTGCTCTTCGGCGGCGCGCTGCTGCGCTTTCAATATCGGATCGAAGATTGCCTGGTTGTAATTCATTTGGAAGACGGCTGGAGGCGAGCCGCCGATCGACGGAAATCCAGAGGTATAGGCCGCACCCGAACCCGTATAGAGGTTGGGGAAGAAGGCGGCGCGATCCACGCCTGCCGCATCCAACGCGACCCTGTACTGCACACGAGCTAGAGCCAGATCGCGGCTGTTCTGCAGCGCCAGCGCCACTGCGTCACGCATTGTCACCTTGCGCTGTTCTTGCGCGCGCGCTGAATTTGCCGCCAGCAGCATGGCTAGCGCCGCCACAATCCAGCCTAGCCGCGATTTTCTAATCGCCATTTTATTCATAGCGCAACGACTCCGTCGGATGCAGCCGTGCCGCCCGGTTCGCGGGCAGAAACCCGAACAGCAAGCCCGTAGAACACGATACCAGGAACGCAAGCACCACGGAGATCCACGATACAGGAATGTGCACGCCCACGACCTCCGGAAACAAGCTGATCACAAAGTTTAGAACGGCCGGAATCGCCACGGCGATGGCAATTCCCAGCAGCGCTCCGGTGCCGCTGATCAGCAGCGCCTCCATCAGGAACTGATACAAAATCGCGTTGCGCGGCGCGCCGATCGCTTTGCGGATTCCGATCTCTCGCGTTCGTTCCGTCACCGTCACCAGCATGATGTTCATGATGCCGATCCCACTGATGGTCAGCGCGATCATCGCGATCACAATCAAAATCACGGTCAGTGCCATTGAGATCTTTCGCGCGGAATCAAGCAGCGAGCCCAGGTTTTCCACGCTGTACTCAGCTCCCGGCCGGTGGCGGCTCCTCAGAAACTGGGCTACTTCCTGTGTCAGCTCCGGCACTTCTTCGGGACGATCCGCCTGCACGTAGAACGTGCGCAGATATTCCTCTCCGGTGTAATACTTGATCAGCCCGATAGGTACGACCACGGATTCGCGCGTAATCTCCGTTTCGCCGAATGTTGCCGTTCGCTCCCGAAAAACTCCAATCACGTTGAAGTAAAGCTCACCGACCCGTATCTCCTTGCCAACCGGATCTGTGTTGGGAAAAACCAGGTCCGCCAGTTCCTGCGTCAACAAACACACCTTGCTGTGCGAAATCATGTCGTCTTGATCGAAATAGCGACCACGAAGGACTACCAGGCGGCGGATTTCCTCAAAGCCGTCCGTCACGCCCACCAAATTAACGGGCCGGCTCGCCCCATTAACCACCACCGTCATCGGCATATTATGTGTTCCGGCGGCCTCCGCCACGTGAGGCAGCGCGGCCTTCAGCGCTACCATGTCCTCAACCGTGATTTCGTCGGCCAGCGTGGTGCGTTGGGCGTCGCCGGAATGGACCAGTTCGCCATAAATCAAGTTCGAGCCCACTCCTTCGATTTGCTCGATGATGTAACGCTTCCCAGCCAACGCCACGGTCACTACCAGAACGATGCAGGCGCTGCCGATAATGACGCCGAGCATCGTAAGGATCGCCCGCACTTTATTGGCGCGTAGCGCTTGAAGCGCAAGACTCCATGTCTCCGTCCAAAGGATGGGACTGCTCTTCGGAGCTTGTATAGGAGGGGGCACAACAGAATCGGATGCGACTCGCGGGTTCGGAGTTTCTAGCGTTTCTTTCACGGGATTCAGTGCGAAGCTTTCTCGAGATGCTCCAATCGCGTTTTGGCGTCCTTGTCGCCGGGATCCAGTTGCAACGCCGCCCGATATTGCTCGGCGGCCTCGCCCCGTTTCCCTTGCGATTCATAGAGGCGCCCTAGCCACCCACGAGCGGCGGCATGGGAAGGCCAGTCGCTCCGATCTGGCGTGCTCGCCAAATAGGCCTTCAAATCTTTCTCGGCCTCGGCGAGGTTCGTATTGGAGAGCACCAGCGCCACACCGCGTGCATACGCCAGACGAGGATCGTTCGGACTTACCTGCGCTGCGGCCTCAATCGCCGCCTGCATGTCCGCCGGTTTATTCTGGTGTTGGAAAAATGAGATGACTTCGAAATACGGATCAATCTTCGCCGGCTTCGCAGCCAGGACCTCACGGTATTCCTTCTCCGCCAAGTCCGGCTTCTTTTGGCCGTCCAGTTCGTATACAGCACGCGCCAGATGGCCCTCAACGGGATCGAGCGCCGCAACCGCTTCCACCTGCGTCTTCGCTTCGTCCTTGTTTCCACCAACCACCCACGGAGCCTGCAGGCAGTATTCTTCCAGATCGCGCCGCGCGGCAATATTCGAAGGGTTTAGCTGTACGGCCTGTTCGAATTCCTTCTTCACTTTTCGCGCGTACGAAAAGCTGCGGTCGCGGTCTGCTTTCCCGCCATAAATCCGGCCCAACCACTGATGATAAACGGAATTTTTCGCGTCAATCGTCACGGACTTTTCCGCGGCCGCGATCGCGTTGTCGAAATCGTGAATCTCGTAGTAGCTGCGTCCCAGCCAGTAATACGCCTCTCCGCTATTAGAATTTTGCGATACCGCCGACTGCAGCGTTGCGATCGCGCCGGAATAATTCCCGGCGTTGAATTGCCTCTGCGCGGTTTGAATCAGCGCCGAGGCATCCGCCGTCGCAGAAAACGCCCCGCTCAGGCCTGTGGGCGTCGCGATTGACATCGCCGATGCCATCATCGAGCTTGCGGGCTGTCGAGCAATCGAAATCAAGCTAACCCCGACAAAACCCACCAGGAAGATTCTTGCCGCTCGCGCTACCGGCGTTCTCATTTCGCCTCCGTAACTCGCACTTTCATACCGTCCTTCAAATTCACATCGGTCGGCAGCGCAACCCTGTCGCCCAAGGCCAGCCCGGAAATGAGTTCATATTTCTTGTCGCTTGCAACGCCCACTTGAATCTCGCGTCGATGTACCTGGTCGCCGTCACAAAGGAATACAAAGTGCTGGCCTTTCTCGTCGCGCACTGCGGCGCGGGGTATCACCAGCGTTCCGCGTTCTTCGTGAACCAGAATCCGTACTTCCACGTTCACATTCGGTAGCAGTTCGATCTTGTCGTTGTCAATCGAACACAGGACCTCGCCCACGCTACGCGCTCCACGTGGCACGACTTGCTTGGGCAACTGCTCGATTTTTCCCGTCCAAATGCGATTGGGCATTGCGTCCCACTTCACTTGCACGGCCTGATTTGGCTTCAGCGCACCAAGGTCCGGCTCGTCCACAAAAGCGCGCACGCGCACTTGCCGTAGGTCCGCCAACTCCGCCAGCACGTCTCCTAACTTCACGAAATCGCCCCGGCGCACTGGCAACGAATAAACAGTGCCATCCACCGGCGCAATCACCGTCGCCGACCGCACTTTTCCCTCGAGAGCCACCACTTGGTCCCGCGCCTGCTGCACGCGCAAAGTCGCGCTCTGCGAGGTCACGGCGGCGCGTTGCGCGAGTGCGGCCTTTTTTCCCTGGAACGTCTGAAGATTCGCACGCGCCGTCGCCAAAGCAGCCTGATTTTGCGCCACTTCTTCCTGCGTGGCAGCTTGCTTGGCCACCAACTGTGTGAGCTGCTGCTGAGTTCGCTCCAGGTTGGCAACTTGTGTCTCTGCGTTCTGTAAATTGCCTTGCAGCTGCGCTACTTCATCAGGCGGTCCGCCAGTGCGTGCGTTCCGCAAATCGTTTTGCGCCGCCAGCAAATCCGCGCGCGTCTGTGAAAGTTGCGCGCGAATGTCGGAGTCATTCAGGCGCAAAATCACTTGACCGCGGTGCACCGACTGCCCTTCCACGGCGTTCTCCTCAGCGACAAACGTGGAAAACTCGGCGCGCGCAACAGTGGGAGAAATCGGCTCGACCTTCCCGTTGCTCGTTATCGTCGAGGTCAAATCCTCGCGCGTGACACTGACAAGCTGCACCACAGGCGCCGGCTCGCGCAGTGCCAGCACCGCCACGACCACCACAACCAAAACTGCGGCGAGGATCAAAATGATCCATTTTCGTTTGCTATTTTCCGCCATGTAGTGCCGCGCACACCTTCGCCGCAGCGTTCCCCCGAAGCCACAAAATTGTAGCAGACCCCTTCCCGGCTTGCCTAAGCAAACGCCTCAACGTGCCACCTCTGCTCGCACTGTAAATACCTGAACTCGAGAATGTTAGTGGGTCGTGGCTCGAGCCACGACATAAGAGAGGGCGCGAAGCGCCAATCTTTCCTCGAGCATTTCCCCTGAGCCGTGAACTCACGAGCTCCGGCCGAACAAACAATGTTGCCTTCTCAACGTGCCCGGACCGCATCGGTCCCCGATGTTATAATTTCACAGCAAGATGTCAGTGGTGTTCATCATCGCCCGCGATTGGACTCTGCGCGCAGGGCTGCGCGCCGAACTCCGCGAACGTGGGATTGATGCCCTGGGAATGGATTCGGCGGAAGACGCCGGCCGCGCCTTCGCCGAAGGTCAAATGCCCGCCGTAGTTGTCCTGGAGGCCAGCGTCGAATTTGCGAACGATGGCGCGATCCAATCGCTCGTAAAACGCGTCCCCACTGTGCTGGTCGCCTCGCGCATCGAAACCGTGCCGCTTCCGCCCGCCGCAGCCGTCTTCTACCGCCCAGTAAGCATCGGCGAAATCGTAGACCGCGTCATGGAAGTTTTGAAAGCCGGGCACACCGCCTGAACATTGCTCTAGATTTTGTAGCGGCCGCTGTGCCAAGTGCCTTTCGGGATGCAGGGGTCAATTCCCTTCGGATCGATCCACACCAATTGACGACTTGTCCGTGGCTCATTCTCGTCTTCATGCTAAAATCCGCTCATGAGCGAACCCCCGCACACTCAGCCCGCGCACGCTGCCGAAACCAAACTCAGCAGCAGGCCGCCCGCGAAAATCCATCGCGTCTGCATCGGCTGTAACAACATGTTCGAAGTCACCATCGAGAACTACGAAGCCAAGCACTGCTCGGTCTGCCACAAAGGTTAAGCGCACACCAAGAGCCTTACTTCTACCGCCCTGCACCCGAAAAGTTCAGGCGCCCAAACACGTTTCAGAGCGTCTAAGCAGCGAGACAGGGAGAGCACGGGGCCAGCGCACCAGCCAGCCGACCTGCGGCGAAACGTTCATCGCTCGCGCGGTCTTGCCGTACCTGCGCCGCTTCTCCGTAGATGCTAGAATTCATAGACGATGAGCGCTGAGTCCCTCATTCACGTTCACGATCTCTGCAAGCACTTCCGTACATTCAAACGCCGCGAAGGCGTCTGGGGCTCGATCCAAAATCTTTTCGTACGCGATTATCGCACCGTCGCCGCCGTGGATCGCGTCGGCTTCGCCATTGAACGCGGCGAAATGGTCGGCTACATCGGCCCCAACGGCGCCGGAAAATCCACTACCATCAAGATGCTCACCGGCATCCTGGTGCCCACAAGCGGGGAAATCCGCATCAACGGCTACGTTCCCTGTCGCCAGCGCCGCCAGTACGTAAAAACCATTGGCGTCGTTTTCGGCCAGCGCACGCAGCTCTGGTGGGACATCGCCGTCATCGAATCCTTCAAGCTCCTGCGCCGCATTTACGACGTCTCGCAGCGCGATTTTGACGCCCGCATGGAACATTTCGACGCCATCCTAGGCATTCGCGACTACCTGCACACTCCCGTGCGCAAACTTTCGCTCGGCGAACGTATGCGTTGTGACCTTGCCGCCGCGCTACTGCACAATCCTCCGCTGCTGTTCCTCGACGAGCCCACCATCGGCCTCGACGTCGTCGCCAAAGATCACATCCGTCATTTTCTGCGCGCCATCAATCGCGAATTTCGTACCACTGTGCTGCTCACCACGCATGATCTCGACGACATCGAAGAGCTCTGTCGTCGCATCATGATCATTGACCACGGCAAAGTCCTCTACGACGGTCACCTCGTGCAACTCAAGCAACAGCTTCTCCGCACGAAGCAAATCAAATTCGCCCTAAAAGACCGCGCGCAAGCAATCGGGCTCGACGCCTTCTCTCGCGACGGCCTCGAAGTGGATCAGGTGGACGAGCTCACCTATCGCATCCGCTTCGACCGCGTGAAAGTCTCCACCTCCGACCTGATCCGTCAGGTCCTCGCCGCCATCGAAGTCCGCGATCTGCTAATCGAAGACGAGCCCATCGAAGAAATCATCAAACGCATCTACGCAGGCGAAGCAAGCCTCGAGGTTACGGTGTGAGTAGCTGGGCCCAATCCCTGATCCCGTACGCCGAATTCTCGCGCGTCGGATTCGTCAACATCCTCGCCTTCCGCCTGCGCTACTTCACCGGCATCGTCACTTATTTCCTCAACGTCACGGTGTACTACTTCATCTGGAGCGCGGTTTACACTGGCGGCCACGCCATCGCTGGCTACAACCTCGGACAGATGATTACCTACGTCAGCGTCGGTTGGATGATCCGCTCGTTCTACTGGAACACCATTGACCAGGAAATGGCCTACGAAGTCATCGAGGGCAAAATCGCGATGGACCTGATCAAGCCCGTCTCCGTGCAGTGGATGTGGATTTC
>DATEVZ010000148.1:0-17594 GCA_035258265.1 Candidatus Acidiferrales bacterium
ACCCGCGCTAGATCGCGCGCGATCTTCTCAGTCGCTTTTTGAACGTTGTCAGCCGGAATTTCCAGCTCGAGCTCACGCTTGCAGTTTGCTTCAGCCATTTAGAGTTTTTGGGAGATTTCCGAGATCAAATTGAGGTATCGAACAGATAGACCCTGTCGAACCTGTTTCGAATCTGCCTTTCGCCTGTTCAGTATCAAAGGAAGAAAAGGGCAGGACTGTTCGGCCAGACGTAACCGATGCAGAAACTCAATTATAGGGAATCCGCGTGCGCGCGTCAACTGCGCGGGGACCCTAAATCTTATCACGCGTGATCCGAGTTCAATTCCACGCCGCAATCACGGCTCGCGGCATTCGCTTTGGCATGGAAAATTGGTGCGGAAGAAGGGACTCGAACCCCTACGGCCTTTCGGCCACCAGCTCCTAAGGCTGGCGCGTCTGCCAATTCCGCCACTTCCGCAGCGAAGCCGCATTATAACATCGCGCCAAAATTCTCAGGCGGAGGAAGGCGCGAAGGAGGCCCTTACCGGCGCCTCGGTTGTTTCGTTTGTGCTTGCCGCGCGGGAACGCTTTTTGTTAGTCTCCGCGGCACATGGCCAGCCTGTTGTAAGCTCACGTCGGGAGGAACTCCATGCCACATTGCACAAAATGCGGGACGGCAGTTGCGGATAACGCTGGATTCTGTCCTCGTTGCGGCGCGCCGCAAGCGCCCGCCGGATCGCCCGCGCCTTCGGGCATCACGAACGCAACTCCGCACGCAACATCGGGGATGGCCGAAAATGTAGCTGGACTGCTTTGCTACGCTCTCGGTTGGGTCACCGGTCTGATTTTCTATTTCATCGACAAGCGCCCGTTTGTGCGGTTCCACGCAGCACAATCCATCGTGGTGTTCGGTGGCTTGACAATCATTCGCGTTGGGTTAGGCATGGTCTTTCTTACCGGCGGCGTTTCGTTGGGATTCGGTCTGCTCTGGCTCGTATCCATCCTCGGCTTCGTTCTTTGGATTTTGCTGATGATCAAAGCGTATCAGGGCGAACGGTATCGCCTGCCAATCGCCGCCGACTTGGCCGACCAGATTTTCGTCAAGTCCTGACATTCTCAACGGAAATCGCGAAGCGCCGCTACCCGTCTTTCCTTAGCCTTTCCTTAGCTATTGACAACTGCGGACTGAACGTCCATCTTTATTGGCTTTCCGGAGCGGGGATTTAATCCCGCGTCAGGTCGCCAGGAGAAGGAATTGAAGGTCCGGGTCTGCTTCCACGATAAATGTTTTGACGGAGCCTCTTCGGCCGCCGTCTTTTCTCGCTTCTACAAGGAACGCATCAATCCTGGCGCAGAATTCTTCTACACCGGAATGACGCACAAGGCGTCGCAGCCCTTCGAAGACGGCACGTTTGACGGCGATGAAAACGTCATTGTGGATTTCAAGTATTCCAGCTCGCCGCAGCTGACGTGGTGGTTCGACCATCACCAGAGCGCATTCTTGAAGCCCGAAGACGCCGAGCAATTCCGGCACGATCGCTCGGGCAAGAAGTTTTACGATCCCTGCTACAAGTCCTGCGTCAAGTTTCTTTCTACCATTGCATCGGAGAAATTCGGATTTGACGCCAAGCCGCTCGCCGAACTGATCCATTGGGGCGACATTATTGACGGAGCGCAGTTCGCTTCGCCGGAAGCTGCTGTTGGGCTCGCCGAACCGGCCACTAAACTTGCGCTGGTGATCGAAGCGGCGCCGGAAGCAGATCTGGTGCCTAAATTAATTCCGCACCTCGCGTATCTGTCGCTGGCCGAGATGATCGAATTGCCGGCGGTCCAGAAATATCTGCCCAGCTTGCTGGAACGGCATCGTAAATCCATTGATGTATTTCGTGAGCGCGCCGATTTTCGTGACGGCGTGATTTATTTCGATGTTAGCGATCTGGATCTCGAGGGCTACAACAAGTTCGTCCCGTATTTCTTGTTTCCTGATGCGCTCTACTCGGTCGGCGTAAGCGCCTCCCCAACGCGTTCGAAAGTTTCCGTCGGAACCAACCCATGGAAAGAAGCTTCCGCCGACGTGAATCTCGCCTCGCTATGCGAGAAGTACGGCGGGGGCGGCCACGCTCGCGTCGCGGCCATCTCGTTTGGTCCCGGTGATTTGGTCCGCGCGCGCCAAGCGGCGCAAGAGATTGCAGCCACCCTCCGGCGCCATCCGTAGAAGCAAGCGCAACCAATCACGATTTAAGGCTTCCCGATATCTGGCAAGTGCGCTTCTGTTTTGGAGCAGGATTTCTACTTTATGACGCTACGCGTGCTCGCGGCGCAGCTGGATGGCATGCCAAGCAGCAACGAATACCCACAAGCAGAATGAAAGCACGATGAGCCGGTTGGCCCACCCGTCTAATGCTAGCACTCCTTGCGGCAATGATTTCGGCGCGTGTTGAGGCAAATGACCGCCACTGGCTTGGCTGAGTTGCATCGTCATCAGAGTCAACGTCGCCGCCAACAGAACGACACTTATCCAGCTGAGGTTCGCGATCCCCAGTAACGTCTTCTTAATACCATGCCACGCCTCGATGTGACCAAGGCCTACGCTCAGTAGCAAGGCCGCGACGGGAAAGCCGCCAACCCCGAGCAACCCGGCGATGCCGTGGCCGGCGTCGTGGCTGATATCAAAAATGGAAGCCATCGCCTCGCCTATGCCGGCAACTATCAGAAACCACAGGCCGATCTTGCCGCCTTTGGTCCTGACATCGGGCCAAATCGCGATTGCCAAAGCCCAGGAGCTCATGCCCCATGAAACAAACATCAACGACAACACCCAACCGTACTGACCAAACGCATATTCACTCACCATACGCCAAGAAGGCGCGAATTCGGGGCTCAATACGTGCAGACTTCCTAGCAGCAGGATAGTCGCAACGGCCGCTCCGGCAGCTATATACGCCGCCGGGGCTTCGACGTTCAAACTTCGCATTGTTGTTCTCCTTCTAAGCTGTTTTGACATCGCCATTCAGGGAGCTTCGCCTCCATCGCTCCGGCTTTTCAACTCACGAACCACGGACTCACCTAGATCATCCCTTCCAACCGAACGTAGCTCGCTTCCATTCCGCGTTCCATGCCTGTCGCAAGCATGGCCGCTCGCGTCTGAGCATCGGGTAGGGTCATTCGCACCGTCATGAAGGTTCCCTCGCCGTCCGGATCGAACCTGGTTTCAACATGATTGTCCGGTGTAGGATCCGGCAGGTGCATGCGCTCCACGTGTACGATCCTGTTGTAGGGCTCCAGCTCCACGAATTCCCCGGTGATGTGAAATCCACCGCCCTTGCCGTTTGTCCACTCGTAACGGAACTTGCCTCCCGGTCTTGCTTCGTTGACGCAAACGGGCATGCTCCACCCTTCAGGGCCGAGCAACCATTTCTGGATTAACTTCGGATCGGTATGCGCGCGGTACACCGTTTCCGGCGGCGCGGAAAAGCGCCTGGTCACAATTATGTGCGTCTCGCCTTCCGTCTTCAGCGTCATCTTGCTCATCATTTTTCTCCTTTCTTTTGTTTTTCGATTCCGGCCAGAACTCCATCCAGCCGGTCGTAGTTTTTCTCAAGGGCCTTGCGCAGCATTGCAAGCCATTGGTCCATAGCTTCAATACCTGCGTTTGCGAGACGACGAGGGCGCTTCGTGCCCTGAACTCGGCGCACGATGAGTCCTGCGTCCTCGAGCACCTTCAAGTGTTGCGAGACTGCCGGTTGCGTCATCTCGAATGGTTTCGCTAGTTCATTGACGGTGGCCTCCCCTTTGGCGAGACGAGCAAGAATCGCCCGACGAGTCGGGTCAGCTAAAGCGGCGAAAGCGGCATCCAGGCTTTGCATAGACAATAGCTTATATAAGTAATATCTTATGTCAAGAAGAATCTTACCCGCTTTACGGAAAATCGTGGGGAAGGCTGTGTGGGGCTCGGGTTTGAAGGCCTCGCTCGGAAGCCAATTACGCGGTTAGCAAGCGGGTCTCAGATCTAAACGAACTCCTGGATGAGCTAGAATCCCAAGAACGTGTCATCGACGACTAATGCGCTATCAGAGATTGGGTTCCTAGCAAGTGCTTGGCACCGGTTGGGCGCATCATGCGCTCGTGTTACAATCAACGGCTCGCGGGCCGGTAGCTCAATGGTAGAGCAGCTGCCTCTTAAGCAGCGGGTTGGAGGTTCGAGTCCTCCCCGGCTCACCACTCCTTGCGAGGCCTTTTTTTTCGTAGTTCCGCCGGGTTTCCCAGCGCGGGGAATTCCCTGTAGAAGAGCTTTAGAATCGAAGGGTATTGCTATAACCCGCCCTTTGCGAAGAAAATTGAGCGGGACAGTTCCGGGGCCGTTCACACCCTCCCAGACTGGAGTGGACGTCCATCCCGGCGCCCCAGCCAGCGCCGAGTTCTTGACGTTCTGTAAGCTTTCACTCTAGGGTTTTGTCACCGATGTTTAGGATTGGCGCCGCCGCATTCGCATTTTGCTCTAAATGACTATTTCGATTTTCGCATACATAGTTAATATCGAGCGGCGAGCTCCGCGTTTCCGGAGAATCAAAATCGCAAGAACATGACGAGTGCCACCCAAACGCCTGCGCCGGTTTTCACCGAGCCAGAAAAACCAATTCGTTCTGAGCTTTTCAGCATAGAACGGCTGGAACAACACGCGGAAAGCCTCGCGGCCGCACAGACTGTCGTCAGCGATCTCGAAGGGCGACCCCTCATCCCGCGCGTCTTTGAAAACGGACGCGTCCTGCTGGAATACTATCGCGACATCGCACGCGCCATTCAACACGAACAAGCGATCGTTCCTGCCGCCGAATGGCTGGTTGACAATTTTTATATCGTCGAAGAACAGCTTCGCGAAATCCGTGACGACCTGCCGCCCGGCTTTTATCGCAAGCTGCCGAAGCTAGGCCCCGGACACTTGGAAGGATTTCCGCGCGTGTTCGGTGTTGCCTGGGCCTACGTCGCGCACACCGATAGCCGGTTCGATCCGGAGATATTGCGTCGTTTCGTGAGCGCCTATCAGCGCGTCCAGCCGCTGACCATCGGAGAACTGTGGGCTGTCGCCATCACGCTGCGCATCGTGCTCGTGGAAAATCTGCGCCGGATCGCCGAACACATGGTCGTCAGCCGCAGCGCGCGCCTGGACGCCGATATTCTCGCTGATCGCGTGTTGGGCACAGGAGGTCAGCCGGCCGTCTCCAGCGAGTCTATTCTTCGCCGCTTTGAGAATAAACCTCTCGACCGCGCGTTTGCCGTGCAGTTGGTCCAGCGCTTGCGCGACCTCGATCCGAAAGTAGGTCCCATTCTCGCGTGGCTCGATGAACGCCTGGCCGCGCAAGGGACCACGGCCGATGAAATTGTTCGGGCCGAGCATCAAGAGCAGGCGGCGATGACCGTCACCGTGCGCAACATCATCAACAGCATGCGGCTGATGTCAGAATTCGGCTGGGAGGATTTTTTTGAGAGCGTCAGTTTGGTGGACGAAGTTTTGCGCAACGGCAGCAATTTCGGCCAGATGGATTTCTCCACCCGTGATTACTACCGCCATGCCGTCGAAGATCTTTCGCGAGGTTCGACTCACACGGAAATAGACGTTGCGAGACGCGCCGTCGAGCGCGCCAGGCGCGCGCATGCCGAATTTCACACGGATGGACACCCCAATGCAAACCGCAAGGCCGATCCTGGCTACTATCTGATCTCCCAGGGCCGGCTCGATTTCGAACGCGAGCTCGGTTTTAAAGTTCCCTGGAGGCGCGGCCTGCTGCGCCTGTATGTGCGCGCCGCGGTGCCAGCCTATCTCGGCACAATCGCTGCGCTGACCGCGATTATTTTGGCTCTGCCTCTGACGCACGCGCACGCACTTGGCGTCAAGACGCCTTACCTGATCCTATTGGGCCTGCTCGCCTCCGTTCCTGCGTCGGATCTCGCCATCGCGCTCATCAATCGTGCCGTCACCGACTTGCTTGGTCCGCGTACCCTGCCGCGCCTGGAACTGCGGGACGGCGTCCCGCCCGAGCTGCGTAGCATCATCGTGGTTCCCACTCTTCTTACTTCAGTCAATGCGATCAAGGAACTCGTCGAGCGCCTGGAAATCCATTTTCTGGCCAATCCCGAAGGTGATCTGCGATTTGCGCTGCTTACAGATTGGGTGGATGCGCCGACCGAATCCCTGCCGCAAGATGAAGAACTCTTGAACGCCGCGATCAATGGCATCGCAAATCTCAACGCCACTCATGGTCCCGCGCCTGGAGGTGACGACCGGTTTTTCTTGTTTCATCGCAAGCGCGTCTGGAACGAAAGCGAACGTAAGTGGATGGGATGGGAGCGCAAGCGCGGCAAGCTGCATGAGTTGAATCAACTGCTTCGCGGCGCGAATGACACCACGTTCTTGCCCTTAGCGGGCGCGGTACCGGAAGCGATCCCCGGAGTTCGTTACGTTATTACACTTGACGCGGATACGCGCCTTACTCGGGGCACCGCAGCTCGGCTGGTGGGCACGATGGCGCACGCGCTGAACCGGCCAAAGTTCAGCCCGGAGCTCGGACGCGTTGTGGACGGCTACGGCGTAGTTCAGCCGCGCATCACGCCGTCGCTTCCCAGCGATCGTGAAGGGTCGCTCTTCCAGCGGATTTTTTCAGGTCCTAGCGGGATGGATCCCTACACTTCGGCCGCCTCGGACGTCTACCAAGATTTGTTTCACGAAGGGTCGTATACCGGCAAAGGAATTTACGACCTGGACGCGTTCGAGGCCGCGCTTGCGGGCAAGGTTAAGGACAACACTCTTCTGAGCCATGATCTGTTTGAGGGCATTTTCGCTCGTGCCGCGCTGGCCACCGATATCGTGCTCTTCGACGAATTTCCCTCGCACTACGAGGTGGCGGCCGCCCGCCAAAGCCGTTGGGCGCGTGGAGACTGGCAGCTGGTGCCATGGATTTTCGGTCACGGCGGCCTGCCGAAAGAAGTTCGACGTAGGTCTTCGATTCCCGTAATCAGCCGATGGAAAATGCTGGACAATCTGCGCCGGACGCTCTCGGCGCCGTTCATGTTTCTAACCACGCTAATCGGCTGGCTCTTGCCTCAAGTGTCTCCGTGGATGTGGACGCGATTCATTCTGACTGTGATCGCGATTCCAGCACTGATTCCTTTCCTGGTGGGTTTGAATCCGCGCCTTGGCGGGATCTCCAAACGCAGCCACCTTCGCGACCTTCTTTCCGATTTCTTGCTCGGTCTATCGCAGATTAGCTTGACCGTTGCATTTATGGCTTATCAGGCTTGGCTTATGACTGATGCCATTCTTCGCACGCTCTGTCGCATGGTGGTTACGCGCAGAAATCTTTTGCAATGGGTTACCGCGGCGCAGGCCAAGCATGCCGTGGACCTGGATTTGTTGGGCATGTACGGCCGCATGTTTGGAAGCGTCGTGCTCGCGATCGCATCTGTGGTGGTGGTTAGCTATATTCGCCACCGCGCACTGGTCGCTGCGATTCCATTTGCTCTCCTGTGGGTGGCAGCACCCGCGATAGCTCGCTGGATCAGCGTGCCGCCTCCGCTCGAAGATGTCGCGGCCCTGTCACCGACAGATGCCAGGTCACTGCGGCTGATCGCTCGCCGCACCTGGCGTTTTTTTGAAAGATTTGTCACTGCCGAAGATCATTTTCTGCCCCCGGACAATTTTCAAGAAGATCCAAAACCGCGCGTGGCACATCGCACATCCTCGACGAACATGGGCCTCTATTTGCTTTCTGCACTTTCCGCTCGTGACTTTGGGTGGATCGGTCTAGTGGAAATGGTGGAGCGGCTAGAAGCAACGCTTCAAACGTTCAGCCAATTGGAGATGTACAAGGGCCATTTTTACAATTGGTATGAGACGCAAAGCCTCAAACCCCTCGAACCGAAATATATTTCGAGCGTCGACAGCGGAAACCTCGCCGGACATCTACTCGTTGTGAGCGGCGGATGCCGCGGTCTCATTCAGGGCGCATTTGTCGAACCGCGGATGTTCGCTGGAGTTACCGATGCGATCAATCTCCTGCGTGAGCTGCCCGGCAGGATCACAGAAGCGCGGCGCACTCATACCGTAACCCGCAAACAACTCAGCAACGCGATTGAGTCGCTGGCCGCTTTACTCGACCCGGTTCCGGCCGACGCCAGGGAATGGGCGGCGCGTTTTGTCGAGTTGCGCGAATATGCCCAGACGATTGCGGATATTGCCGAGGCCCTCGCACAGGAGCTCGATGAGCCTCCCGATTCTGAATTGCGCGCGTGGGCAGAGGCAGTAAGAAACGCCATCGAGAGCAACATGCGGGATGCGCGCATTATGATCCCGTGGCTCCGCCTGGACGTGAAGGAAGTGGTGGCGATGGCGGGGCGCTCGCAGGAACATTCTCCCGAATGGGCGGCGATTGAATCTCGTTTCGCCACGATGCCAACTCTGGCCGAAGCGCCTGAACAGTTCGAACTCGCCATACGAGATCTGGCGCCGTTGCGCGAGAGACTCGCCTTTGATCCGCTTGCGAACCAAGAAGTTCTCGCTCGAATCGATGCGCTGACCGCCGCACTGAAAGCTTCCGCCGACGAAGCGTCGTCGCTTGCCAGCCGCCTCATGGAGATCGCGAATACTTCTCAAGGCATGTTCGACGCCATGGACTTTAGGTTCCTGTTCGATGACTCACGGAAGCTTTTCTCGATCGGCATGCGCGCTACCGACGGAACCTTGGACGCCGGTTGCTACGACTTGTTGGCATCCGAAGCCCGCCTCACCAGCTTCATCGCGATCGCCAAGGGCGATGTCTCATCGTCGCATTGGTTCCACTTGGGCCGCACACTCACCCCCGTAGGAAGCGGCTCTGCGTTGATTTCCTGGTCCGGGTCGATGTTCGAATATCTGATGCCGGCGATTATCATGCGCTCCCCGGCCAACAGCATGTTGAGCCAGACGTACGAGCAGGTTGTTCAGCGCCAAATCGAATACGGAAATGAGAGGGGCGTTCCGTGGGGAATCTCCGAATCGGCGTTTAGCGCTCGCGACATCGAGTTTACATATCACTACGAGGGTTTCGGAGTCCCTGGACTCGGTCTCAAGCGTGGTCTCAGCGGCGACTTGGTCATTGCGCCATACGCAACCGCCTTAGCTTCGATGATCGAACCGGCTGCGGCAGTGCAGAACTTTGCGCGGATCGCCCGCGCCGGCGGCGAGGGCGCCTACGGCTTCTATGAAGCTCTCGATTACACACCCAGCCGGCTGCCTGAAGGAAAGGACGTCGCGATTGTGCGCACCTACATGGCTCACCATCAAGCCATGTCTATCGTGGCTTTTGACGATGTGTTGAACGGCGGAGCGATGTGCAACCGTTTTCATGCGCAACCGATCGTACGCGCCACGGAATTGCTTTTGCAGGAGCGCACACCACGCGACGTACTGGTTGCTCGGCCGCGTGCGGAGGAAGTTTCCGCGGCGGCGACGGTGCGCGAGTTAACGCCTCCCGTCGTTCGTCGCTTCGCCACACCGCACGACGTAACTCCGCGGACGCATCTACTTTCGAACGGCCGTTATTCCGTGATGCTGACTGCGGCTGGCTCGGGTTATAGCCGATGGCGTGACTTGGCCATCACGCGATGGCGGGAAGATCCTACGCGGGATTGTTGGGGTCAGTACATTTACTTGCGCGACGAACAAACGGGGGCGGTCTGGTCGACGGGCTTTCAGCCTGCGGCCGTTGAGCCCGACGCATACGAGGCGGCCTTCTTCGAGGACCACGCCGAAATCATCCGGCGCGATAGATCGTTGACTACAACTCTTGAAGTTGTGGTTTCTGCCGAGGATGATGCGGAAGTGCGCCGCGTTTCGCTCACCAATCTGGGCGTGCGCGCGCGTGACATCCAGGTTACTTCCTATGCGGAGCTCGCGCTCACTACGCAAGCAGCGGATATGGCGCATCCGGCATTCGCGAAGCTATTCGTCGAAACCGAATTCAAGGCGGACGTAGGCGCGCTGGTGGCCACTCGCCGCAAACGCTCGGACGAGGAAAATTCCGTGTGGGCCGCGCATGTGGTGGTTGTGGACGGCGAAAGCATCGGTGATCTGCAGTATGAAACGGATCGCGCCCGCTTCGTTGGCCGTGCGCGCAATCTTCGCAATCCGGTGTCGGTAATGGACGGCCGCCCACTGTCGGGCACTGTAGGACCCGTCCTCGATCCTGTGATGAGCTTGCGCCGCACGGTTCGCGTTCCGGCGGGCAGCACGGTTCATCTGATTTTTTCCACCGTTGCCGCTGCCACGCGAGAAGAAGCCCTCGATCTGGCCGACAAGTATCGTGACGTCAGGACCTTTGAACGCACGCTGACTCTTGCTTGGACTCAGGCGCAGGTTCAGCTTCATCACCTGGGCATTAGTTCGGAAGAAGCACTTCTGTTTCAGCGCTTGGCGAATGCTGTCCTGTACGTGGATTCATCGCTGCGGCCCGCAGCCGAGGTCCTGGCGCGAACTCCGCTGGACATCTCGACGCTATGGGCCCAGGGAATATCCGGCGATTTGCCGATTATTCTGGCTCGGATTGACGACTCCGAGGATGTCGAAATTATTCGACAGCTATTGCGCGCGCACGAATACTGGCGCATGAAACAGCTGTCAGCCGATGTCGTCATCATCAACGAGAAGGCGACTTCGTACGTGCAAGAGCTTCAGGAATCTCTCGAAGCCTTGGTACGCGGAAGCAAGCTGAGACTTTCTCCTGACTCCGGGGGACTGAGCGGCAAGATATTTCTGGTCCGCGGCGATCTCCTTTCGGAGCAGGCGCGCGCGCAGTTGCAATCAGTGGCGCGTGCAGTGCTCCTGAGCCGTCGAGGCACTCTCGCCGAGCAAATCATACGTTCGCAGACAACGGAAACGGAGGCGCCTCCGTTGCTGCGTCCGCCCCGTGCGACCAAGCGCCAGGATTTGCCCATGCCGGAGCAGGCGTTGCAATTTTTCAATGGTCTTGGTGGCTTTGTGGAGAATGGCCGCGAATACGTGATTGTTCTCGGCGAAGGCCTGCGCACGCCCGAACCTTGGATCAACGTGATCGCGAATCCGAATTTCGGGTTCCTCGTGTCCGAATCCGGTGCTGGTTTCACTTGGTCGCTCAATAGCCGCGAAAATCAGCTAACGCCATGGTCTAACGACCATGTTTTCGACACGCCAGCCGAGGCGATCTACATCCGCGACGAACACTCCGGCGAAGTGTGGACTCCCACTGCTTTACCGATCCGGGATGAAGACGCGACCTACATTGCCCGCCACGGGCAGGGATATTCCCGCTTCCAACACGGCTCGCGCGGTATTGCGTTGGATCTGTTTCAATTTGTGCCTGCCGAAGACCCGATAAAAATCTCGCGACTCACGCTGCGTAATGAGTCGGGCCGTACACGCCGGGTCTCGGTTACCGCGTATGCCGAATGGGTGCTGGGCAATTCTCGGAGCGCTTCCGCGCCTTATGTTGTTACCGAACTCGATCCGCAATCGCGCGCTCTGTTCGCGCGTAGCGCGTGGAATGGTGAGTTTGGCGGCCGCATTGTATTTGCGGATTTGGCCGGACGGCAGACTTCTGTTACAGGAGACCGCACTGAATTTTTCGGCCGCAATGGAGGACCGGAACGTCCTGCCTCCTTGGAGCGCGGCGCGCAGCTCTCTGGGAAAGTGGGCGCGAGTCTCGATCCGTGCGCCGCGCTGCAAACGATTGTCGAACTGCGTCCCGGCGACAGCGCCGAAGTGGTATTTTTCCTGGGTCAGACTGAAAACAAGGAACGCGCGCGCGAGCAGATAGCCCGTTATCGCGGCGCCGATCTCGATAAAGTCGTTGCTGACGTCACGCGGCAGTGGGATGAAATCCTGGGGACAGTACAAGTCACGACGCCAGATTCCAGCATGGATATCCTGCTGAATCGCTGGCTGCTCTATCAAACTCTCTCTTGCCGAATCTGGGCGCGCGCGGCGTTTTACCAACTGAGCGGCGCATACGGCTTCCGCGATCAACTCCAAGACGGCGTGGCGCTCACCATCTCCAAACGAGCCCTCACGCGCGAACATTTGCTGCGCGCTGCGGCACGTCAATTCCCCCAGGGAGACGTCCAGCACTGGTGGCATCCTCCCTCTGGCCGCGGCATTCGCAGCCGTATTTCAGACGATCCTCTATGGCTGGTCTATTGCGTCATCCAATTCATCGAAGCGACCGGTGACATGAGCGTGCTCGCAGAGACCGTGCCGTTTCTCGAGGGCGATGAACTAGCCGACGGCCAGAAGGAATCCTATTTCCAGCCGCGCACCTCAGAGACTCACGCCACGTTATTCGAACATTGCGCTCGAGCGCTCGACCGTAGCCTTGGCGTGGGCGCTCACGGCCTGCCACTTATGGGAACGGGCGATTGGAACGACGGAATGAACCGCGTGGGCCAAGATGGTAAAGGTGAAAGCGTGTGGCTAGGATGGTTCCTGCACGCGGTGCTATGGGAGTTTGCCAAGTTTGCCGACGCACGTGGCGAGCCGCAGCGCGCCGAAAAGTGGCGAATTCACGTCAGTGCCCTCAAAGCCGCCTTGGAACGTGACGGCTGGGATGGCGAATGGTATCGCCGCGCTTATTTTGACGATGGCACACCGTTGGGATCAGCCTCGAATGCGGAGTGCCGCGTCGACGCCATTGCTCAATCCTGGAGCATGATTTCTGGCGCCGCGGAGCGCGGGCGCAGCCTCCGGGCCATGGCTGCGGTGGATCAGCAATTGATTCGACGGCCTGAAGGGCTCATCCTGCTGCTTGCGCCCCCTTTCGGTCACCCGGCCCACGATCCAGGCTATATCAAGGGCTATCCTCCTGGCATTCGCGAAAACGGCGGGCAGTACACGCACGCCTCTACTTGGAGCCTGATTGCCTTCGCGGAGCTGGGCGACGGCGGCAAGGCCGTCGAGCTTTTCCGCATGATGAACCCTATCAACCGTTCGAATTCACGGGCGAGCGTGCAGCGCTACAAAGTCGAGCCTTATGCCGTCGCAGGCGATATCTATGCCGAGCCTCCGCATGTAGGCCGGGGAGGATGGACCTGGTACACCGGCTCCGCGGGCTGGCTCTATCGCGCCGGCATCGAATGGATACTCGGATTCCGCCTGCGAGGGATGACTCTTTCCATCGATCCTTGTATTCCACGGGAATGGCCGGGCTATTCAATCGAATTCCGGTATCACTCTTCCACCTATCGGATCAGGGTGGAGAATCCTTCCGGCGTAACTCGCGGTGTCGCGCTGACCGAGGTAGACGGGAAACTGCTGGCTGGTGCCGCCAGTATTCACTTGGTGGACGACGGTAGCACCCACCAAATTCGCATCGTGCTCGGCTGATCTCACGATGAGTCCTCGGCTGAAGCGTAAGGTTTCGTCCGTCGGCGGGCCATAAGGCACAGACCCGGAAGGCCTTTCCATCCTCGAAACAGTCATCACATTGGTTGGCTGCACGGTTTTATTCGGCCCCCGCATCGTCTAACATTGTATTGTGGGTGAAGACTGGCTCATGCGAAGGCGGCTTTCGCGCCGCGAAGTGCTCAGGCAGCTAGCGGTTGCCTCCGCATGCGGCGTACCCCTACTCAGAGGACTACCGCTCGTCGGCGCTAGGGTTTCGGGCCAGCAAGTTGTGCCACTCGCGGCCGAGCTTCCGCCTCCTTCGTACTTGACTCCCCGGGACGACGCCTTCCTCGAAGAGCTCGAAAAAGCCATCTTTCAGTTTTTTTGGGATCAAACCAACCCCACAACCGGCCTCACACGGGATCGTTGCAACGTACGCTCCTCCGATAACGGGATTCTGGGCAGCATTGCCGCCACTGGCTTCGGTCTCACGGCCTTGTGCATCGGAGAAAAGCGCGGGTACGTGTCTTTTACGCAGGCGCGCGAGCGGGTTCTCAATTGCCTTCGTTTCCTTTGGAAGAAGTTGCCGACCGAGCACGGGTTCTTCTATCACTGGGCCAACATCAATACCGGCGAGCGGCTGTGGCAAGCCGAGTTTTCGTCCATTGATACGGCCATACTGCTTTGCGGGATTCTGATGTGCCGCGAGCACTTTCAGCACTCGGAAATCAGCCAATTGGCGCTCCAAATCTTCAACCGGGTGGATTGGAACTGGCTATCGGAAGATACACGCATTCTGCCGCATGGCTGGACTCCCGAGACCGGGTTCCTCCAGTATCGCTGGGACAGTTACAGTGAAATGATGATGATGTACCTGTTGGGGCTGGGGTCTTCTTCTCACGCGTTGCCGCCCGCGACGTGGGACGCGTGGAAACGGACAACGTTCGAGTTTGACGGCATCAAGTTCATCGGATCATACGCCCCGCTGTTCGTGCATCAATATTCCCAAGCTTGGTTCGACTTCCGCGGCAAGCGTGACAAATATGCCGATTACTTCCAGAATTCGATCGTCGCTACCGATGTGCATCGGCGGTTTTGTCTGAGCCTGGCGAACAAGTTTCCCGATTACAGCGACGACCTGTGGGGGATAACGGCGTCGGATTCGATCAAGGGTTATGAGGTGTGGGGTGGACCACCGGAGACGGGACCAATTGATGGAACCGTGGTGCCTTGTGCGGCGGCGGGTTCGCTGCCATTTCTACCGGGGCCGGCGATGCGGGTGCTGCGGACGATTGATAATCGTTACGGAGCAGGAACATGGAGCCGCTACGGGTTTGTAGACGCTTTCAATCCGTTGATCAACTGGTATGACAGCGATGTGGTGGGAATTGATTCGGGAATCACGATGGTGATGGCGGAGAATGCGCGAACGGCTTTTGTGTGGGACACGTTCATGAAAAACCCGGAAGCGCAACGCGGGATGGAACGCGCGGGATTCAAGCCTTATCAGCCGCTGGCGCCGCAGGAGCTAGTAGAAATGCACCTCCATACAGGCGGCGGCTCGGCCAGCGAAGGCCCGAAGTCGAAGTAGCTCCTCAACAACCAACTCGCCGCAGCTATTACCGCAACTTTCGCAGCGATTACCGGTAGTTTGCCGCCTGGAGTTCGAACAACTCCGCGTAGTGTCCACCGTCTTTCAGCAACTGATCGTGCGGACCTTGCTCGGCGATTTCTCCGCCCTTCAGAACCAGAATGCGGTTGGACATTTTCACCGTCGAAAAACGGTGCGAAATCAGCAGCGACATTTTTCCTTCGGTCAATTCCGAAAAGCGCTGGAAGACTTCGTGTTCTGAACGCGCATCCAGGGCGGCCGTAGGCTCGTCCAGGATCAGCAACTGCGCATCTCGCAAATAGGCGCGAGCAATGGCGATTTTCTGCCACTCGCCGCCGGACAAATCCACCGCACCTTCGAAGCGCGAGCCGAGGACTTGATCGAAGCCCTTGGGAAGCTTGCGGATGGCCTGCTCGGCAAGGCTCTTATTGGCAGCGGCGCGAATGCGGAAAGGATTGTGGCGTTCCTCGATGCGGCCCACCGCGATGTTTGCGGACGCCGTCATTTCATAGCGCATGAAGTCCTGGAAAATAACGCCGATTTGCTGCCACAAGCTATCCAGGTCGTACTCGCGCAGGTCGCGTCCATCGAGAAGGATTTGGCCTTCGGTGGGATCGTACAGGCGCGTTAGCAGCTTGACGATCGTGGTCTTGCCCTGACCGTTTTCTCCAACGATGGCGATGCGCTCGGAAGGCGCCAACTTGAAATTCACGTTCTTGAGGATGACGCGTGAGCTGCCGGGATAACTGAACGAAACATTCTTGAATTCGAAGCCCTGCTGAATGCGTTTGGGAGCGGCAAGTGCGCCGGTGTTGGACTGAATCTTCGGACGTACGTCGAAGAACTCGAGAAGATCGGTCATGAAAAGGGCTTGGTTCGCGATCTCGGCAAAGGTGATGAAGACGGCTTGAATGTTGGTGCTCGCAGCGGCAATTGCGCCCGCAAGCATCGTCAACTTGCCGATGGACAAGGAGCCGTGCACGGTCTGATAAATTACGAACGCGTACGTCCCGTAATATCCCGCCACGCCGAGCAGGCCGAGCAGCGATCCAACGTTGAGTTTGCGTCTTGCGACGCCGACGGTCTGGTCGTACAAGCGGTCGGCGACGTCGGAATAGCGCCCCACGAGGAAGGGGGCAAGTCCAAACAACTTCACTTCTTTCGCGCCTTCCTTGGTCCCGCTCACGGTGCGCAGGTAGTCCAACTCGCGGCGCGCCGGGGTCTGCTGGAAGCTCATTGAATAGGTGAGGAAAGCGAAGTGGGTCTCGCCCATAAACGCAGGGACGACGCAGACGAACAGTGCAAGCAGCAGCCAGGGGGAGTAGAAGAAAATCCCCGCCGCAAGGCTGATCGTCGTGATCGCTTCCTGAATCAGCCGCCCAGCGATTTTAATGGTCTGAACGCGATCTGTGCTCTGGGCCCGGGCGCGCTCCAATTTATCGTAGAAAACCGGATCTTCGTAAGACAGAAGGTCCAGGTTCGCGGCGTGCTTCATCAGCGTGATGCTGATGTGGCGCATGAAGCGCTCGGCCAGGGTGGTGTCACAAAAATCGGTCAATCGCGCGACGATGGCGGCGAATCCTGCAAGCCCAAATTCGAGGGCCACGAGCCACCAGAAGAAGCCCGGGAGCGGCGTTTGATGCGCTTTGTAGGCGTAAATCGCGTCTATGATGCTGCGGGTTACGATCAACATCGAAAGAGGGATCAAAGCGACCGTAACGCGGGCAACTGCCTCGCCAACCACGACTGCCGGGGCAGCTTCCCAAACGAACTTCATAACACGGGGAATATTCTTAAGGGCGTGGATGCGTTCGCCCCATCGAGGGCTTGGGATATCCTCGGCGGGTTTCACTTCACTGACTGGCTGACTTCCGACTAATGCTCTGGCGCTCACGACTCGCTCTCCATTCTTGCTATCGCTGTTTGATGCTTATCATCGTAATTTGCGACTTCCTTAGTAATGCAAGTATGCAGGAGGGCACGTTGTCTGCCAATCTGAAAGTGCGCGTAAACTGCTAAAAAGTAAAGACCTAGGGAACTGAGGTCCGACTCGCGAATCTGTTGTTTTTTCGCACTTACGCAAGTTCTACGTTGTTTGAACTATAGCTCTAGCTCGTAATTCGTGACTTGTGATTGGTGACTCGTGAACCGCGGCCCCCGACCCCGACCTTTGATTCTGGATCCCGCCAGAGCTCAATTGGATGCGCGAAGTGCGTGAAAGTTGGCGATTGAGACGAGCGCCAGTTGTTTGTTTTCTTAGAGTTACTAAGATTTCTAGGCGCCCGGGTTGGCGATTGGAAGAGCCCTGATTGGAGTCAATGTAACACTGTCGTTGTTGGGGGGTTGAGTTGCGCGCGTGATTCACGACTTGTGAACACCTGGGAGGTGTTATTTCGCCCTTTGGCGAAAGCGGCGAGGCAAGGCTCGCCCGAGAAAGGGCGGGAGCAAACACCCGCAGTCCCAGATCTGCGGGGCGCGCCCTCCGTCGTGTTGGGACTGCTGGCTCATTGCCAGTGCCGCAGTTTCCATGTGGCGTCCTTGATGGGGTTCCATACTGCCCCGACTGATGTTACCACATTTACCTTATGATTACTACGAGATTTCTCTCCGCAGCGATCG
>DATEVZ010000149.1:0-14865 GCA_035258265.1 Candidatus Acidiferrales bacterium
GTGGAGTGCTAATCGGTCGCCTGACCCTTGAATCTCCTCGCGCGCAAGACTCACCACACAATCGGAGGAATTGCACAATGGCAGTCAATATCACGCCCCTGCACGACCGCGTGCTCGTGCGGCGCCTGGAAGAAAAGGAAACCGTGAAGGGTGGCATCATCATCCCGGACTCGGCTAAAGAGAAACCCCAAGAGGGTGAAGTGATCGCCGTGGGCAGTGGACGCCGCGAGAAGGGTGAATTGATCCCGCTCGACGTTAAGCCCGGAGACCGCATCCTGTTCGGCAAGTACAGCGGCAACGACATCAAGATCGACGACGAGGAATTCATGATCCTAAAGGAAGACGAAATCCTCGCTAAGATCGGCCCCAGCGCCAAAGCAGCCGGCGGCAAAAAGTAACTTCCTGGACAGCGCCAGCCTCGATCCAATCGGGGCAAACCCCCACGCAATCGGGGGCCAGCTGCCGGACTAACCATTCAAGAGAATCCGAAAGAGGAGATAGACAATCATGGCAAAACAAATCGTAACTGGTGAAAATTCTCGCCAGGCGATCCTCCGCGGCGTCAATCAATTGGCGGACGCGGTAAAGATCACGCTCGGCCCCAAGGGCCGCAACGCGGTCATCGAAAAGAAGTTCGGTTCGCCGATCATCACCAAGGACGGCGTCACCGTGGCCAAGGAAATCGAGCTGCAGGATCCGCTCGAAAACATGGGCGCTCAGATGGTTCGTGAAGTCGCTTCCAAGACTTCCGACGTCGCGGGCGACGGCACCACCACCGCAACCGTTCTCGCGCAAGCCATTTTCAAGGAAGGCGTGAAGGCCGTCGCAGCCGGTGCCAGCCCCACAGCCCTCAAGCGCGGCATCGAGAAGGCTGTCGGAATCGCCGTTGAGGAAATCAAGAAGCAGCACAAGGACGTTAAGGGCGAGATGATCGCCCAAGTCGGCACCATCAGCGCCAATAACGATAAGCAGATCGGCAGCATCATCGCCGAAGCGATGAAGAAGGTCGGCAAAGATGGCGTCATCACCGTCGAGGAATCCAAGACGATGGAGACCAACCTTGAAGTAGTCGAAGGCATGCAGTTCGACCGCGGCTACCTCTCGCCTTACTTCGTCACCGATCCGGAACGCATGGAATGCACCCTCGAAGATGTCCGTATCCTGATCCACGAAAAGAAAATCTCCTCGATGAAGGACCTGCTTCCCCTGCTCGAGCAGATTGCCAAGATGGGCAAGCCCCTGTTGATCATCGCCGAAGACGTCGAGGGCGAAGCGCTCGCGACTCTAGTGGTCAATAAACTCCGCGGCACCCTGCAGTGCGCTGCGGTAAAAGCTCCGGGCTTCGGCGATCGCCGCAAGGCTATGCTCGAAGACATCGCAACGCTCACCGGCGGCAAGGCCATCACTGAAGATCTCGGCATCAAGCTCGAAAACGTGAAAGTCGAGGATCTCGGCCGCGCCAAGAAGGTCACCATTGATAAGGACAACTCCACGATCATCGAAGGCGGCGGCAAAGCCTCCGAGATCGAAGGCCGCGTCCGCCAGATTCGCGCTCAAGTCGAAGACACCACCTCCGACTACGATCGCGAAAAGTTGCAGGAGCGTCTGGCCAAGCTGGTCGGCGGCGTTGCCGTAATTAAAGTCGGCGCTGCGACCGAGACCGAGCTGAAGGAAAAGAAGGCACGCGTCGAAGACGCGATGCACGCAACCCGCGCGGCAGTCGAGGAAGGAATTGTCCCCGGCGGCGGTGTGGCTCTGGTTCGCTGCATCCCGGCTCTCGATAAGCTCAAGCTGAACGAAGATGATGCCATCGGCGTCAACATCGTGAAGCGCTCGCTTGAAGAGCCTCTCCGTCAGATCGCTCACAATGCCGGCCATGAAGGCGCGGTCGTTCTCGGCAAAATCCGCGAATCCAAGGAAGAGAATTTCGGATTCAACGCGGACACCGGCGACTTCGGCGACATGGTTAAGGCGGGCGTGATTGATCCTGCCAAAGTCACTCGTCTCGCCCTGCAGAACGCTGCTTCCATCGCGGGCCTGATGCTCACCACCGAAGCTCTGGTGGCAGACATCAAGGAACCCAAGGAAGCCGGTGCAGCTCACGGCGGCGGCGCCCCAGGCGCTGGCGGCATGGGCGGCATGTACTAAGAAAAGCCCAGCCTCGGGTCTGTCATCCCGAGCGCACGAGGGATCTGCTTTCAGTAGGTCCAAGCAAGAACGAAAGGGCGTCCGGTGCAATCACCGCGACGCCCTTTTTCTTTGCGTTGCTCCCGCGTCGCTATCGATGGAACATTCGCGCCGCCGGCTTCGTATTAGGCTACGAAGCGGGCGCGCACTACCGTTCCACTTGCAACCGCGTCAGATCATGTGTCAGAACTAGGGGCCGTGATCGAAGATGGCGATCGGCCTTCCGAAGCGTTGTACGCGGTTTCCTCTGCGAATTGCTGATCAGGCCGTGGAGGTAACGCGGACATGAGAATCCCTCAGATGTTCGAAACCCTCTGCGCCGATGTGAAGTTCGCGGCACGCGGCCTGGGCAAGAATCCGGGATTCCTCGCCGTAGTCATTCTGTCCCTGGCGCTGGGAATTGCCGCGAACAGTACGATTTTCAGCGTGCTGAATGCCCTGCTGTACCGTCCTCTGCCTTATCCTCATCCCGAAAGCCTCGTAGTGATTTGGCAAACCGACCAAGCGCACCCGGATTCAACGCACCCGCCACCCATCGCAGAAAACGTGGACTGGAAGAAACGGAACCACGTCTTCGAGGATATTTCGCTCAGCAGTTTCACCGACACGGCCATCGTTTCCGGCATAGGCGATCCACGGCCGCTGCACACGCAATACGTAACAACAAACTTTTTTGAAATGTTGGGAGCGAAACCGATTCTCGGCCGGATTTTTCTCGCCGAGGAACAGCAGGACCTCTCGCAGACGATTGTGATCAGCGCTCCCTTCTGGAAACGCGAGTTCAATAGCGACCCGCACGTGCTGGGAAAGACCTGCAACATCGAGGGAGTGGTTTCGACGATCGTGGGAGTGATGCCCCCGGGATTCGCTCCCTTCTACGGGTTCCCGATTGATCTCTGGCAACCCATCAACCCCGCCAGCAGTCGCTACAACGCGCGATTCGATCACTGGCTCATGCCCGTTGCGCGCCTGAAAGCGGACGTGACGTTAGCTCAAGCACAGGCGGACATGGACGTAATCGCGCGCCGCCTGGAACAGGATTATCCGTCAACGAATAAGGGCCTGGGTGAGAAAGTGATTCCGCTACACCAGGACCTGTACAGAGGGGCTGGCAGCGCGTTGTACCCGCTCCTCGGCGCCGTGGCATTTGTCTTGTTGATCGCGTGCGTGAATGTCGCCAACCTGATGCAGTTCCGCACCGAGACGCGGCGTAAGGAGTATGCCTTGCGCATGTCCCTCGGCGCCGAACGCGGCCGGCTGATTCAGCAGTTGCTGACAGAAAGCGCTTTGCTCGCTCTTGCCGGAGGCGTGCTGGGCACCGTCTTGACCTTGCTGGGCATCAAAGTGTTCCTCGCGCAGGCCGGTGATTTTCCCAACGCCGACACGATCACCGTGGACAGCCGGGTGTTGCTGTTTACACTGGGAACTTCGCTTCTGACTGCCATTCTATTTGGATTGGCGCCCGCGATGCGAGCTTCTCGCCCCGATCTGAATGCAGTGTTGCGCGAAAGCGAACGCAGGACGACTTCGGCGGCCAGCCGCCTGGCGCGGCACGCCTTGGTAATTTCCGAAGTGGCGCTCGCAATGGTTCTGCTGGTGGGCGCGGGGTTGATGATCAACACCATCCTTCATTTGAAGCGCGTGAATCCGGGCTTCGATTACAACCGCCTGCTCACCATGGAATTGCAATTGCCAGAAGGTGGCAAATATCTCGAACGCGTACCGGGCGGCGATATGGAAAGGACTTTACCGACGGCTACAATCTTTTACACGCGTCTTCTGGAAAACGTTCGCGGGCTGCCCGGCGTGGAATCGGCGGCGTTGATCGGCGCATTGCCGATGCGCTGCTGCGCGGAATCCTACACTTTTTCTATTCTCGGGCATGCGGCACCCTCGCCGGACGATCGCCCGCGCGCCGGATATAGTGAAACCAGTCCCGGCTTGTTCCGCGCGATGAAAATTTCGCTGATCAAAGGACGTTACCTCGACGAACACGATACCGCGAGCTCTCCGTGGGTGATCGTCATCAATCAAGCGCTGGCGCACAAATATTTTCCGAACGAAGACCCTATCGGGCAGCAGATTCTTCTCCGCTACGATCCTTATCCCGTGGACCAGCCACGCCCGCGGCAAATCGTCGGTGTGGTGGGCGACGTGAAACATTACGGCCTGGGAGAAGAGACGCCGCCCTTTGTCTACGCTTCCTACCTGCAGCAGCCGGACGTTTTTCCCGGCGGCGCCACGCGCGCGCACCTCCACGAAAATCTGATACTGCGCACAGCGCATGGACGCGAGGCAGGACTGGCCGCGGGAGTGAAGCAGGTCATCGCCAACATAGACCCCGACCAGCCGATCAGCCACGTCATGTCCATGGAACAAGTTCTCGGCGAATCGCTGGGCGACTGGCGTTTCTATATGCAACTGCTCGGGATTTTCGCGAGCGTCGCAGTGTTGCTCGCCGCCGTCGGGATTTATGGTGTAATGTCCTACTCCGTGAACGAGCGCACGCACGAAATCGGCGTCCGCATGGCGCTGGGTGCGCAACCCTCGGACGTGCTGGCCCTGGTCGCCAAAATGGGGCTGAAACTCACATGCATAGGAGTAGTGGTCGGAGCGGCTCTGGCACTCGGGCTCGCGCGATTGATCTCCACTTTCTTGTACGGCGTCAAGCCAAGTGATCCGATAACGTATCTGACTGTCGCGCTGGCATTGGCCGGCGTGGCATTGCTCGCCTGCTATATTCCAGCGCGCCGCGCGACAAAGGTCGATCCCATGGTGGCTTTGCGGTACGAGTAAGTGGCCGGCTTTTTCGGAATCGGCGAGTGGCGCACCCTTTCGCAGGTCCTCGAAGTAAACGGCTAATTCCCTGTCCAGCGACCAAACGTAGTTCGGTCCTGCACAATCTTCCAGCCAGCGCCACCGCCTCTACGCCTTTATTTGTTGGCCAAGGCCTTCGCCCCAGCTGAGCGGGACGCTCAAAACGTTCCCCGCTCGTTGCGCCGCTAGAGCGCGCAACGGGCTAAGCCGCGCTTCTGGCTTTCTGCCCACGCCCGTGCGCAGGCTCGAAGTACAGCGAACAAGCGCCTCCAAGCCCTTCCGCTTCAATCATCTGCAGCCACGCTACTTTCGCCTATCCTCAGTGTTTAACCTAATAGCGCGAGTCATCCCAGCTGACCCGAGCGTCAAAGAAAGTAGGGGTTGGTTTCGTTTGGAGGGAGGACATCATGCGTAAAGTTCACATCGTTCGTTTGCTGCTCGTCGCGTTCGTTCTCATGGCCATTCCAGCCGCCATGGCGCCTGCCGCTTCGGCGGGCTTTGGAGTTGCCATCACTATCGCTCCCCCAGCGCTGCCGGTTTATGTGCAGCCGCTCTGCCCGGGCGATGGCTACATCTGGACGCCGGGCTATTGGGCCTACGGACCTGACGGCTATTACTGGGTCCCCGGCACGTGGGTAATCGCACCTGAAGTCGGCTTCCTCTGGACGCCGGGCTACTGGGGCTGGGGTGGTGGCGGATATTTCTGGCACGCCGGCTACTGGGGCCCGCAGGTTGGCTTCTACGGCGGCATTAACTACGGTTTCGGCTACGGCGGCTTCGGTTATGAAGGTGGCTACTGGCACGGGGGCCACTTCTTCTACAACCGCAGCGTGAACAACGTGAACGTCACCAACGTGCACAACGTATATAACCGCACAGTGATCAACAATCACACGAACGTGAATCGCGTCAGCTTCAACGGCGGCCGTGGCGGCATTAACGCTCGTCCGACTTCCGCTGAAATGGCAGCGAATCGCGACCATCACATCGGCGCAACCTCAGCGCAAACGCAGCACGAGCATGCTGCAAGCACCAACCGCGCGCAGTTTGCTTCGGTGAATCATGGCCGGCCGTCTGTCACGGCTACCGCGCGTCCGGGTGAATTCTCCAATCACGGCGCGGTTGCGGCGAACAACAATCACAACTCGAACTTCGCACGCTCGAACAACAACACGCGAACCTCGGCCAACGCGACACGGAACTCGAACAACGCAATGCAAGCGCGCAGCAACGGGCGCAACAACAACACCTTTGCGCGATCGCAGAACAACGCCAATCGCACGCCCGTAACGCGTTCGCAAAACAATTCAACCCACGTGCAGCAGAACAACGCGCGTCCAGCGGAGTCGCGTTCGTCTAACTCGCGTGCTTCCAACTCACGCTCGTCGAACCCGCGCCCGTCCAACACGCGCTCGTTCAATGCGCCGCAGCACAACAACGCGACCCGCCAGCAATCCAGCCCGGCGTATCGCCAGAACACGTCGCACGCGGCTCCTTCGCACCAGAGCCGCCAGCCAGCACCACAGCGCCAGAGCTCGTCTCGTCCGCCGAGTAATGCTGGACGACCCACCGCTCAGAGCCAACCGCACAACAACGGCGGCTCGCATGCTAGCAATAGCGGCGCACACACCAGTAGCGGCGGTTCGCATGGAGGCGGCGACAATCATCAACGTCGCTAACTCGTACCCCCACGGGAGCTGTTAACACGGCTCCCACCAGCAAAACGGCGCCACGATCTTGCGATCGTGGCGCCGTTTTTTATTCGCCGTGCTTGCCTCTGTGGCGTTGCCTTTGCTCGGGGTCTCAACCCTGCGCCGACTCATCGAATCGAATCGCGTAATTCGATCAGCGCCTGATCCGCACGATCCAGCCGGATCAACCCCGATCGCGGCTCGTCCAAATCCAGCACCGCGTAAATCGTGACGGAAATAATCGCCGCGTACAAAATCATGTGCAGCGCGCTGCGATGTTTTCGTTTCGCCATTACATGCCCAGCCAGCAAAGCGCTCAGCAGCGCCACACAAATCAGCAGCAGAAAAATGAGCGCCGGCAAATGCGTATCCAGCGCGATAGCACGCGAGGTGGTCACATCCCTCATGTCGTTCAAAGCCGGAAGCACAATCCTGACGATGTTATGCGTGGAATCATTCTGTCCGGCGGTCACCGCGCGCGACCAAATCTGTTGCTGCATGGCCGTGGCGCGCGCGAATTCCTGGTCGGCGACATCGCGTCGCAACAGGTTTTGATAAGCGCGCAGCCGCGCATCCAAATATTGGCGGAACAATTGGCGCATCCCCGGCTGCTCCGCGCTAGGCAGAATATCCAGCCGCAAATACGCCGTGCCAATCGCATTCGCTTCCTGGACGATCAGCGCGCGCCGTGCTTCCAGCCGCGACATCGCACCGCCAAAGGTGAACGCCAGCAATAATCCCAGCAGCGTGAATACTGCGGCCTCGATCGTTCCAGTGCCCTCGTGCGCCAGGTCCAGATGCTTTTCAACGCCGTAGCTGCCGATGCGGTATCCAATTTCCAGGCATATCAACATGCCAAGAAGAAGTCCCACCGACCACGCGAGGGACGTCTGTACAGGTGTAATCATTTTGCCGCCCACTGTGACGTCATCAGCATCGCGCTGTCAAGCGCGGCGCACAGTTCTCCCAGAAGCGCGTGCGCACAGCGACCGAAGCCGCGAATCAGTCCAGCAGATCCACGAAGCTCAGGATTGTGAACGTCACCGGGTCGTACACCACGCAATAACCATCGAAGTAGCCGATCACGTATCCCGGCGGCGGTGCTGGCAAATAACCAAGCAGGTGCGGCGGCACTGGCGTGAAATAGCCGCGATCGCCAAACGGTATAGAACCGCCGATCACAAATACCGGCCGGCGCGAGCGGTTGATGTAACCAAAATTCCGGCGATAGTAACGCCGCATGCGGTCCCGATCGTTCGGCCATTGGCATGGCGGACGCGGCTGAACGTACGGGGGCCGCCCATTCGGCGGTCGTGGGGGACGATACCCTGGCTTGCCCGGCTGCGGGCGAGGCGGTGTCGGCTTGACGATCGGACGCCCCGGCTTTCCGGGCGCTCCTGGTTTGCCAGGCGAAGGCTTGCCGGCTGCGGCACGGGCTGAATCGTAGGACGATCTCCAGGTTTGCCACCCGGCGGTCGTTGCGCAGGACGTGTTTGTGGACGAGAGTGCTGCTGTCCCCCGCCGCTAGATCCTTGCCCTGCATTCTATCGCAATGCATGACCAAGAGCGCTTGCGCCGAATCCCGCTGTTGGAATCATCAGCAGCGCATAACCCAGCGCCAACACAAAACGACAATCCTTGAATATCCTCATGGCCGCGCCCTCCCGCATGGCCGCGCCCTCCCGCATGCCCGCCCCGCCAGCGCGGCGAATTGTACATTATGCACAATACTCTGCGAGCAACCACGCGCTCGACGCCTCGCCGCCTCACATCACCCAGAGGCCATCCTTCGTACCCCGAACTGATGTAGAATGTTTGTAGAGTCTTGTCTACCGGAGGGCCAAAATGTCGGTCCCGGTTACGCTCCGTCCGCTCCTAGCACCTATCGCGCGCGGCCTGGCGCAGTGCGCCCTCGCCGTAGTCTTATTTACGCCGACGCTCGCAGCACAGCACGACAACACACCTGGCTGGCCCCTGCACAGCTCCGCGCCCGACCATGCCGTTCCCGACGCGACAGGCGCGATGCCGCCTGTCGTTGTTCCAGATGCCGAAGAGTCCTGCCTGCTCTGGAGCATCGACAAGATGCCCGGCACGGTCAGTGCAGCCGATCTAAAAGTTCCCGGAAAGGCTAAAGGTGAGTACCATAAGGCGTGCAGTGACTTGAAGGACAAGAAACTCGCCAGCGCCGAGGATCATGTTCGCAAGGCGGTTCAGATATATCCGCAATATGCCGCCGCATGGGCCTTGCTAGGTCAGGTTCTCGCCGCGGGCGACAAGGTCGATGAAGCGCGCGACGCCTGCTCTCAAGCATCCGGCGCGGACGCAGGTTACGCGCCAGCATACCTTTGCCTCGCCGACATCGCGGCGCAGAACAACGATTGGCATCTCACTCTGAATTTGGCCGATCGCTCGCTCGCGCTTGCGCCACAGCAAAATATCTACGGACATTTCTACTCGGCCGTAGCCCAGTTTCATCTCGAACAACTGCCCGAAGCGCAAAACGACGCGCTAAAGACGATTAACGACGATCATTCCCACCGCCTCCCGCAAGTGCGCCTGCTGCTGGCGCAAATCTACGGCGCCCAACACGACCTCTACGGCGTCTCCGTCGAACTTCGCGCCTACCTGAAAGCCGTCCCCAACGCCCCCGACGCCGACGCAGTAAGAAAGCGACTAGCCGAGGTCGAGGCCCAAATCTCGAAATAGCCAGGGCCAGATCTCAAACCGAAAATTTTGGAGGCGCGAGGCGGAATCGAACCGCCGATACAGGTTTTGCAGACCTGTGCCTTACCACTTGGCTACCGCGCCGGCGTGCATTCTAGCAACGTCAAAAATCCATGTACATGATTCTGAACACTAAATCCAAGTCGATCGCACGTCTGATTCTACCTGTTCTTGGCGCGCCTGGATCCAACTTGAATAATGTTGGATGGTTGTTCGTGGCGACGAGTGGCCAAGCAGGATGGAAACCCGCTCGACAGGCACTCCTTTAGATAACAGAGCGGTTGCCATTGTGTGGCGAAACTTGTGTGCGTGGCCCTTGACGGCGGCCGATTTGAACAGCCTGCGCAACGCCACCTCAAAGTTCCCGCGGCGCGTCGCCACCTTTCCGTTCCCGCTCCAAAAGAAATATTTTGAGGTATTAGGTATCGCGCCAAGCGCAGCAACCACGTCGGGCGGTAGCGGTAGATGGACAGGCGTGCCAGTCTTGGCGGTGTACAGAAACAGCCTGTCGCCCGTTAACCTCGATCGCTCGAGCGTCACGGCATCCGTGATGCGCAGCCCGCTCCACCGCAATAGCAGCACAAACGCTTTGATGGGCAGCGGACTCGATTTCAGCGTTTTGTAACTGTCGCACGCTTTGAAAACGCTTTCCATTTCTGCATCTGTGAACGGTTCCACGGGATGCGATGTAACCTCGGGAGAGCGTAGCAGTTTCGCGGGATTGACTTTCAACCGTCCTGATTCCTGGCAGAATCGCATGAACGCGCGCAGGTTCGCCGTCGTGACCTTTGCGGCGAAGTTCTTATGCGTCCAGGTTGCACGCCATCTGCGCAACGCCTCAATATCCAGGTCCGAGATGTGTCGCAATCCTTCGCTTTCAGCGTAGGCTTTCAATCTGCGGAACAGTAGGTCGTATTTGTATAGAGACGATTCTCGCAAACCACGGGCTTTAGCGTCATCCAAAAATGAGGTGGTAGCCTCCTTGACGGTTGTGCGACGAGTGTTCTTCCCGTCTTCTATCTCTCGTACAAGGGCGGTTGCACGTTCAAAACTTCGCGTCTTCAATGATTCCCGGCGGAAGGTGCCTTCTAATGTGCCGTTAATCCAATACACACAATCACAACGACGGTGATGCCTGTCTTCTCTGTGCGGGCACTCTTTTGAGTGACGCTTGTAGATGTCCAGCACGGTTTTATTTCTTCGCGCGTTTGCGCTTTACGCGCTCGAAGACCGCTCGCGGTATCCTGAGCGTCACGCGCCGACGCTTGCCACGCGGATGCTCATCGCCCAAAGGAATAACGCCGGGTTCGTCGGCGAACATTCTACGGATTGTGTCCGGTGAAAGCGAAAGGAGCGATGCGACTTGTGCGACTGTGAATGTATCCAGCGTGCCATCGTCAACGAAGGGCTGGGGCTGTTTCTTAGACGACTTTCGCGCGGGTTCCTCTGCCGCAATCTTGCCCGCCGCGTAGTCTGGGCGAACCCATAGCAGGTCTTTGTTTTGCATCGCGGGATTATACGACGCCGCGCGAGAGAATCAAATCGGCGGCCGGTCAATGCGCGAGGCGCCATTTCAGACCGTGTGACGATGACTGCGAGCAAAAAGGGCGGCTCAAGCTTTCCGGTTATTAGGTGTGCCGAGACTCCAAAGGTAGACATCAAATACCCTCTCCCTAAACCACGGGTGCGCTGCCGTTTTGGCGATGTACTGAGGGGTGGCTACCTCTGGATTTTCCGTGTATTCATGCACCTTTTGTAAAGAAGTGCATGCATCTCGGATCTGCTGCTCACAGCCCTTAAACTTTTCACGCCACCGCGAGTAGTACTCGTCAATTTCGCCTGGCGCAGCACCGAGTGCTTTTCTGGCCCGGCTGTCGTAGATACTTTGTTGTCGCGGAGAGGACATCTCGGCGTCGGGCTTGCCGGACGCCGGCTTGGGCGGAACTCGTGTTACAATCCCTCACAACGTGACCAAGTCCGACCTGCAATCTTCCTACGCCCTCGGCTACACAGACTCCGAGCACCAGCGCCTCATTCGTCAGGCCGCAATGCTCGCTCCGCTTACGGAAAGTTTTTTTCGTGACTCAGGCATCGGCCCCGGCCATCGTATCTTGGATCTCGGCTCCGGCATGGGCGACGTCGCCATGGTCGCCGCGCGTCTCGTTGGGTCCTCCGGTGAAGTCGTCGGTATCGAACGCGACCCCAACTCCACCGCCGTGGCCGCGGCGCGTGCTGCGGAAGCAGGTTTCCACAATGTATCCTTCACGCAAACGGATGCTTCGCAAATCACCTGCCACAAACCGTTTGACGCCGCCGTGGGCCGCTTCATCCTGCAATTTCTTCCCGACCCGGCCGCTGTGCTTCGCTCTCTAGCGAAATTGCTCCGGCCCGGCGGCGTGGTCGCGTTTCTCGAACCTCAGTGGTCGCCCTATCTCGATCTTCTGCGTCCGTTCCCGCTTTCTTTCGCTTGCGCATCCGTGGCGTGTGAAGCTTTCCATCGCTCCGGAGTGCGCACGGACTTGGGCCTCGATCTCCATGGCACTTTTCAAAGAGCCGGACTTCCCGCGCCAACCATGCAGCTCCGCATGGCCCTTGGCGCGGATCGGAATTTCGCCGCATACATCGGCGACCTTCTTTACAGTCTCCTTCCTAAAGCAAGGGAGCACGGTATTTCGCTCGAAAAGCTGGGAGGCCTCGACACACTTTCCACCCGGATCCTCGCAGAAGTAGCCGCCGCAAACACCGTCGTTCCTATCATCGCCCTCGTCGGCGCTTGCTCACGGATTGCTTAGCCTTTGCAGTGGCCGACCTTCAGGTCGGCTCTTGGTCGGCTGAAGCAGAACTACTCTTCACTTTCTTCGGCAGCACCAGAGCAAGGACGGCCCCCGCAAGCACTGAAATCCCGGCAGCTAATAATCCTAGCCGCAGATTCCCGGTTTTTTGGCTGATCCATCCCGTAATGTACGGCCCCACAAATCCCGCTGTGTTCGAAATCATACTCACCAAGGCAAGCCCCGATGCCGCCGCATATCCGCACAAAAACTCGCTCGGCAGCGAGAAGGTAGGTCCATACACGCTGTACATCCCCGCTGCTGCAATCGCTAGCAGCGCGATCGTCAACGCCACCGAATGCGTTGCACCAAGGCTGACCAGCGCCGCGCCTGCAAACGTTGCCGGAATCGCCGCATGCAATCTCCGCTCCATCTTTCGATCTGAGCTCCGTGATATCAGCACCATCCCAATCAACCCGGCAACGTGTGGAATCATCACCATCCATCCCACCGACTGGTTCGAGTATCCGGACGAGAACGACTTCACCATTTGTGGCAACCAGAAACTCAGCGTGTACACGCCAATATTCACCGTGAACACTATCAATCCCAAATGCCACACGCGCACTTTCGTTAATACTTGTAACGCGGTGATCGAATGCGCTGCTTGCTTTGCGCGCTCTTCTTTTTGCAACTCTCCTGTTAACCAGTTTTTTTCCTCTTCACTCAGAAATTTCGCTTCGGCAGGCCGGCTTGGCAAATAAAAATACGTCACCACGCCGAACACAATCGCCGGCACTCCTTCCAGAATAAGCAGCCAGCGCCAGCTTCCCAGATTCATCCAGTGCACGTGATCCAGAATCCATCCCGAAAGCGGCGCTCCCAGAATGCTGCTCACCGGTAATCCCGTCAGGAACAGCGCAATACCTTGTGCCTGCTCTCGCCGACGGAACCAATACGTCAGGTACAGCACAATCCCCGGGAAATAGCCGCCTTCCGCCAGCCCCAACAGAAATCTCATCCAGTACAACTGGTGGGGCGTGCGCACAAATCCCGTCAACGTCGCCAGCAGCCCCCACGAAACCAGAATCCGGGCAATCCAGATTCGCGCGCCCACCTTGTGCAGCATCAAATTGCTGGGAACTTCCGAAAGAACGTACCCGAAAAAGAAAATTCCCGCCAAAAATCCAAATTGCTGGCTCGAAATCGCCAGCTCTTTGTTCATCGTCAGTGCTGCAAATCCAATATTGATTCGGTCCAGGAAGGAAATTACATACAGGACAAATGTGAAAGGAAGTACCCGCCATTGCAGCTTCCGGATCGTCTTGTGCTCGAACCGCGCCGTCCCCACTTCTCCGCCCATTCTCGCAGCGGCGATTCTCATACTGCTCCTTCCAAAATCAGCGAACATTCAAAAGCTTGCCCGCGATCAGCAGGCGAAGTGTTAATGGGACGTCCGTACTGATCTTTGATTTTATCTCTCACCTTCTTTATGGATGGCAGAAGATTTTCGCCGTGAAAGTCTCCGGGATTCAGAGCATCGATGATCTTAGGACCGGACAGTACCGTGGAAGCTGTTTGCCCGTGTCATAACGCGTACGAAGGTTCCTGGCAATTCTGTAAAACGCGGCGGCCTTTGCAAGCGCCCGTAACTTTTCCGAGTCATCAGTACCAGCCAACGCCTCGCAACACGTCCGATCTTGGGAAACCCAAAGATTTAGATAGCGGAGGGCGTGGTATTTGAACTCAGCTTTTGGCATTTCAAATTCCTTCGAGATCGGGCCGCCGGAGCCTGCTCGAAAACGCCGGTGGTCCTACTTAATTTGGGTCACCGTAATCTTCACGGTGGGTCCGCTGAACAAGCCGGCAGAATCGCGTGAGTCCAATACTTTCTTGATCGCCTCACGCATTGTCAGGGTTTTTACCTCGAAAACTTCGCCGCCGGACTTTGGCCCGCTAATCTCGACCTTAAAGTTCGTTTAAGGAGGCGGGAACAGATTGCCGTGAAGCATGGGTGGAGTCTACCACGGCCCAAACGCTTGCGATCTTGAAGTGCTTTCATTTCGCGTGATAGTGTCGCCACATGAACGCCACGCTCGATCCAAAGCTCACAACTAGGAGGTACACATGGTTATCGGTGACAAACTCAAAGAGCTTCGCGAGACCAAGAATCTCAGCCAAGGGGACATCGAAAAGCGAACGGGGCTTCTGCGCTGCTACATTTCTCGCGTCGAGAACGGTCACACCGTTCCGTCTGTTGACACGCTTGAAAAGATGGCCCGCGCGCTGGAAGTTCCGATGTACCGGCTTTTCACGGACGACGAGCATGTAAAGAAGCCGAACATTCCGGTCTTAAATGGCGAACCGACACAGAATAAAAGACAGGACGCCAAGCTTCGCCCATTTGCGAAGGCTCTCTCGCGAATGAACGACAAGGACCAGAGGCTTCTGCTTCACATGGCTTCGAAGATGGCGAGCCGCGCTTAACCGAGCCATTATCTTGATTCGACCAATCGTTCTTCGACCGCGTTACCCGCGGAGTTTCCTTCACGAAGCAAGCGTCGCAGACGCGAGTTCCATCCTTCACAGTAAAATCGACCCTTCGAGTCGGGTCGATCTCGGCGCCGCATTTTCCAGGCTTCTTGGCCTGTCTCGTCCATTTCGACCTTGCACGC
>DATEVZ010000150.1:0-27997 GCA_035258265.1 Candidatus Acidiferrales bacterium
CGCGGCCGCTTCTGCTTGCGCGTCCATCGGAAGATGGTCCTTCACGTCCTTGGCGTTCAGCGCGAACACGTTGAGCTGCTTCATGAAGCCAATCAGTTGCGCGCGGGTGAAGTTGCGGAAGGTGTAGCTGGCGAGGCCCAAACGAATCGGCGATGCATCGTCGGCGGGCCGGTGTTCTTGAGGTTGAGCCAGTGCGAAGATGCCGGACGGCGATGCCAGCGCTGCGGCAGCCATCGCTCCCGAACGAACGAAATCGCGACGCGAGAAGATGTTTTTCCTGAGCGCCGATTCAGTCACTCATTTTCTCCTGGTAGTCAGTGCAGTGACCTCGATGCGAATCAGGCATGCGGCGCCCAGCCCCTTTCGTACTCGCGGCTCCACATTTTCATCGCGTCGGGATCGTTCTGGATGCGGCCGTCCTTCGTATCGAGATGTAGCTCGCGATTGATTTCCCACGCGATGTTGGAAAGCTGCAGCATGGTAACGGCGACGTTGCCGACAGAAATAGGAGCGTTGAGTTTCTCGCCATTGCGAATGCCTGCGATGAAGTTCGCAAAATGTGCGTCGGTCATGGAATCGGCGCCGACGAGGTCAGCGGACGACGTGGTGCCGCCAACTTTGAACTCATTCGTCTTGGCGCCTTTGAGGTCGTAGATTTCGTAGCCATCGCGATCGACGAGCACCGTTCCGGTGGTTCCCATGATTGCAGAACCGCGATCGCGTCCGTAAAATTTCATGCCCTGGCAGCTCTTGCCTTCCCACGAAAGCATCGCGTCTTCATATTCAAAGCTGGTTACGAGCGTGTCGTAAAACTGCCAGTCGTCCTTGAAGTGATATCGGCCGCCTGACGACGTGACTCGCTGCGGATAATCAACACCCAGCGCCCAGCGGCAGACGTCCACTTCGTGGGTGCCGTTGTTGAGCGTTTCGCCCGTACCGTAGATCCGGAACCAGTGCCAGTTATACGGGTGCACGTTGTCGCGATACGGCTGGCGGGGCGCCGGTCCCTGCCACAAATCCCAATCAAGTTGCGGCGGCACAGGCGCCTCTTTGCCGATGCCGATGGATTTGCGCACATTGCTGTACCAGGCTTTCGCGTAGTAGGGCCGGCCGATCAGGCCCGTGTGAATCTTCTCGACGATCTCGGTGGTGTGCGGCGAAGAGCGCTGCTGCGTCCCCATCTGCACGAGCTTGCCGTACTTCTGCTGCGCCTGCACCAGCATTTCTCCTTCGGCGGGATTGTGGCTGCACGGCTTTTCGACGTACACGTGCTTGCCCGCCTGCAATCCGGCGATGGCCATGGGCGCGTGCCAATGGTCGGGCGTGGCGATCGTGATAGCGTCCACATCTTTCCCCTCGAGGATTGCGCGGAAGTCTTTGTCGGTCGCAGGGGCTTCGCCCATTTCTTGCTGCGTGCGCCCGGCGAACTTCTTGAGGATGTTGCTGTCTACGTCGCAGACATGCGAGATGCGGGCCGCGCTCTGATTGGCTTTCAGCGCAGCGAGATGCGCGTAGGCGCGTCCGTTCAGGCCGATGACGGCGAAATTCAGGCGATCGTTCGAGCCGAGGATTCGCTCGTAGCTCTTCGCCGCGGTGCCCACGGCCAAGCTTGCCGCGCCGACTGCCAGCGAATCGAGAAACTCACGTCGTGTGATCATGATTTTCCTCTTTGCGTGGGAGGCTGTCAGCAGGAGACGCCGACCTTCGTAAGCGTCTTCTTGAGGCCGTCCATGCTGATGCGCGTGGAGGCTTCCGGCGTGCCTGCACCCCGCCAGTGCGTTTCAAGGCTCAGCCCGTAATGGAAACCGTCGCGCTGCAATGCCTGGAGCTGCCCGACCCAATCTACGATGCCGCCGCCCACTGGAGCCCAATCATATGTGTGGTCGGGCTTGCGGACTACGTCCTTGCAATGGCAGTGGCCGATGCGGTCTTTGGGGAGGAGCTGATAGCCGTCCGGATAGGGCGTGCTGCCGAGGGCTGCGGCATTGCCGGGATCCCAGTTCAGCATGAAATTGGTGTCGGGAATGGCTTTGAGCACGGATGCGGATTCTTCGCCGGTCGCAGTGTTGCAGGACATCTCGTTTTCGAGTAGCAGGACCAGGTTATCTTTGGCGCAACGCTGTGCGGCCTGCTGGAGTTTGGCGTTGATTGCCCCGCGGTACGGCGCGGGATCGTCGAGCCGCCAGAAGTCGAAGCAGCGAATGCGGTCTGTCTCGAAGGTTTTGGCCAGCTGGATGCATCGCTCGAGCAGTTTGTCTTGCGCGCTGGCGTCGAAGGCTGCGTGGAACTGGTCGCGGCGTTCACTTTGACGCGAAACCGGGGCACCTGGCCAGTCGGTCTTGAAGAGCGGACTGGCGATGTCCGTCACTCGCAGCTTGTGTTGTGCGAGGATCTTGCGCGCATCGTCCAACTCTTTCGCGTCGAGCTCGGTGACGTTCTTGTTCCACATCGAACGCAGCTCAATCCACTGCAGCCCGAATTCGCCGGATACGATCTGGCAGGCTTTCTCGAAGTCCTGCGTGATCTCGTCGTTGATCACCCCCAGGCGAAATGGGCAGGTGCTTGAACCAGTCGCCGGTGCCGCCATTTCGGAAAATGCGGCAGCTTTCCTGACCAGCGGCGGCATCAGCGCCTCAAGCCCCGCGAGGCCTAAGCCTGCGAGCACCCCGCGTCGTGTGTAACCCATCTACTATTCCTCCTGCTGGCAGAGAATCTTTCATCGCTGCTTCCCTGCAAATGGCTTTTCTGTCCGATCTCAAGCCGCTGCCAATAATACACTTCGGACGCCGCCGCAGTGGAGGGTAAGCTCGTTTGGAGAGTAGGTTTTCTTAGGCTTGAGTCGAGCGAGGGCAATGCTTGCGCCTCTGGTGAAGATAGATGCGGGGGTAGCGGCGCGGGTGCCGAATTTCTTGCGCAGACGACGCTACAGGTCGTAGTGGGACGGAATCGTGTTGATTGGCGAATCGGCTGAACATGCGCGCCGAAGCGGTACCTCATTGTGGGTGGAGACGCTCCGTCAGCGCCGAATCTCGGTCCGCACCAGCTAGGCGCTACTAGAGGGCTAACTGCGATCTTCTCGCTCTCATGCCTCGCCGCTAGTCGCCGACCGCCGAGAAAGCCCGCTCGCGCTCCTGGGAGACTGAATCCGCGAGAACTCGGCGAACCGGCGCGAGCATGGATGCCGCTACGGGACGTTCGCCGGGCACGTTTAATTCGGCCACTTTGCGCGGGAACTCGCGGCGGCGGTCCAGCCAGAGGCCGGATTCCTGGAGCAGGTCGCCGGCCAGATTGGGGTCGTCGGAGCGCTCAACACCCCAGAAACGCAGGCGCTCCTCGCTTTTCTGGAGGAGTTGCAGAGACTGCTCCAGTTTCTTCATGGCAGCGTTAAAGGATGAAGCCAGGAAATAAACTGAGAGTGACCAACCACCCTGCCCAAAAAGCACACGAATCCGGATGTTGTACTTGCCGTTCTGATTTTTCTCCATCGCGCAGTGGTAGAGATTCCCGGATAAACTGCCCTTGGTACCCATCGAATTCCTCACTTTTCGATCTCCGCCGAGCTTACCCGACTCTATTGCTACCAAGCCTTGCCGTCCACGCTTACCGTTTTGTGAAATTACTGCGAGCCTGTTCGCCCTCGAATTCTTCGCTGGCATAGAATGCTCCTTGAAGTTGACGTCGGTCTGACACCAGACACTCGAGGGCTGGAAGGCATCCGCCCACGTCCCCAATCTTCCGGGCAAAAACCCCGCTGGCTACGGGGCAGGCTCTGCGGATGTAAATAGTCTAGCGAAGCGGGGAATTGGGGGCAAGGAGAGACTTTGAATTGGTTAAGGCTTTTATTTGCAATAGGTTAAGGTTATGTAGAGCGTGTGAGGCGTTTCATCGCATCCGCGCTAATCACGAGTTTTCCTTCCTTCTTCAAGCGGTCTTCCAGCGCTGTGCGGAAGGCATCGAACGCGGCACCTTGCTTTGATTGGAGCAATTGTTGCTTTATTTGGTCCGATTGCGCGGACAATTCTCCCTCGTTCACGGCTTCGTGAGCAGTCACGCGGTATAACAGCCAGTTCCCTGCGAGCAGTTTAGCGTCGCTGATCTGTCCGACAGGCATTGAATACGCCGCTTCGATCATTTGACCAGTCCCCACGTCCGGAATCGAGCCTGTTCGCGAGACGGATTCCGATGTCTTAACGGCCAAATTCAAAGATTGTGCCGCTTTGTCGAAAGCTTCGCCGCCCTTGGCGAGCTTGGCCAGTTCTTGCGCCTTGCTTTGCGCCAGTTCGAGCGACTTTTCCCGCTGATAGTCGGTCAAAACACGGTCGTGGACTTCGGCCAAAGTGCCCTGGTGCGCGGGCTGGATGTCCTTAGGGGTAATAATTGCGAACCCTTGTGGCGCTTGAATCGGCTGGCTCAGCTCACCGGGACGGAGCTGGAACAAAGCCGTGCGCACATCCTGAGAGCTGCCGAATGCGAGAATCGGTTCCGTGGCAGAGGTCAGCGGCACTTCTCCTAATTCGAGGGTGAACTTTTTAGCCAGATCGTCGAGTGATTGGTGATTTGACTGACGAACGGCCGCGGCCATCTGTTCAGAGATCTGATTGGCTTGAAGATTGACTTTCTCATCGAGAACGACCGGCTGGATGGTGCTCTTGACCTCGTCAAACGACTTGGTGCGAGCCGTCTCATGGTCCAGCACCTTGATGATATGGAAGCCGTATTGGGTTTTCACCAAGTCAGAAACGGATCCTTTTGGGAGGGTAAAGGCAGCCTGCTGAAACTCAGGAACGGTCTGACCTTCCACGATCCAGCCTAGATCGCCACCCTTCACTTTCGTGCCGTCATCCTCGGAATACTTCTTGGCCAGATCCTCGAAATTGGCTCCCGCTTTGGCCTTTTTCAGGACGTCTTCGGCCTTTTGACGGATTTCGGCTACTTCGGCGTCGGTCTTGCCGACGGTCTTGAATAAAATGTGCTCGACATGGACGCGGTTATCGATCTTGTATTCGTCAATGTGCGCGTTGTAGTAGGCACGCAGAGCGTCGTCGCTCACCTGCGTCGTGGCACGAAGCTTTGCGAGGTTAAGCAAGGCATAGCGCGCTGAGCGCTTCTCCGGAACCTGATATTGGCTGATGTGCTTTGTATAGTAGGCCGAAAGCTCCGCTTCCGTAGGCTGAATCGTGGACGCCAGTGCATCTGGCTTTATCAGGACATATTCGATCTGCACTTTTTCGTTGCGTCGGCGGAACTCTTCCTGTACTTCGGCAGCAGTGACGGTGATGCCGTCGGTCACGAGCTGATGGAACTTTTCCTGCAGCATCTGCTCGCGCAGGTAGTCCTCAAATTCCTGAACCGACATGCCCGCGCGTGTTTGCACCTCATTGGCGTAGCGGTCCTTGAGCCAGGTGTCGCCGTTCCAAGCTGATGGAAGAATTTGCTTGATGCGATCGGAGAGCTCCTGGTTCGTGACCCGCATACCCAGGCGGTCCGCTTCGAGCGCAAGCGCGCGGGTGAAAATCATCTGCTCCAAAACCTGCTTGGCGTAAATACCTTTGTAAACGTCGGGTATCGCTTGGCCGCGGAGAGCCTCATTTAGTTTGCGTTGAACGTCTATAGGTGTAATTTGCTCGCCGCCGATCGTCGCAACCGCGTCGGGACTATTGCTGAAGGCAGCGCTGCCCATTCCGGGAATAAGGTAGGTGAGCATGCTGAGACAGATAATTCCCAGCAGAATGCTCATCGTTATCTTGACCCAGCGATTGCGCTCCAGGTCGCGTTGCTGAATGCTTTTCAACATGACGATCTGTGGCTCCCTCCGGCAGTGGCAAATCACTTAATTATAGTTGAGTTGGCCTGCGGCGCTCAATGAGATTCAATCAGCACGCTAGCGGTGGGGCGAGCGCAATGGCTTGTTCGTCTAACCGCCATACTGCCAAGGCGAGTCCGTGACGGTTAAGGGCTTGATGTCTCTGCGGATTACGGCATCGACGGCTTCCAAGATGACCACGGCGTGGTCGCCGTGTTTTTCTATGATTTCGACGACCTTACATTCCAGGTAGGCTCCCAGATTGTCGAGGACGGGAACGCCTGTCCTGCCTTCCGAGTACGGCTCACCGTTCAATGTTCCCGGCGATTGCTCGGTCGCGGGGAAGAACTTCTGCGCAAGATCTCTCTGTCCGCTATCGAGTACGTGCAAAACAGCGATGCGGCTTTCCAGCAGGCATTGGTACACGCTGCCATCTTTTCGCAGTGCGACCATGAGTAAAGGAGGTTTGAAGGATGCCTGGGAGACCCAGGTGATTGTCGCGGCGCCGTAGCGCTCGCTGCTCCGCGACGTGATTACGTACATTCCGTTGGTCAAAAGACGTAGGACTTTTTGTTTGGTCTTGGGATCCATAAATCAAATCGCGCCGCATTTTACTGCAGCGAGAGGAGCCAGACACCCTTTTGTTGGAGGCGCGATGGAAGAAATCCTGTTGCGAAGCTTCGAGGGAGAACTGCCGGGCGGCGCCGACATCGACAGGGCCAGCCTGCTTCGCGAGGCGCGGACTGGCGCAGACCGTCATTTCTGGGCGAGGCGGGCTAGTTTTTTTGCGGACCGTTCTCCGCCAGAATTTTTTTGATCTCGCCAGCTTGGCTGTAGTTCGGACTGATTTGCAAAGTGTACTCAAGCTGTTTCTTGGCCATCGCGAAGTTGTTACTCTTTTGATAGGCCATGCCGAGATGGTAGTGATAAGTCGGATTGTCTGGATTTGCCTTGATGGCTTCTTGAAAAAGGTCAATCGATGCGTTGTAGACCCCTTGCTGGTAGTAAGCCCAGCCCAGCGTGTCGGCGGAGTTGGGCGAATCAGGCATGCCTTTGCGTGCGGTTTGGGCGAGTGTAACTGCCACGTTCACATTACCGCCATGCTCGAGCATCAAGTACGACAGATTGTTGGCAGCCAGAGCGTAATCCGGTTGAATCTGGAGAGCCTTTTGGTAAAGGTCCTCGGCCTCCTGCCATTGATTGCGAGTTTCAAGCAGGCTTCCCAGAGCAACGTAGATTCGAACATCGCGCGGATTGGACTGGAGTGCTGTTCGATAGCTGGTGATAGCTTGGTCCACCGAGCCACGAGAAACTTGCACACTGGATAGAAACAGAAATGCGTTGCTGTTGTTTTTGTCGAGATCCACAGCTTTTTGAAACGCTTCTTCCGCCTTGGCCGAGTCCTGATTGCGAAGCTCGACTTGACCAAGAAGAACATAAAAGTTGCTTCGGTTGGGCACCAGGGAAATCTGATGCTGCACAATCTGCAGGGCTTTGGCCGGCTGTTTTTGCTCCAATGCGATATTTACGAGGCCGTTGAGGGCGTCCATGGCAGAGGGATTTCGTTGCAGCGCCTCGGAGTAAAGTTTCTCGGCCTCGTCATACTTCTTCTGGGTCGTGCGCAGATCGCCCATGCGCGCGTATCCGACCGAATTATCGGGAGCCACGGCGATCGCTCTCTTCACGTCGGCTTCGGCACCGGCCTCATCTTTCTTCATCAATAGCGCCTGAGCGTGAAATATGTAACCGTCGGGTGCTCGAGGCTCGACCATCATGAGTTTTCCACCGACCTCCTCAAGCATCGGTTGATCCCCTCGATGGATGGCAATCGAAGCGAGAGCGCGCAGTGGTTCGATCATGGTTGGCTGGAGTTTGGCAGCCTGCCGCCATTCCGATTCGGCTTGGCCGAGATTTTGGTTCGCGGCGTAAGCGACGCCCAGTTGATAGTGAGCCGGGCCATTGTCCGGGTAATTCTTTACAACTTGCTCGAGCACCGGAACAGCATCCGACGCCTTGCCTTGGCGCACCAAAATCTGACCATGAAGCGTCATCGCCCCGGGATCAGATGGGTTGGTCTTCAAAAGTTCATCAGCAATCTTTGCGCCGTCATCCACGCGATTTTGCTGCAACAAGAGCTCCGCGTACATCCTGCCAGCGACGGCATCCTTGGGATGATCGGAATAGAGCGAAGCGAGTTCGGCCGAGGCTTTATCCCAATCATGCTGGGCCAGGTAAAATTCGGCGAGCATGCGATAGCCCGCCGGATTGTCGGCTAGCGCTGTCTTCGCGTCTTGCAGAACTTTTTCCGCGGCATCTTTCTTGCCTTCGTTCAAGTACAGCGCGGCCAGTGTGGCGCGTGGCGGCGCGTCTTTCGGATCCAGGGCAATCGCGGCTTGATACTGCTTTTCGGCGTCGGACCAGCGTTGCTGGCGCTGATAGAAATTCCCCAGTGCCAGTAGAGCCGACATAGATTTCGGGTCGAGAGAGATGGCTTTTAGATAACTTTGCTCCGCGCTCGCCAGATCTTTCGATTTTTCCTGGATCGCAGCGAGTAGCAAGAACGATTGCGAACGGCTCGGGTCCATATGGATGGCTTGCTGCGCTTCATTTAGCGCTTTCGGGAGGTTTCCTTGCGAGGCATCGGCACTGGAGAGAATGGCTTGAGCTTCAGCGTTTTGTGGCTCAGCCTTCAGTACGGTTTGAGCGCGGTCTCGTGCCTCGGCCACCTTTCCGGCTGCAAGCAGCAAATTTGCCAAATCCAATTGAGCTTTAAGATTCTCAGGACTAATCTCCACAGTGCGCATCAGTTCCTGATACGCGTGACCCCAGTCGTTCTGCTTCAGGTACGCTTGCGCGAGTTCGTAGTGCGCTTGCGAAAATTTGGAGTCAAATTGAAGGGCATTTTGAAATTCGATGCCCGCTTCGCGGTATTTGCCTTGCTCAAAGTATGCGTGGCCCCTGTCGAAGTGCTTTTGCTTTAGAACCTTTGGGTCACGCGTGCATCCAGTCACCAGGGTGAGCGCTAGTACAAGGGCAGACCAGGAATTGATGTGTTTGTTGACCTTCATCGCGCCTCGCTAACTGAAACAACAGCGTTCTGGCCAGAAAAATCCTACACCTTTGGCGGAGCAATCCACAGTCCAAATGTGCGTCCCGTTTCCCAAAATGGGTCAAGTGCTAAGTGCAACGATAAACGGCGACTGGTTCCTGAGGTCGCCTAGTACTCCGGGTCCCGGGCGAGATGCGCGGGCCGTCGCGTCATTCGAAGTCTTAATGTCTGAGGCGTGCCGGTTGAGTCATTTTGCGAGTGCTTGGATATGTTTGCCGCGTCGGTGGGGTGGCTCGGTAAAGCGGTGTGATCGTTGACCGGCCTTGGCGCAATTTTCAACGGTGCACTCCTGCGTTTCCTGGTTCCTGGTTGTCTCGCTGTCTGGGCGTCCGGTATTCCGTCATGTAAGGGCCCGCAACCACCCACCAACGACACTCTTGTGCGGAGTAGGATTCTTGTTATAGTGATTTTTCGTATCAAATCACAAGGGCATGTCACTCTGGGTATGCCTGCGTTGATTCGCAGGACAAGGGAGCCAAATGGCCGTAGACCGCAAACCGGAATTTTTCGCATCGAAAGACATCAAAATTGGAATCATCGGCTGCGGTTACGTCGGCCTGCCACTCGCGTTGCGTTTTGCGGACGTCGGCCAGCGCGTTACCGGTTTCGATCTAGACCAGGAAAAAATCAAAAAGCTGAACGCCGGGCAGTCCTACATCCAGCACATTCCGGCGGAGAAGATCCAGCGCCACGTGCAGGCCAAACGCTTTGACGCCACCACCGATTTCGCGCGCCTGCGCGAAATGGATGCAGTGCTGATTTGTGTGCCGACGCCTCTTGACGAGCGCCGCGAACCGGATTTGAGCTACGTCGAAAACACCGCGAAAGCGATCGCTCCCAACTTGCAACGCAATCAGCTCATTGTTCTCGAAAGCACGACCTATCCCGGCACCACCGAGGAACTCGTGCTCCCCATTCTCGAAAAGGGCGGCTTGCGCTGCCCGCTCGCAAAGGGTGGCGCTGCGGAAAACGCGCCTACAGATTTTTATCTCGCGTTTTCGCCCGAACGTGAAGATCCCGGCAACAAACAATACGGCCTCGCGCAGATCCCCAAGGTCGTCGGAGGAATCAATCCGCCCAGCGGCCGCGCCGCAGCCGCGCTTTACGCGCAGATCGTCTCGAAAGTAGTGCCGGTCAGTTCTACGCGCGCGGCTGAAATGGTGAAGCTGCTGGAAAATATTTTCCGCTGCGTCAACATCGCGCTGGTGAACGAACTCAAGCAGCTTTCCCTGCGCATGGACCTGGACATCTGGGAAGTGATCGATAGCGCGGCCACCAAACCATTCGGCTTCATGCCCTTTTACCCCGGTCCCGGCCTCGGCGGACATTGCATCCCCGTCGATCCCTACTATCTCTCGTGGAAGGCGCGCGAATACGATTTCGCCACGCGCTTCATCGAACTGGCGGGCGAGATCAATACGGCCATGCCCTACAACGTAGTCGAAGCGCTCGTGACCGCGCTCAATAACCACCAAAAGAGCGTGAAAGGCTCAAAGATTTTGCTTCTGGGCGTGGCCTACAAGAAAGACGTGGACGACTTGCGCGAATCCCCATCGCTGAAATTGCTCGAACTCCTAACCGCGCGCGGAGCAAACCTCGATTACAACGATCCCTATTTCCCGCACCTGCACAAGATGCGCCACTACGATTTCTCACACATGAAATCAGTGGACCTGACGCCAGACCGTCTGGCGAGTTACGACTGCGTTTTGATAGCGACCGATCACACCAACTACGATTACGATGCAATCGTACGCCACGCAAAACTGGTCGTGGACACGCGCAACGCGACGCGCAAGGTGCCGCAGCACGACGGAAAAGTAGTGCACTGCTAGAATCCCGCCGTTGGCAACACACTAGCCACTCAGTGTCTGCACTTTCGCCTGTACCGACGGCCAGCGAAGCCCGTTCTCTCGTGCTAGTTACCGAATACGGTGAATAGGAAGATAGTCCCATTGCCCAGTACGAAGGGGGGCGCTATGGTAGCCTCATGAGCGCACCGACAGCTCCGCAGAAAGAAGCACAAAAGCTCATCACCGATCCCGGCCGGCGCCGCAGCATGCGTGTCCTGCTCAGCGTGCCGATCACAGTGAAGGGCAAAACGACCGCGAATCACGAGTTTGACGAGGAAACGCGCACTCTCGTGGTCAACGCGCATGGCGCGCTGATTTCCCTCGCAGCTCGCGTGGCCGCCGCCCAGGAAATTACCGTCGCCAATAAAGCCACACAAAGTACGCGCGAATGCCGCGTTGTGTACGTCGGAAGCGAACAGGCTGGCAAAGCCCAGATGGGCATCGAGTTCGTAAAACCTTCGCCCAGCTTCTGGCAAATCGACTTCCCTCCCGACGACTGGGTCGTTCCAGAAGACTAACCTGCGTTTTAGTCCTGCTTGATGGAACGCTCGAGAATCTTTCCGTGTCTTGTTTTTCAGCCGTGCCTTGGTACGCGGGTGTCTCGCCGGCCCTTGCTTCGGTTGAACGCGGTGTCCGTTGATGGGCAGTCTTTGGTGGGTCGTGGCTTTAGCCACGACATGAGGTTGGTAGATTCGGGCGGCTGTAGCCGCTGAAGTTCCATCGCCCTCCGGCCCGTTCGCTTGCCCAAATCATTTAGGCATCGCCGTCAATTCCGCCCGCACATTGCCGTATGGCATTTCCGCGAGAATCAAAACAGGCGTCCGCGCGGCGTCGCGTGCCAGCCAGACGGAAAAATTCGTCTCCGGCACTTCCTTGCCATGCATGAAAAGATGAATCGCAATCTTGGTCGCCTGAAAATTTCCATTCGTAATCGCCACTGTTTCCATGGAAACCTCCAGATGCGCGCGCATCTCATACAGATCGCTACCGTCGTACAAAGGAACTCGCACTTCCGGCGTGCGCTTCCAATCCGTCTCGCGCAAAACATAAAAAGCGCCTAAGGGATCCCGAGTCCCGGGCTGCACCATCACCGGCGCAACGTTCCCCCGGGGCGATTGCCCAACCGCAATGAGATGCAGCACTTCGTCCTGCTTCTTCCCCATTTCGTTCAAATACATTTCATATTGACGGCTTTCGAGAGTCACGGCGTCGGTATACGAATCGAATTGGTCATCCACTTCGAAAAGTGTGCGCAAAGGCGCTTGTGAGTGCAGCGAAGCGCGAAAATGCCAGGTCTGCCAGCCAAAAAGATTCCGCCGTTCGGCAACGACAGTCTGCACCGAAGCAGCATTCGAGAACGCAGCCCACTCCAGACGATAGTTCAAGATTTCGCCCACACGAAAAGGCATCGTTGGCTGCGCAGGCTGCGGAACGTTGGAAATGGAAGGTGTCAGGGGATTGCCAGGCAGAAAACTTCCAGCCGTCAGGAGCACCAGGATAGCGAATGCCAACTTCGCGAATCTGCGGCGCGATTCGATGGGCACACCTCGGCGGCAGAGATTTCGAAGCGGCGGTCTTCGGACCGCCTTCACTCGTTGCGGCCGTGGCCGTCCAAGTGCGCCGGAAGCTCCGCGAGGTTATCAAGCATCAGGTCGGGCGGATGTGCGCGCAAACTCTCGAGCCCAAACCCATAGCTCACTCCGCAAGCAAAAATCCCCGCATTGCGCGCCGTCTTGATGTCCACGTCGGAATCTCCGATTATCATCGCCTCGCGCGGCGCGGACTGCAGATCGCGCAACAAAACTTCCACGCCCATCGGATCGGGCTTCTTGCGCTCGAAACTATTCCCGCCATACACAAATCGAAAATACTGCCCCAGCCGCAATCCATCCAGTATCGCGCGGCTGAAAACGACAGGCTTATTCGTGAGCACCGCCATCGACCGCGCCAGACCCGTCGCATGGCCAATCGAAGGTCCCGCCAATTCGGCCAGCGTTTCGCGTACGCCCGGATACGCGACGGTGTTATCCAACATGTGTGCGCGATAGTAGCTCAGAAAATAATCCAGCCCCTTCGCGACTTCCGTTTCGCTCGCGCCTTCACCCAGCGCCCTGCGCACCAGCATCGCCGCCCCATCGCCAATGAAGCTGAAAATCGTCTGGTGAACATGCGCCTCGCGCCCCATGTGCGCCAGCATCGCATTCACCGAGTGCGCCAGATCGAGCTTGGAATCAATCAAAGTGCCGTCCAAATCGAAAATCAGCACGCGCACACCCGCAAACTGCTTGCGATTAGTGGACATCCGCACCCGAACTCCTCGCGAAATCTCGTATCAACAACAGCAACAATTCATTTTATGCGGGCACCTGCGTCAATGTCACCCAACGTCGCAACCAGAACGGCAACAGCCCGCCCTCTTCGCTCGTGTAAGGGCGGTTCGCAGACCGCCGCACTCTTCGTCTTTCCACCTTTCGCCAAATGGCAATCCACTCAGCAAGCGCCACAGCATTCATTTCTTGAGTACTCCACGTTCCAGTACTGCCGGCGGAATATTTTGCCCTTATCGCTGAACAAAATACCCGGCAAATTCTTGCCGCCAGACCAAGAATTCAACCGCCGGACAGGCTCCAACCAATTGAATTGACTAGAGTAATCGCTCCGCGTCGCCAACGGAGAGTGAAGTGCGCCTTGCGGCCCCTGAACGCCATTCGGCCCCGCAACAGCTGCACCGACACGCATGCTCCAAGCCGCTATTGTGTGTTTGGCCAGTTGAGCCTTGCAATCGTGCATCCAGCCCGAGTCATGATTTGAGGTGACGCATGAACCGAACCAGTGTTTTTCTGAATGTCGCAATGATGACCGTCGTCTGCGGAGCCGTTACTCCGCTGGCAAATTTGGACTCACAACACGCTATCGCCGCTCCGACGCAGCAGTCAACGATCCAAGCTCAGCAAAATGACAAGGCCGATACAAAAGTCTTCACTGGAACCATCTGGATGAACGGCGATCGATTCGTTCTGAGAGACGAACGCAAAAAAGTCTGGTACCACTTGGATGTGGATCGGAAAGCAGTCGCCGGATTCGAAGGCAAGCAGGTGAAAGTGATTGGCACGCTGGACGCCGCCAATAGCGAGATCCACGTTCAACACATCGAAGAAGCCTGAGCATAATATGTAACAAGAAGTGTCACGCGGCATTCTGCGGCACGCCCACCCGCTTCAATCGCCAACTTTCAACCACCGTGCCTCTCCATGGTGGTCCGCCCGCCTTTCAACTTTCGACTGTCACCTTTCAACTGCCAGCAATCAACGAATTATGGGTCTCTCTCTCTGCTACAATGGCGGTTTCTCATTTTGCGCCAACTGCCACCCGAGGCCCACATGGCTGAAATTCAACCTTTTCGCGCCTTCCGTTACGACACCAACCGCGTCCCGCTGGAAAAAGCCCTCACCCAGCCTTACGACAAGATTACCCCCGCGATGCAGGAGCAGTACTACGCCGCAAGCCCCTACAACCTGATCGTAATCGAAAAAGGGCGTACGAGCGCGGGAGACACACCCGAAAATAACGTCTACACGCGCGCCGGAAATAGAATCAAGGAATGGATCGCCGAGAAAGTCCTGGTGCAAGACGCGGCGCCGGCCATTTACGTCTATTCTCAAGAATATTTCGTCCCCGGGACGCACACGCGCAAGGTGCGCATCGGATTTATCGCGCTGGGGCGCCTGGAGGATTACGACGCACACGTGGTTTTCCGCCACGAGCGCACGCTTTCCGCGCCGAAGGCCGACCGCATCGAGCTGCTGCGCAGCACGCACGCGCAAACGGGCCAGCTTTTCATGCTGTACGACGATCCCGCACGGCGCGTTGACAATTTGCTGGAAGAAATCGCGAAGCAGCCCGCGCCCAATGAAATGCGCGACGAATACGGAGTGACTCACCGGCTCTGGCCCGTCACGGACGTTGCCAACATCCGCAGAATTCAAAGCGCCATGGCCGATAAGAAATTGATCATCGCCGACGGCCATCACCGCTACGAGACCGCCTTGAACTACCGCAACGAATCTCGCGTCCGCGAAGGTGTGAACGACCCGTACGCCGCGGCCGAATTCGCTATGATGACCTTCATCAACACACATTCGAAGGGCCTCACCATCCTGCCGACCCATCGTCTGATCCGCAACGTCGGAGATTTCGATTTCGACAAGTTTCGCCAAGGCGTCGCCCAAGCTTTCGATTGGTATTCCTACCCGTTTCAAAATCCCGAAGAGCGCGGCACCGCCTTCGCAGAATTTCGCAAAGACCTGGAGAGCGTGAACCACGGCCGGCGCGCGATTGGAATTTATCCCGGCGGCGGCGCTTTCTACTTGTTCTTGTTGCGGCGCGATGCAGACCTGGAAGCCATGCTGCCGGATGTGTCCGAGGCGCAGCGCGGCTTGGATGTTGTGTTGTTACACCGGCTGATTATCGAGAAAGGGTTGGAGATCAGCGCGGAAGCAGTAACGGCAGAGAAAAATGTAGGCTACGAGCGCGAAATGGAAGCCGCCCTCGCGGCTGTCGATCGCGGCGAGGCGCAGCTCGCGTGCTTGCTGAACCCAGTGCGCGTGCAACAAGTCGCCGTTATCGCGCTGGGTGGCGACGTGCTGCCACAAAAATCCACGGACTTTTACCCTAAATTGTTGAGCGGGATTGCCATTTACAAAGTGGAAGGACGCGTCGAAGGCCAAGCAGACGCACGGAGCGGCACGTAGAAAGCGATGGAGGGTTCCGCGTGGTGACTTCCGCAGCAGGCGAGCAGAGCGGGTCATAGACCCGCCCCACATTCCCGATCAAAAAAGCAGAGTCGCCGCCAGAATTACGACGCGCTCTTTGCGAAGCTTTGGATCGCCGCCGTCTCGCTGTCGTAAGTGTCGAACACGGTCATGAGCTTCGTGACCTGCAGCACTTCCTTGAATTTCGAACCGAGGTTGGCGAGCTTCAGGACGGCGCCTTGCGAGCGGGCGCTGTGGAAGGTGGCCACCAGCGTTCCGAGTCCGGCGCTGTCTATGTAGCCGACTTGCGCGAGATTCAGCACAATCTTTTTCTTGCCCGCCGCTAGCAGGCTCTTCACCTTCTCGCGGAACGCGTTGCTCTCTTCGCCCAGCACGATGCGCCCTTCGATTTCGAGCACGGTTACGCCGTTCACTTCGTTATCAACCATTCTCAGTGCCACGTTCGCGCCTCCTGGAAAATTCGAAACGATATTTGGAATTAGAGTACCTGAGAAGCCACTGCCCTGCGGCGGCGAGCTTTCTCGTCAGTAAAAATCCGAGCAGGACATGTAATACCCGCAAGACGTGCAGATCATCTTGCACTTCAACGGCTCCAGTCGAGCCGAACATCGCGGGCAATACTGTGAAGCCTGTGCCGGGTCCGGCTGAACGGCGCGACCGATCGCGTTCGGCTCTGCTAACTGCGCTGATGGAAAAGCGGCTTCCGGCTGTCCCATTTCTAGTAGTCCTTCGGACGGACGTTTATAGCACATCCCGGGGACAGGGAAAAGCAAAGGTCAAATTTCCGGGCGGCTTGCGGCGATTGGCCACAGAACACCGAATGTGCGGGATATACCACTCTGCTTAGACACCGCTTAAGACGGAATAGTTCGCGGAGGCGTTCGTGGGACGGAAGATTAGTTTCGCGGTTTCATTTGCGAGTCTACGGTATGCGCTTGTAAACGGGTGTAAAGTAGCAGCAACCGCAGAGTGTTTTGGGGCGTCTGATAGGTGTGGGGCAGGGAGAGGCCATGAGACCCAAATTGCTAGCCGGGCTGTTCGCAGTCGCGCTGCTGGCGGTTCCCGCGGGCGTTCAAGCGCAACGGGGAGGTATGGGTGGAGGCGGCCGGGCTGCTGCTCCCTCCGGCGGCATGTCTTTTGCTGGTGTCGCACCTCATGCTGGAAACATCCGTAGCGTGTCCTCGGTTCCTGTGGCCAATGGCCCATCCGTTGCGCGGCCTCATGCTGCCAATCCGTTTAGTGCATACGGAGTGCAGACGCCGTATCGCGCCTCGGGCATGCCGGGAAGCCCAACCATGGGTATTCGAGAGCCGCATAGTCGCGGCGTTGGAGCAGGTAATCATCATCACCACCCGCACCAACCAAAAGGGACGAATCCCGGTTTCTATTTCCTGACAGGCGGCGGCTATTGGTATGCTGGCCCTGGGCTGGTTGACGACGCCGAGGGCCAGCCGGAAGGCGCGGACGGTCAAGAAAGCATCGAGGGGCAGCAGGCGGATGACCCACAGCAACAGCCGCCCGACGAGGAACAGCGCGACGCTCGCGCCGACGTGAATTCCGCCCCAGCACCGGAACCGCAGGAAGCTGCTCCGCTGCCCGACGTCGGATCGTTCACCTTGGTAATGCGCGACGGAACGCAGGTGGATGCGCTGGCTTTCACGCGCGCGCAAGATAAAATTATCTACATTACGCCCGATGGCGGACGCCGCACCGTGGCGGTGCGTGATATCGACAGCAATTCCACAGAACGCCTGAACCAGGAGCGCGGGACGCCTTTGCAGCTGCCGCTTTAAGCATTACTCTCCGTCGCAAATTGCAACCAAAAATCGGGAGTAAAATCTTTAGTCTTGCGTGCGTTGCATTGGTTCGGGCATGTAAAGGCCGGCATGGGCGGGGAGCCCTGCGCGTTCGAATTGGATCGTGCTGTGACTGATTTGAAATTCGCGGCCTAGGACCTCGCGCACTTGCGTCAGAACTTTTTCGCTTTCTTCCATGTGCATGTCGGGGATGCGGATGTGACAGGAGAGTGCGTTGAGGTCGGTACCGAGCGTCCAAATATGAATGTCGTGAACTTCCTGGATGCCTTCGACGCGAAGTAGCGCGCGTGCGACTGCTTCAAGTTCGATGTCGCGAGGCAGACCTTCCAGCAGGATGTGCGAGCTTTCGCGCAAAATCCCTATCCCCGACCACAGAACCATCCCGCCGATGGCCAGGCCAATGAGCGGATCCACCCAGGCCGCGCCCGTGTATCGAATCGCGAGCGCGCCAAGCACGATTGCCACGTTCGAAAGCGCGTCGCCTAGATTGTGAATCCAGACGCTGCGTACATTCAGGTCGCGGCGGCCGCTGTGAACCGCGAGCGTAATTCCACCATTGATGATCAGGGCGAAAACCGACACCCAGAGCATCAGGCTTGTCTTCACCTCAACTGGATTCCGCAAGCGCATGACGGATTCATACAGTAGTCCGAGCGAAACAAGGGATAGGAGTACGGCGTTGACAAATGCCGCGAGGATTCCCGCGCGATGATAGCCGTACGTTTTTTCCGGCGTCGGAGGCTTCATGGCCCAGCGCATCGCAAGCCACGAAAGCACTAACGTGGGCACGTCGGTGAGGTTGTGAACTCCGTCGCTGACGAGAGCGATTGAACGGCCTGCGTAGCCGGCGATGATCTCGACAGCGACCAGCGCAAACGTGGCGACAACGGCTACCCCCAGCGCGACGGTCATGCCTTCGGCTGGAAGAGACACGTGCGAGTGTCCGCCGAGTCCGTGGCTGTGGCCGTGAGCGTGGTCTTGGCCAGCATGGGCATGTTGGGAGGTGCCCTGCGAATGGTCGTGCATCAGTTGGATTTTAACCGTGATTCGCTTGCACGGACAGCGAGGATTCACGAGGGCGTGGCAACAGGTTAGCGGCGATTTGCCCTTCGCGGATTTCGCGCGGGAACGAACACGCGGCGGGAAACACAATTGACTTACCTTGCCGCACCCGCCTACCATGACACAGTTTCGTGGCCTTCAACTCTCAGAGGGAGCGCGGGCGGCGGGAAACGTCACGCTTCGCCCGGCGATGACGCAGCAAGTTGCCAAACTGGTGTTCTGGGGAGTGCGCGGCTCTACGCCGACGCTCGAGCGCGACACATGGCGCTACGGCGGTAATACACCTTGTTTGGAATTAACCGCACCGGACGGAACAAAATTCATTCTCGATTGCGGGACGGGACTGCGAACGCTGGGTAATTCCCTGACCGAGGCGCAACGCGGGATGGGGATCGAGGCGCACATCCTTGTAACCCATTACCACTGGGACCACATTCAAGGAATTCCGTTTTTTCACCCGTTTTTCGAATCGCAGAACCGGTTTCAATTTTACAGTTTTCAATCGAAATTCCTGGGACCCAATAGCCTGGAACAGGTGTTTGCAGCGCAATTGGCGACTCCTTACTTCCCTGTGGACGTAACCATGATGACTGCCGCTCGCGAATTCCGTGAGGTGAGCGACGGCGAAAAATGGGAAGTGAATGGAACGCGGATTTCCACTTGCTCCCTGAACCATCCGCAAGGCTGTCTTGCGTACAGAATTGACACTACCGGCGGCTCGATTGTCTACGCGACGGACAATGAACCGGGCGTTCCAGAATGCGACCAAAACCTGCGGCATCTGGCGCACCATGCTGATGTGTTGGTTTATGACGCGCAATATTCGCCCGAACAGCTGGCGTCGGACCGGAAGGGCTGGGGCCATTCAAGCTGGCTCGAAGGCGTGAAGATTGCGCGCGAGGCAAAAGTACGCAATCTCATCTTGTTTCACCACGATCCTGATTCCTCGGACAAGACCGTGGACGGATTCCTCTCGGCGGCACGGCAAGAATTTCCCGCCACGTGGGCAGCGACCGAAGGCATGTCCATCACGTTAAGTGAGCGCGGGGTGAAGGTGGCCATACGCGAAACGCGGATGGGATTGCGGCGGCGGCTGCATTTTGCGGCCACGATCAGCGGGCAGACCGAAGACGGAAAGCCATTTGAAGAGAAAGCCACGGTGCGCGATTTGAGTTTGCAGGGCGCCTACCTGGCCGTGAGCAGCCGGCCGCGATTGCAGTCGGAGGTGCGCGTCGTCATTGAGGCGTCCGGAGATCCGACGCGATCAAGCATGCTGTCTCTACGCGGGACGGTGGTGCACTTCGAACTGGGCCGCGAGAAAAATCAAAACGGCGTGGGCGTGGTATTCATCGAGGACCCTGATCCGGGGCGGCCGCGAGATTAGCCGCTCGCGCCGTGTGCACATGCTCGGGCCGAAACCCAAGTCCGATCGCGCGGGCGGGAATGCGACGCAATACGGGAAATTGTCGCAATAGCTTCAATGCCAGCGGCAGCTCTCGAGAGGGCGCTTGGTGTGCCAGGGCCGGACTGAGAAACCGCTGGTGAGCAAAAATCTGGATGCGCTGCGTCATGCGCGTCGGAAATTCACGGCGCTCTTGAACCTTCGCGAGCAGTTCGTCTGTCACAACATCCCGCACGAGTGGATTCGCCAGTAGATTCGCAGCGGCCACTGCGTCCTGAATCGCAAGATTAATGCCGACACCCCCGACGGGCGACATCGCGTGGGCCGAGTCTCCGATGCACAGAAGCCCAGTGCGCCACCACTGCTGCAAACGATCCACCGCAACGGACAACAATTTGACGTCGTTCCAATCCTTCAATTCGGTTGTGCGTTCGCGTAGGAACGGAGCGATGGTAGCAAGATCATCGCGAAACGCCCGCAGGCCCTTTTGCTTGACGGTCTCAAAAGCCCCTTTGGGAATTACGTACGCGCACTGCCAATAATCACCTCTGTTGAGCGTGACCAAAATCTTGCCTGCATGGAAGCGGCCGAGTGTTTCTTGCGAGTCAGTCGCCTTCCGCGAAACACGCATCCAAAGCACGTCAATCGGCGCGCCAAGATCAATTACTTTGAACCCGGCTTTCTGACGAACAATGGAATGGCGCCCATCCGCTCCTATGGTCAGCCGCGCCCGGACTTCGATATCTCCACGGGGCGTCTTCGCACGAACGCCGACGATGTTCCCGTTCTCTTCAATCAGTCCGGTGACCTCGGACTCCATTCGCAAATGAAAGGTCGGATAGGCCTTGGCCTTTTCGACCATGAAATTCAAGAAATCCCACTGAGGCATGAGGGCTACGAACTTGCAATGCGTGGGGAGGTGAGACAGATCGGCGATCGTGACCACTTGGTCCTCGATTTGAGCTCCGATTTGCTGAACTTCCTGATGCGAACGCTGCAGGAAATCTTGCAGGATTGCCAACTCGTACATCAATTCCAGAGTAGAAGGATGAATCGTGTCGCCGCGGAAATCGCGGAGGAAATCGGCGTGTTTTTCGAGCACAACGACATCCACGCCCGCGCGAGCGAGCAGAAAACCCGCGATCATCCCGGCCGGGCCTCCGCCCGCGATGCAGCAACGCGTCTCTACCGTTTCTGAAGTGGCATTGTTCCGCGGCATGGCCTGGCTCTGTCAACTCAAATCATAACTTAGAGACTCGCGCAATTCATGGTGATTGCTTTGTATGAGGTTCCCATCAGCGCGGGCGCGTGGTAAGGCCGGATTGTTTCCAGAGCTTCTCCCAGTGCCAGACGCCGGGAGTATCGTGGAGGACGCGATAGCCGGCCTGATGGGCCAGCATTAAAATCTGACCGCGATGATGCGCTTCGTGCGAGAACATGTAGGCGAACATGGTCCCACCGGCGGGCCATGTCTGCGCATAGCCGTCGCGAGAGAATTTTGCAACGCGGCGCTTTGGATCGGCCGAGAGAGCATCGGTCAACATTCGCAAGCACTGCGCGGCGCTTTTCCTGTGCGCGGCGGCAGCCTGCTTCATGGTGCAGCGGTCGGGATCGAGTGGCGGAGGACATTTCAGATGCGGAGCGGAATGCTTTAGCCACGAAAGACGCACATTGTGCAGATGGGCGAAGATGGCCGCGATCGTCCGGCCACTACGTTTTTGTCCCGGCGGCTGGGCACGCCACGCCCGAGGGTCAAGACTTGAAAGGATGACCTGGTTCATCGCGTCGTTGCAGGCGTAGGTTTCGACCAGAGTGTCGCGAATCTCGGCCAGTGCCTCGTGGGATTGGAGTGCCATGGAAGCTCCGCTAACTTCAATTCAACATATGTTAGCAGAGCGAGCCTTGAGGCTAGACGAGTGAATTGTGCCGTTCACTTCACGTCGCTGGATAGCGTGGCCAGTTGGGCGTCCAGGTCGGCCAAGGCGCGGGTGAGCTGTTCGCGATAGCGCGGATCCTGGTTGGACTGCAATTGCTTTTCAACGCGGGCGCGGGCGAGCAGAAGCACCTGCGTCTGACGTCGCGTTTCGATTTGAACTTCAGTAAGCTGCTTCTTCGTTTGACGATCTTCTTTGGACTGAAATTCCTGGACCTGTCCTTCCACCGCTTTGCTTTCCCATCCCCTGGCCATCGGTAAATTTTAGATGCGACGCCGTTGAATGCGGCGTTAAATTTTCAACGAAGTTTCCTTGGCTGCCGCAAAATCAACACCGGGCGGGGACGCCTGAATCTGGCGCGGGAGCAAAGCCGAAGGGCAACGATTGCGAGTAAACTGATGGCGCTGTCCTTCGGGTGAACGAGATGAAATTCGATGCGATTGTGATCGGGTCAGGGCAAGCGGGTAAGCCGCTCTCGTATGCGCTGGCGGACCTTGGATGGAAAGTCGCGTTTATCGAACGCGCGGAGCTGGGCGGGTCATGCATCAATACGGGCTGCACTCCGACGAAGACGATGGTGGCCTCGGCGCAGGTGGCGCACTACGCGCGGAACGCCGCGCGCTGGGGCGTCCACACCAATGACGTGAGCGTGGAACTTCCGGCCGTGGTGGGGCGGAAGAACAAAGTTGTTCAGGGTTTCCGCGACGCGATTCAGAGGCGCATCGACGCGAAACCGAATATCACGCTGGTGCGCGCGCATGGCAGATTTACGGGTCCGCATCGGGTGGAAGCGGGCGGCCAAACCTTTGAAAGCGAGAAAATCTTTATTGATACGGGCACGCGTCCGGAGATTCCGGAGATTCCTGGAATGGATTCGGTTCCTTTCCTGACCAATGCGTCCGTTATGGAATTGTTGGAAATACCCAAGCATTTGCTGGTGCTGGGTGGCGGATATATCGGGCTCGAATTCGGGCAAATGTTCCGGCGCTTCGGCAGCCGCGTGACGATTATTCATAGGAGCGAAAGGATCTTGCCCCGTGAGGACCCCGATATCACGCAGGAACTGCAGAAGGTCTTGGAAGCAGAAGGCGTCGAGTTGGCCCTCGGTGGGACGACGACGCGAGTCGAAAATCGCAGCGGCGAAATTGCGCTGGCGTATGAGACAAAAGAAGGATCGAAGACAATTTCGGGGTCACACCTACTAGTGGCGACCGGCCGCAAGCCGAACACCGACGATCTGGGGCTCGACAAGGCGGGCATCGCAACCGACCCGCGCGGCTATATTAAAGTGAATGGGCGGATGGAAACGAGCGCGGCAGGAATTTGGGCTATGGGTGACGTGAAAGGCGGCCCAGCGTTCACTCATATTTCCTACAATGATTACCAGATCGTTTACGCCAACTTGATCGAAGGGAAAAACCTGACCATCGAACATCGTTACCTTCCCTATGCGCTTTTCACCGACCCCCCATTGGGGCGCGTGGGGATCACCGAACAAGATGCGCGGACTTCGGGGCGAAAATTCAAAATGGGAACTTACCCAATGGCGAATGTCGCGCGGGCGATCGAACGCGACGAAACCGTTGGCCTGATGAAAGTTATTGTGGACGGCGAGAATGATCGGATTCTGGGCGCGGCAATTCTGGGTAGCGAGGGTGGCGAGCTGGTGCAGATTTTAGGCGCGATGATTTTGGCTGGCGCGCCTTACACCGTGCTGAAGGGAGCGGTGTACATTCATCCGACGCTGGCGGAGGGATTTTTCGGACTTATGGAGTCGGTGAAGCCGGTCAATTAATGGTACCAAAAAGAGGGTTGCTCTCCTGCGGCTGCTCCGGATAATCAGCCTGTTTCTGCTATTGCAGCGCGCCGATTTGGTAGTTCAGCGCCGACAATTGCGCTGCGTAATCGTATTTGGCGCTGGCCTGCGCGATTTCCGCTTGGGTTTCGTTCAATTGCGACTGGCTTAACTCGATGATCGAGCTCAAACCGAGCTTGTAGCGCGCCTGAGCTAAGTTGAGCGCCTGGTTCGCCTGATTCAAAAGCTGATCGGTAAGCGCGAGACGCTGGTAGCCGGAGTTCGCGTTGAGCCAGGCCTTGCGCACGTCGCGCACAATCGCATCCTGCAAATCACGAAGATATTGCTGCTGGGCATTGGCTTCCGCGTTGGCTTCGGCGTGGAGCGCGTTGAACTGTCGGCCATTGAAGATCGGAATGTTCACGTTGAATCCGGCCGCCGCGTAGCGCGATGCAAGAGTGTCCTGGCGGTATGGCGTGAGCCCCGCAGTGCCCACCGCACTGAGCGTCGGAAACCACAGATCGCGCTCGGCAGTGGCATAGCTCTGCGCGGAATTCACGTCCAGCCGGCGGCTAACAAGTTCAGGGCGATTTTGCATGGCCTGCGTGATCAGGGTCGGAAGATCCGCTGGCGGCGCGGGCGGCAATGGCTGCTCCGCCAGTTGGAATGTTCGCTGATCGGAATAGCCTAGCGCGGCGGAAAGTTCCGCAAACGAAGCTTGCAGATCATTTTGCGCCTGCACGAGCAGCAATTGCGCCTGCGCGAGGTCCACGTTCGCGAAACTGACGTCGAGACCGGACTTCAATTTATTTTTTTCCAGCTCGGTGATTTGATCGGAAACGAGCTGGCGATCCTGGACTGTTTCCTGAGCGACTTCGAGCACCGCCTGCGCCTTCAGCACGCCGTAGTAGGCGGCGTCCACTTGCAGCAGGACGTCGGCGCGCGTGGTTGTGACATTTTCTTCTTGCGCCTTGGCGTGAAGCTCCGAACTTTTCACCAGTTCGTGAGTGCGCCCGAAATCGGTGACGAGCTGTTGGACGGTCACGCCATCCGCGAAGCGACTGAAGATGATCGGATTGTTCAGCGCACCGGCGGCAACCCGGCTGTTATTTTCGGCCTTCACGCCGGTAACACTGCCGTACGCGTGCGGATAATAGTCCGAGCGAGCTTCGGTCACCTGGGCCTTCGCTGCGGTTGCGAGATAAGACGCCGCTTGAATCTGTGGGTGATTTTGAATCGCAATCTTCTCCGCGTCCTGCAACGTGAGGCTCTGCGCCGCAGCGGGCGGTGGCGCTTGCTGGGAGGATGGTGCCTGCGCGGCAACCTGCATTTGCGCAGAGGCTGGCGTGGCGGCAACGGCGACCGCCGAAAGCAACAGAATCATGAAGGTCAACAGGATTCGGCAACGCATTAGTGAGCCTCCTCGGCAATTAGGGACGCGGACGCTTCCGCGCGGCGGCGGTACATCAAAAGGTAGGCCGCAGGAACGACGAAAATGGTGAGAACGATCGAAGTGAGCAGCCCGCCGATAATCACACGCGCGAGCGGCGCGTAGGCTTCGCTGCCGGTTTCCAGTTTGAAAGCCATCGGCAAGAGCCCGACGACGGTGGCAAGCGACGTCATCAAAATGGGGCGCAGGCGGATGCGGCAGGAATGGACCACGGCTTCGCGCAGATTGTGGCCTTCACCGCGCAGCACATTGGCGAAATCAACAATCAAGATGCTGTTCGAGACGACCATGCCCTGAAGCATTACGATGCCCATCAGCGACTGAATGTTCAGCGTGGTGCCGGTGAGGACGAGCGTAAGGATCACGCCGATAATTCCCGTAGGGACCGCCAGTACGATCAAAAACGGATCGACAAAAGAAGAAAATTGCGCGACGAGAATGAGATAGACCAGCAAGACAGCGAGGAAAAGTCCAAGACCGAAACTCTTGAAGGAGGACTGCATCGTCAGCACCAGGCCGCGAATATCAACCCGGGTATTGGGCGGCAACTGCGTGTGGTCAACGATGCGCGAGATTTCCCGCTGCGGCCCGCCGATATCTTCGCCCGTGGGCGCAACATAGACGTCAATCGTGCGCTGCAATTGGTAGTGATCCACTTCCGTGGGCGTTTGAAGGGGCACGACGTCGGCGACCTGATTGAGGTACGTCGGCATCTTCAGGTTTGGTGCGCGCAGCGGCATCGCTTTCAGGTCTTCGATGGATTTCACCTGGTTCTCTGGATACTGCACGGTGACGAAATAATTGTTGCCATTCTTGGGATCCACCCAATAGCTGGGGGCGATCATCACATCCGAGGTGAGCGCGGTAATCAGGTTGTCGATCACTTCCTTGGGACTGAGGCCAAGCTCGGCAGCCCGTTCGCGATTCACGTTCACTGTGAGCGCGGGATAGTCCATGTCCTGGGGGATGTAAACGTCGGAAACTCCCGGCGCGGCTTTGATTTCGCGCGCCAAATCTTGCGCCACGCGATCATCCGTTTTCAGATCCATGCCGCTTACTTGGACGTCAATGGGAGCGGGCATGCCCTGATTGAGGACGGCGTCCACCAAACCGCCGGACTGAAAATAGGTGCGCAATTGAGGGAGCTCCATGGCGATGCGGCGGCGGACTTCATCCATGTAAACAAAACTGCTGACCTTGTGCTCTTCCTTGAGCCCCACCTGCACGAAGGCGGTGTGCATGCCGGAATTCGGCGTGAATAAGGAGGAGAGATCGGCCATGACGCCGATGTTGGAGACCACCGTGTTCAAATCCTCCGGCTTCACCACTTCGTGCACGATGCCTTCCACCTGCTTGATGTAGTCATTAGTGACTTCGATGCGCGATCCGGTCGGCGCTTTCACATTGATGACAAATTGGCCGGCGTCGGAACGCGGGAAAAACGCGACGCCGACGAATGGAATGAGAAGTAAGGTAACGAGGAAAATTCCACCAAACAAAAAGAGAGCTTCGCGCGGACGATCGAGTGTTTTATTTACGTATTTCTCATAAACATTCAGCATCTTTTCGAATTTGGTGTTGAAATTCGCGTGGAATCGGGCGCCCCAGGACTTTTTAGGCGCGGCGGTGCCCGCGCCGGCCGCATGTTCGTGAGCTGGCTTCAAGAAGTAGGCGCAGAAGAGCGGGACAACCGTGACGGCATCGAAGTAAGAGGCGAAAAGCGCGAGGACAACCCCCAGCGCCAATGCCGTAAACAGGTACTTACTGACACCGAAGAGCAGTGTGACCGGAAAGAAAACCACCACGGCTACCAGCATGATTGCCAGAACGGCGAGGGCCACTTCGTTCGCGCCTTTTACAGCGGCTATTTTTGGATCTTCGCCCAGTTCGATGTGGCGGTAAATGTTTTCGATGACTACCACCGAGTCATCGATCAAACGCGAGAAAGCCAGCGCCAGTCCGCTGAGGACCATGCTGTTGATGGTCTTATCGGCAGAGTGCAGAACGAAAAACGTGATCATCACGGAGAGAGGAATCGAGAGAAAAACCGCCGCCGTGGCGCGCATGCTTCCCAGGAACAACAGAATCATCACAGCGGTAAGGAACAACCCGATGCCGCCCTCGCGCAACACGGTGGAAATCGCTTGCTTGACGAATACCGACTGGTCGAACACCACATGGGTGTGCAACTGCGCCGGAATGTCTCGGAGCGTCTTAATGGCCTTCCTGATTCCATTTACGACCACGATCGTGTTCGTGTCACCGCCCTGTTTCAAAATCGGTGCATAGACAGACTTCTGGCCGTTGACGCGAACGATGTTGTACTGCTGGTAGGAGCCGTCCACGGCTTTGCCCACGTCGGAGATGAAAACCGATTTTTGGCCTTCGGTTTTTAGCGGCACCTGGTTCAGCGCTTCCGCATTCGGAACCTGCGCGTTGGTGTAAATGTTGTAATCCATCGGGCCTAAGCGGACGTCGCCGGCAGGAAGAATCAAGTTCGATTCATCCATGGCACGCACCACGTCCATGGGACTTAGTTCGTGCGCCTGCAATTTCAGGGGATCCACATACACCATGATTTGTCGATATTTCCCGCCGTAGGGAGGCGGCACGGTGGCCCCGGGCACACCGGCGATCTGATTTCGGATTTGATATTGCAAATAGTCGTGCAGCTGCGTTTCGTTGAGCCCCTGCCCTTCCACCGTAAGCAAACAAACGGGCAGGCTGGAGGCGTCCACTTTCATCACCACGGGTGGCAGAGTGCCTTCGGGGAGGCGCCGCAAATCGGCCATAGCGAGATTGGAAATGTTAGTGACGTCGGCATTGGCATCGCTTCCCGGTTGGAAGTAAATTTTGATCAGACTGACGCCGGCCAGCGAGCGCGATTCCATGTGGTCAATGCCGCTGCCCAAGGTGAAGAACCGCTCGAACGTGTCGGTGATATCGGCTTCAATCTGCTCGGGCGGCATGCCATTGTAAAAGGTGGCGACCAGCACCACG
>DATEVZ010000151.1:0-8322 GCA_035258265.1 Candidatus Acidiferrales bacterium
AGCGATATCCGCATCTTCCTCAATCTTCGCGGAGGTCACCGGCCCGGGCGTATCCACTACCAGCGTGATCGTCTTTGGCTGGTCGGTATTCAGCTTCAGTGGAACCTGCTTCAGGTTCAGGATGATGTCCGTCGCGTCTTCCACCACGCCCGGAATCGGTGAAAACTCGTGCAGCACGCCTTCGATTTTCACCGCGGTGATGGCCGCGCCTTCAATCGAGCTCAACAGCGCGCGCCGCAGAGAATTCCCCACCGTGGTTCCCCAGCCGCGCTCGAAAGGCTGCGCTGAGAATTTCCCGTACTTGTCCGTCAGTGTTTCCGGTTCTGCTGCCAACCGCTTTGGTTTCTGGAAGCCCTTCCACATCTTCGACATTCCTCCTGGCCCGCCCGCGGCGGACCGTACAAACCTGTTAACGTTGATAATTTCCTGGCGCTACTTCGAGTAAAGTTCGACGATAAGCTGTTCGTTCATCGGCGGCGTCTGCACGTCTTCGCGACGCGGCAGCGCTACCACGCGCGCCTTGAAGTTCGCCGGATCGATATCCAGCCACGGAGCGACGCCTTGGCTCTTCGCCAGGTTGCGCGCTTCGAGGATCATCGCGTTCTCGTGCATATTCTCTTTCAGCGCGATTTCATCGCCCACGTTCACCAGATAGCTGGGGATATTCACCTTCTGGCCCTTCACGCGGATGTGCCCGTGCAGCACGAGCTGCCGCGCCTGCGAGCGCGAGCCGGCGATGCCCATGCGATAGATCACATTATCGAGACGACGCTCCAGCATCACCATCAGGTTCGAGCCGGTCGGGCCCTTGGTGCGCACGGCCTTCTCGAAGTAGTTGCGGAATTGCCGCTCGAGCAGACCGTAAGTGCGCTTCACCTTCTGTTTTTCGCGCAACTGCACGCCGTACCCGACCATCTTTGCCCGCCGGGCCTGCCCGTGCTGCCCGGGAACGAAATTGCGCTTCTCGATCGCGCACTTTTCTGTAAAACACCGCAGGCCTTTTAAGAAGAGCTTTTGCCCTTCCCTTCGGCACAGCCGGCAGACTGCTTCACGATGTCTTGCCAAGTCCTTCTCTCCTTTGTTTCAACTCCGAAATCTTTGAATCGCCGGCCGGCTATACGCGGCGGCGCTTGGGCGGACGGCAGCCGTTATGCGGCACCGGCGTCACGTCCTTAATCGCATTGATGTGCAAGCCGGAAGATGCCAGTGCGCGCACCGCCGATTCGCGCCCGGCGCCCGGGCCCTTCACGCGCACTTCCACCGATTTCATTCCGTACTGATCGCGGGCCACGCCCGCAGCCGTCGCCGCCGCTTGCTGTGCGGCGTAGGGCGTGCCTTTGCGCGAACCCTTGAAACCGACCGAGCCCGCCGAAGACCAGCTCACCGCGCGGCCATCGGGATCGGTCAGCGTCACGATGGTGTTGTTGAACGTCGCCTGGATGCACACGACGCCGTGCGGCACGACGCGCTTTTCGCGCTTCTTGCGAAATTCCTTCTTGCGCTTGGAGGTAGCCTTCGCTCCCGCTGCCGGCGCTGCCCCCGGTGCTGCCGCTGCGTCCTTGGGTTCTTTTGCCACGCTCGTCTCTCTCCTGTCGTTCTTTAACCGTTCAATTCTTTGCGAGCACTACTTACGCGGCGCGATCTTCTTGGCCGCCACAGCGCCCTTGCGCGGACCTTTGCGCGTGCGCGCGTTGGTGTGCGTGCGCTGCCCGCGCACTGGCAGATTGCGCCGGTGACGCAGCCCCCGGTAGGCCTGGATTTCAATCAGGCGCCGGATGTTCATCTGCATTTCCTTGCGCAGATCGCCTTCCACTCCCCCTTCCGATTCGATCGCGGCGCGCAGGCGCGTGACTTCGTCCTCGGTCAGGTCCTTGATCTTCTTGGTGTAGTCCACCTTGGCCTTATCGGCGAGCACTCTGGCGCGAGCCTGTCCAATGCCATAGATGGACGTGAGCCCAATCCACAGCCGCTTATTCGGCGGCAAATCCACACCTGCGATGCGAGCCATAAAGTTTTCCCCTTATCCCTGGCGCTGGCGGTGCTTGGCGTTGGTACAGATCACGCGCACCACGCCGCGCCGATGCACGATCTTGCACTTCATACAGATTTTTTTTACCGATGCACGAACCTTCATGTTCGACTCCGTTCCCGGTTACTCGGTCTCTGCCCTGCTCTACTTGTATCTGTAAACAATCCTGCCGCGCGTCAAGTCATACGGCGAAAGCTCCACCGCCACGCGATCTCCCGACAAAATGCGAATAAAATTCTTGCGCATCTTTCCCGAAATATGGGCCAGCACCTGGTGCTTATTTTCCAGCTCCACGCGAAACATGGCGTTCGGAAGCGGCTCAATCACCGTCGCCATCACCTCGATGGCGTCCTCTTTCCCGCTGCCTTCGCCCGGTTTCTTCTTTTCCTGCTCTGGCCTTGGTTTCATGCGCTCCTGTCTGCCACTGCTGCAAATTCTCGCTGCCCGCGTCTCACCAAACCGGTCCCGCCGCCTCTTTCGGACGCGTCAGAATCCACGGCCCGTTCTTCGTCACCGCAACGGTATGCTCAAAGTGCGCCGAATCGCTGCCGTCGGCGGTTACCGCCGTCCATTCATCATCGAGCACCCGCACGCCCGGACCGCCCGTATTCACCATCGGCTCAATCGCGAGCACCATGCCCTCTTGCAGCCTGGGTCCCTGTCCTGGCGTGCCGTAGTTCGGAAGCTGCGGATCCTCGTGCATCTTGGTGCCGATCCCATGCCCCACAAACTCGCGCACGACCGAGTAGCCGTTCTTTTCGACCCACTGCTGCACGGCTGCCGAAACATCGCCCAACCGGTTTCCCGGCCGGACTTTGTCGATCGCGTGCTCCAGCGACTCGCGCGTCACTCGCAAAAGCTTCTCGCGCTCCGGCGTGATCTTACCGACTGGCACCGTCAGCGCCGCGTCACCAAAATAACCATCCAGCTCGACTCCAAAATCCATCGAGAGGATGTCGCCCTCGCGCAGCTTCCGCGCCGGCGAAGGAATCCCGTGCACCACTTCCTGATTGATCGAGGTGCACACCGAACCCGGATACCCGCGATATCCCTTGAACGCCGGACGGGCACCCTGCTTCGCCGTGTAATTCTCGGCGAACTCATCGAGCTCTTTCGTCGAGATGCCCGGCCGGATCATCGTCCGCATCTTGGCCAGTGCGGTCCACACGATCTGCCCCGCCCGGTACATCTTCTCGAGCTCAGCAGGCGACTTACAGATGACCATCGCGTCCTTCCGCGCGCTTCAGAATTTCATTCAGCGCACGGGTCACTTCATCTACGTCCGCATCCCCGTTCACGACTTCGAGCACGCCATGCGTCCGGTAGTAATCAGCCAGCGGCTTGGTTTGCCGCTCGTACGCAGCGAAACGTTCCTTCACAATCTCCGGGCGGTCATCGTCGCGCTGGACCAGCTTCCCGCCGTCGTTATCGCAAATCCCCGGCACCTTCGGCGAACGCTCGAAAACGTTGTAGGTCTCGCCGCCTACGGTGCAGGTCCAACGGCCCGCCACGCGTCGCACCAGCGTTTCCGGACTGACCCGAAACTCGATCACCAGCGGCAGCCCCAGCCCGCGGCGCTGCAGAATTGCGTCCAGTTCTTCCGCCTGCGGCAACGTGCGGGGAAAGCCGTCGAAGATGAATCCGTTGGCGCAATCCCTTCGTGACAGCCGCTCTTCCACCATCTCGAGCACGATCGGGTCCGGCACCAAATCGCCGCGCTCCATAATCGGCTTGGCCAGCAATCCTGCCGGCGTGCCGCGCGCCACCGCTTCCCTCAGCATGTCGCCGGTGGAAAGGTGCGGCACCCCGAGTTGCTTGGCAATTCGCTTAGCCTGGGTGCCTTTCCCGGCTCCCGGCGGCCCTAAGAAAATTAACGCCCGTTTGAGCGCCATCCTCACCGCCGAGATGCTTTCATTAATTGCGACGGCCACGAACTCGGCCCTTGCGTACAAAGCCGTCGTAATTCCTCATCACCAGCTGGGCCTCGAGCTGCTGCACCGTGTCCATGGCCACACCGACCACGATCAACAGTGACGTGCCGCCGAAATAAAATTGTACGTTCAAGCCGTCCAGCACGAAACGCCACATGTGCTGGTCAAACCAATTTCCCACCAGCCACAAATGCTGCAAGTGAATGCCGGAAATCATCCATTCGGGCAGCAAGCAAACCACCGCCAGATATACGCCGCCCACGAACGTCAGCCGTGTCAATATGCGGTTGATGTACTCGGACGTGTTCCGCCCCGGACGAATTCCGGGAACGAACCCGCCATACTTCCGCATGTTGTCTGCCAGCTCCGTGGGGTTGAAAATAATCCCCACGTAGAAAAACGCGAAGAATATGATCAGCGTTACATAAATCAGCGTGTACAGCGGCTCGCCCCACTTGATCATGTTCGCAAACTTGGTAAAGAAGGGCGACTTGTTCTGAAAAAATAACGCCAGTGTCTGCGGAAACGTCAGCAAGGAACTGGCGAAAATCGGCGGGATCACGCCGCCAGAATTTACGCGCAGCGGTAGATACGTCATCTGTCCGCCCATCACCTTGCGCCCCATCACCCGCTTGGCATACTGCACCGGAATGCGCCGCTGGCCGCCTTCCACAAACACGATGAACGCCACTACGGCAAACATCAAAACGATCAAGCCCAGTATCGCGATCGGCGTGAACGAGCCCCACTGCTGGGTCGTCGCCTTCAGGTACAGATCGCGCACGGCGTTTGGCAAGCCCACCACGATACCGGCGAAAATGATCAGCGACATTCCGTTGCCGATGCCGCGCTCGCTGATCTGCTCGCCGAGCCACATGATGAACGCCGAGCCCGTCGTCAGCGTCAGCATCGTCATCAGGATGAACCGCGGTCCCGGGTGATACACCAGCGACTGGCCGCTCATGCTCTGGCGCGTCAGCGTCTCGGCAATCGTGAACGACTGGAACAAGCTCAGCACGATCGTCAAATAACGGGTGTACTGCGTGATCTTGCGGCGCCCTAGCTCGCCTTCCTTCTGCAATCTTTCCAGGTAAGGCCACACCACCACCATCAATTGCAGAATGATGGATGCTGTAATGTACGGCATGATGCCCAACGCAAAAATCGTCAACCGGCGCAGGTTACCGCCGCTGAAAAGGTCAATCAACCCGAGAACCGATCCTTGCCCCTGCTGGAAAAGCTGCTGCAGCAATTCCGTATTGATTCCAGGCGTCGGAATATGACCGCCCAACCGGTACACTGCCAGCAAGCCCAGCGTAAACAGCACGCGATTGCGCAGATCGGGCGTGCTGAATATGTTTCGGAATGCCTGGACCAGCTTGTTCATTGCAGGACTTCGACCTTGCCTCCGGCGGCCGCGATTTTCTGCTCCGCCGACTTGCTGAACGCATGCGCTTGTACCGTCAGCGCCACCTTCAATTCACCATCGCCCAAGATCTTCACGCTTTCGCGCTTCACCTTCAGCACGCCCAGCCCGTACAAGAGCTCCGGTGAAATCGTGTCGCCTGCCGAAAAGACGTTGAGGCTCTCCACATTGATCACCGCATAGGTCTTCGAATCCGGCGCCGAAAAACCGCGCTTCGGCAAACGCCGGTGCAGCGGCATCTGGCCGCCCTCAAATCCCGGCCGCCGTGAATAGCCGCGGCGGGATTGTTGTCCCTTGTTACCGGCGCCAGAAGTCTTGCCCATCTTCGAGCCCATACCGCGCCCCACGCGCACCTTGCGGTGACGCGAGCCACGCGGCGGCTTCAAATTCGAAAGTGTCGGTTTCTGTGCCATTCTCAGCCCTCAATCACCACAAGATGGTGCACGCGCGCGATCATGCCGCGGATGGACGGTGTATCTTGCACTTCCAGCACTTGCTGCATGCGGCGGAAGCCCAGCCCGCGAACTGTCTGGCGCATGTCCCGCGGGCAACCGATAAAGCTGCGCACCCACTTGATTTTCAGCGTTCCCGCTTTTTTCTTTGTCGTTGTCATGGTCGTTGCGCGAAGAAATCTAGGACGCCGTCGCTTCCTCCGCTACCTTGCCGCGGCCTTCCGCTACCTTGGCCGCATCTTTCAAGTGCATCAGCGCGTCAAAAGTCGCCTTGATTACGTTGTGCGGGTTCGAAGTGCCCAGCGATTTCGTCAGCACGTTCTGAATCCCAGCAACCTCCATCACTGCGCGCACCGCGCCACCGGCGATGATTCCAGTCCCTTCCGGAGCGGGCTTCAACAGAACCTGGCCCGAACCGTAACGGCCCAGAACCTGGTGCGGAATCGTCGAGCCCTTCATGTTCAGCTTCACCATATTCTTCTTGGCGGCCTCGATCGCTTTGCGGATAGCCATGGGGACTTCGCGAGCCTTGCCCATGCCGAAGCCGGCGTGCCCGCCCTGATCGCCCACCACTACCAACGCCGAGAAGCTGAGGTTCTTACCGCCTTTCACAACCTTGGTACAGCGGTTGATCGAAACCACCTGGTCCTTCAAGTTCGCCTGGTTGGTTTCCACCGGACGGCGAACGGCTAGCGAGTCTTTGAGCTCTTGTTTCGACATAATTTTCAGAACTTCAGGCCCGCCTCCCGGGCCGCTTCCGCGAGCGCCTTCACGCGCCCGTGATATTGATATCCACCGCGGTCGTATACCACTTTGTCCACGCCCTTCGCGCGGGCGCGTTCCGCGATGATCTTGCCCACTACTTTCGCAGCGGCAATGTTGCCGCCGCCCTTGATCGTTTTGCGCACTTCGCCGTCGAGCGAGCTGGCCGAAACGATGGTGCGATTCGTCGAATCATCCACTACCTGCGCGCGTATATGCTTAGACGAGCGATGTACGCACAACCGCGGACGCTCCGCTGTCCCCACCAACGTCTTGCGCATCCGCACATGAATCCGGCGGCGGTGCGCTTCACTGGATAATTTTCGAACCGGTGCTGCCACGTTCGTTCTCCTTCCGGCCTACGCGGCCGCCGACTTCGCGCCGGCCTTGCCGGCCTTCTTCTTCAGCCGCTCGCCAGTAATGCGTACGCCCTTCTGTTTGTACGGGTCGGGTGGACGCAGATGGCGCAAATTCGCCGCGGTTTGGCCTACCTGATTCTTGTCCGCGCCAGACACCACCATGTGCGTCTGTTTTTCCACCGTGATCGTGATTCCCTCGGGAATCGGGAACTCGATGGGGTGCGAATATCCCAGCGCCAGGACCACATTCTTGCCCTTCACTTCGGCGCGGTAGCCGACGCCTACAATGTCCAAATCCTTCTTGAAGCCGGTGGTCACACCGGTGACGGCGTTGGCCACGAGCGCCCGTGCCAGGCCGTGTAGTGCGCGCTGCTCATCGGACGCGCGCTTCGCCACCAGAGTTCCGTCCTTCTGCTCGAAGTGGATCCCGCGCGGCACGACCACGTGCATCTTGCCCTTGGGCCCTTGCACTTCAACGGCGTCGTCCTTGATCTGAATCTTTACGCCGGAGGGCACCGGTATGATTTTGTTTCCAATTCGCGACATGGCTCTCTTCGATCCTCTTAATTACGTTCTTCCTGCTAGGCCTCTTGCCAAGGCTCTCACCCAGCCCTTACCAAACCTCACACATGATTTCGCCGCCGATGCCTGCCTTGCGTGCCGACTGGCCCGTCATCAAGCCCTTCGGGGTGGAGACGATCGAAATTCCCATTCCGCCCACCACCTGGCGAATGTCCGTCTTGCCCACGTAGCGCCGCGAACCAGGGCGCGAGACGCGCTTCAGATCGGTGATCACGCTGCGGCGGTCCGGGGTGTAGCGCAAGAAGAGGCGCAGCGTCTTCTTGGTCTTCTGCTCTTCCACCACCTTAAAGTTCGCGAGGTAGCCCTCCTCTTTCAGGATGCGCGCCAGTTCCACTTTCACCTTGGAAGAGGGCAAATCCACGCGCGAGTGTTTGGCGCGCGACGCGTTGCGAATTCGCGTCAACAAATCGGCAATCGGGTCAGTCGTCATTCTTCCTTGTCCTTAGTTACCGCCTAAAACTACCAGCTGGCCTTGGTCACCCCGGGGATCTCGCCCTTGAGCGCGAGGCCGCGGAAACAAATACGGCACATTTCGAACTTGCGCAGGAAAGCGCGCGGACGCCCGCAGATCCGGCAGCGATTGCGCCGGCGGATCTTGAACTTCAGCTTCTTTCTCTGCTTCGCGAATTGCGCGGTACGCCCCATACTTGCTCTCTCTCCTTACGCTTCGCGCCTACGCGCGAAACGGCACGCCGAGCAGCTTCAGCAGCTCGCGCCCTTCTTCGTCGTTGCGGGCAGACGTCGTAATGGTGATGTTCATGCCCTTGATTTTGTCCACGCG
>DATEVZ010000152.1:0-3888 GCA_035258265.1 Candidatus Acidiferrales bacterium
ACCTACGTCAGCGTCGGTTGGATGATCCGCTCGTTCTACTGGAACACCATTGACCAGGAAATGGCCTACGAAGTCATCGAGGGCAAAATCGCGATGGACCTGATCAAGCCCGTCTCCGTGCAGTGGATGTGGATTTCCCGCGCAATCGGCGAATCCGCCTTCCGCCTGGGTCTGTTGACTTTGCCCACCGCCGTCGTGGTAGCTCTGGTCTTTCCTGTTCAAGGCCCATCGTCAGGCGAGAATTTTCTGCTGTTCCTGGTAGGGGTGCTCGGCAGCTTCTTCTTGATGGCTGCGATCAATTTTATGATCGGCACCTGCGCCATCCCGCTGAAATCCATCCTCGCGCTGATTCGCGCGAAATACTGGCTGATCGAATTGCTCTCCGGCCTGCTGATCCCCATGACCTTTTTCCCTGACAACGTGCAAAAAGCGCTGGCTTGGCTGCCTTTCGAGCACATTGCCTACACGCCGCTGCAGATTTATTTAGGCAAACTCGATCGCCACTCGGCTCTACGCGCCCTTGGAATTCAATGGCTCTGGGTAGTAGTGCTCCTGTTCCTCGCGCACCGGTGGTGGGAGCGCGCATCCAAAAAAATCACAATTCACGGAGGCTAGGAGCGGCTACCTGCCGACAGGCAGGGGCCGGCGTTGACGAAACGATGAGCTCATTTCCGACAAGCGCGCCGATCGAAGAAAAACGCGGCCTCGCGGCCCTTCTCGCCGCAATCCACCGCCACTTCTTGCTCTTGTTCGACTACTTCTCGCAATACGCTAAAGTCCGCGTCAGCTATCGCGGTGATTTCTTCATCAGCCTCGCTACTAGCTTTGCCGCCACGGTCTTCGCGCTCTGCTTCGTCGTGGTCCTGTTCCAAAAAGTCCCGCAGCTCGCCGGATGGCGCTTCGAAGAAGTGCTATTCCTCTACGGTTTCTCGCTCATCCCTTACGGCATCTTCAACGTGGTCAGCCTGAACCTCTACGATTTTGGCAACAACTACATCATCGAAGGGAAATTCGACCGTGTCCTGCTGCGGCCTATCTCGTCGCTCTTCCAAGTGCTCTTTGAAACCTTTCGCATCGAATCGTTCCAGGAAATTGCCACCGGCGTTTTCTGCATGTGGTACGCCACGCGCCATCTTGGCCTATCGTGGACTCCTGCCAAATTCGCGATGCTTTTCTTCTTTGGCGGTTGCGCCGGCCTCATCTATGTGTCCGTCTTTCTCATCCTGAGCACCGTCTCGTTTTGGTTCGAAGACCGCATTGGCGTGCATCCGCCCATTTGGAACGTGATCGCCTTCGGCCGCTATCCCCTCTCGATTTACAGCGGCGTTGTGCAATTTTTCCTCTGCTGGATCGTTCCCTTCGGCCTAGCCTCCTTCTACCCCAGCGTGCGGATGCTAGGCCGCACGGTCTCACCCGAGTACTCGCCGCTGGTTCCGGCAGTCGCCGCAATCTTCCTGACCATCGCTATCTCCCTCTGGAATTTCGGCACCCGCCACTATTCCTCCACCGGCTCGTAAGATACTTGCCCCTTGTAACGTTGGGGCCTCTTTGCATTTGCTTCAGCCGTCCGCCCAAACGTCTTCGCTGACTCTTGGAGCACTCACGCCAGAACCTCTGAAACATAGCGCAACGCAAATCCGTACCACCGATAGCGACCCTTATGCGACGCCTTGCCTACCTCGCAATCGCAATCCTCGCTCTCTTGCCAGTTGCGGCCGGCTTCATAGGCCACACGATCGGTCCAGGCATCCTGCATCCCGCAAACCTGAATCCGCAGCGCGTCGCGCAAACAGACCAGATGCTCGCGCGAACTGGCGCAAGCAAGACGGATTTCACGGTCCGCACGAGTGACGGCATCGAACTTCGCGGCTGGAAGATCATTCCCCCGTCGCCAAGCCGCGACTGGGTTCTGCTCTTTCATGGCGTCTCCGACAATCGCAGCGGCAATCTCGGCCATGCCGAGTTCCTGCTTCGGCACCGGTACAGCATCGTCATGATGGATTCGCGCGCGCATGGAGAAAGTGGCGGCCACATGGCCACCTACGGCTGGAAGGAACGCTACGACACGGTCGCAATCTCAAACGCTCTCTACGGCAGCGAAAATGTGCGCCACTTGTACGCGCTCGGCGTCTCGATGGGCGCGGCGATCGCCCTGCAGTCAGCAGCAGTAGAACCGCGCATCGCAGCCGTCACCGCCGAAGATCCATTCGCAAATCTTCGCGAAGTCAGTTACGACTATGCGGGCCTGGATGTCAGCCCTCTCCTCGGCAAGACGCTCTTCCGCCCCGCGACGATTTTTGCCCTAGACGCAATGAAGCAAGTGGGCGGATTTGACCCCGCTCAAGTCTCGCCGGAAAAAGCCGGCGCGCAACGCCCATTCCCCGTGCTGCTGATCTGCGGAACCGAGGACCACAGAATTCCGTGCCGCCATGCGCAAGCAATTTACGAAGCCGCGACCGGACCCAAAGAAATGTGGATTGTGCAAAGTGCCGGCCACGCCTCGGCCCTAGGGCAAGCGCCCGCAGAATACGAAAATCGCGTAGTCAGTTTCTTCGAAAAGTATCCAGCAGAATAACTCGGAACCCGCAACTTGTAGTCCGTGGAAGTTAGTCCAGCGGGTCAGCGCTGGGAACAGTCCACGTTAAGGAAGCCGAGCGTCGTAGGTGCGGTACATTCTGTCGTGGCGTAGAGAGGAGAGCAAACTCACACAACCTTGAGAACCAAAATCACGCGGTCATCTTCATGCGTGCCGCCCCGCGAAAACAAATCCACTTGAGTCAGCACGGACTGCACAATTTCCTGCGCTGGCAATTCCCGCTCGCGCGCCACCAGCTCCACCAATCTCTGCGTGCCAAATTCCTCTTCCGACGAGTTGTTCGCTTCCGTGATTCCATCCGTGCAAAACACCACCACGTCGCCGCGATGGAGCTTCACATGACCGCGCTCGTACCGCACGCCGGCAAAAAGCCCTACGACCATGCCGCCCTCAGTCAGATATTCCACTTCCCCGTTGACGCGCACGACCGCCGGCTGTACATGACCCGCGTTCACGTAATGCAACGTGCGATGCGTCTGATCGAGCAACCCGAGAAACATGGTCATGAATTTCTGCCCACGCGTATCGGCGAGCATCATGTCGTTCAGCGACTCCACCAAACGTTCGAGCGAATGAAGGTGCGCGAGCAGCGCGTGCAAGGTGGCTTGCAGGTTCGCCATCACCATCGCCGAACCCACGCCTTTGCCCTCCACGTCCGCAACCACGGTTAAAATCGTATCCGGCGCCAGCGGAATGAAATCGTAATAATCGCCACCGACCTCGAGCGAAGGCCGGTGCGAAACGCCAATATCGAATCCGGTAAGCGTCGGCGGACGCTCCGGCAGCAATCCCAGCTGAATGCTGCGCGCCAGAGCCAAATCGCGTTCCATGCGCTGTTTGTGCAATAGATCTCGATGCAGCTGTGCGTTCTCGAGCGCCAGCGCCACGTGATCGGAAATTGCGCGCAGCAAATTCTCGTCCGCGCTGTTGAACGGCCCCGTCTTCTTGTTCAGCAATTGCAGAACGCCGATCGTCTCGTCACTCTTGCTGCGAATCGGCAAGCAGAGCAGGGACTTGGTACGGAATCCCAGCCGCAAATCCACTTCGGATTCGAATCGCGGATCGGCGTAGGCATCCACCAAATTTACCGTTTCTCCGTGCGCTGCCACCCAACCAGCAATTCCGCGGCTGATCGGCAACCGGATTTCATGCTGATCGAGGCCCAGCCCCACGAGCGACCAGATTTCGTCCCGTTCGCTGTCTACGAGAAAAACGGTCCCACGCTCGGCTCCGGTATGCCGCGTGGTGAGCTGCAAAATAATGTTCAGCAATTCAGCCAAATCCAGCGTCGA
>DATEVZ010000153.1:0-13852 GCA_035258265.1 Candidatus Acidiferrales bacterium
CCACGCTTGGCGAAGATCAGCCGTACGAGTGGAACATCGTGCCGCTGAGCATTTATCTTTACGGCGTAGAAGATCCGGCCAATCGGCCGCTGGTCAGCTCGAGAGCAATCAAGGCAGTGCTGGAAGAGCGCTACCGCACAAATTATCTAAATGGCATGTGCGAAGGCGAGCGCTGCCGCACCAGCAATAGCGCCGAATGGCGCGAGATGGTCGCCGCCACGCTCGAGCGCAGCATGTACATGTTCGTGGTGAAAACTTCCGCGGAGCAGGATCGCGCATTCATCGCCGAGTTCAATTCCCAACCGAACGTGAACCACTTCAACGGCATGACCAACAACTGCGCCGATTTCGCGCGCCGCGTGCTCAACACCTATTATCCGCACGCGGTGAAAACCGATTATCTTAACGATTTCTTCATGACCAGCCCGAAAGCCGCTGCGCGCACCTTTACGCATTACGCGCAGGAGCATCCCGAACTCGATTTGCGCGTGATGCATTTTTCGCAGGTGCCTGGGACGATTAAACGCAGCAGCGAATGCCGCAGCGGCACCGAGCAACTTTATCACTCGAAGAAATTGGTGATTCCGCTGGCGGTATTCGCGTGGCAAAGCATTCCGGCCGTGACCGCGTCGTATGCAATCACCGGACACTTCAATCCGGAACATCAGTTTGAAGCGCATCCTTCGGTGGATGCCGCGGGAACAGACGACAATTCGCTGCTGCTGGATGGCGCGCCCGAAGGCTACACGGTCAGCGTCCAGGAACTCGCCGCGGAACAAAAACGCGCGGATGAAAGAATCGTGGGTAGCAAGGACGAGTGGAAGGACTACAACGACCAGTTCGGCGTCGTGGTGGATCAGGCGATCCACGATGAACTGATTCCCGATCGCGGCTATTTGAAACGCGTGTTCAAGAAAATTGGTGACGCCGGCACGCTTTCAGCCGACGCCGATGGCGCGCTGTGGATCAACTTGAATGATCCGCGATTGCCCGGACGAGTGGGACTGAGCGCCAGCAATATTTTTGATTCCGATTCAGACGCGCAAATTGCTTACCAGATCGTATTGGCACGCATGGAAACGGAGCTGAACAGCCCTAAGCACAGCCGCGAGACGATGCTCGAATTCAAGCAGGATTGGGCAATGCTGGCGGACCTGCACCAGAGCGGCCAGCACTTTCTCGCGCGCAAGACCGCCGGGCCCAACGCATCGCCCAATTCCGCCTCGCCGGGTCCGGATGCGACAGGGTCAACGTCAGCACCTGCGGCGGGAGTACACGCCGCGACCGGGCACGGCAGCCACGGCAGCATTCTCCCGTAACCCAACGGCGTTCTTTTACAAAAATCCGCCGGGCGATTCGCGCAATCGCTTCAGGCCGGCCGTTCGTTTTGGACAACTGTTTCTGTCTGGGCGAATATCGGCGAAGTCTTTAGTTTCCGCCGGAGATCGCGCTTGGCGGACCTTCATTTGCTCTCTAAGGCGCTGGCGCTCTGCTTCCAAAGCCGAGACGAGCCAGCGCTCGTAATCCGCTTCGCCCAAAAATATCGGCTCACGCATGAGCTGCTGGCTCCTCGGGTAACGTTGCGGGGAGTTTGCGCAAAACACTGAAAACATTCAATGCACGGAAGGTGGTTTAAGTCTTAACTTCATCTTAATAAGTAGCTCAATGAATCGAAACGGGTTGCCTCGCCTAACCTAAAGTGACCGGCAGCGTTCCCGATGTGGTACTATCCCCACCTCCCCGCATAAGTCTTCGACGAGGACGGCCATGCTATCGGGCTCCCCGGCTCCCAAACTAAAATTTGGCCCCTACGAAGTGGATATCCGTGCCGGGGAACTCCGCAAGGAAGGTTCGAAGATCCGTCTGCAGGAAAAACCACTGCGAGTACTGGAAGCGCTCGTTGCGCAACCCGGCACGCTGGTCACGCGCGAAGAATTGAAAAAACGTCTATGGGCGGACGACACTTTCGTTGATTTCGAGACCGGCCTGAACACCGCGGTCAGCAAACTGCGCGAAGCGCTCAACGACGACGCCGAACATCCAGGCTACATTGAGACAGTCCCTCGACGCGGCTACCGCTTCCTTGCGCGGGTGGAAAATGGCGACGGTTACGATCCGAAGCGCCTCCCGGAGCCGCCGCGCATAGTCGTCCGCGGCACGATTCCAGAGGCGCCGACACCGGTCGCCGTAACACCGGCCGCCGTAACCAGCGGCGCGGATGGTAAGAACCGAGAGCCGCAACCGGATTATCATGCCGAGGCGAGCCCCCTTCCTTTTTACACGCGGCTTTCGCGCGGCTGGTTCGCAGCCCTCGCGCTGCTGATATTGGCGTGCGCCGCCGGCGGATACTGGGCCTGGCGCCACGAGCGAGTGCGCCCTGCGAATACTCCGTCGCGCGTTATGATTGCGGTGCTGCCGTTTGAAAACCTTACCGGCAATGCGGCAGAAGACTACGTCAGCGACGGCTTCACCGAGGAAATGATCACGCAACTCGGCGAGCTTGATCCCGATCAGATCGGGGTGATCGCGCGCACTTCCGCCATGACGTACAAGGGCACCCAAAAGCCCGTTAGTGAAGTCGCTCGGGAGCTCGGAGTGAATTACGTTCTCGAGGGCAGCATTCGCAAGACGCAGGAAGGTCTGCGCGTGACCGCCCAGCTGATTCGCGCCGACGATCAAACTCATATCTGGGCGGCCGAATTCGATCGCCCCATCGGCGACATGGTGAAGGTAGAAGGCGAGGTGGCGCAAGCGATTGCCGGAGAGGTGCAAGTGCATTTGACTCCCCAAGCGCGCCAGGCACTGGCGACCAGAAATTCGCGACCGGTTGATCCGGAGGCTTACCGTGACTACCTGAGGGGAAGCTACGACTGGAACTCGCGTTCCGGGGAGGGCATGACTCGGGCGGTGGCCGAATTCAATGATGCAGTTATGAAGGACCCCGGGTATGCGCCGGCCTACGCGGGACTGGCCAACACGTATAACACGCTGGTTTTCTACGGCTATCCCCCGGGGCGCGAAGGCATTCCCAAGGCCAAGGCTGCCGCGCTGAAGGCCATAGCGCTCGATGATTCGCTCGCGGCCGGACACGCTTCGCTCGGCTACGTCTATTTCATGTGGGAGATGAAGTCGGCCGAAGCGGAACGCGAATTTCAGCGCGCCATTCGGCTGGATGAAAATAATTCACAAGCGCACCAATGGTATGCGCTGTATCTGGCGTCCATGGGCCGCCGCGAGGAGGCCACCGCGCAAATTCAGAAAGCTCGCGAAGTGGATCCGCTTTCTCTGATCGTCGCGACGGCGGGTGGCTACGTTGCGTACTTTGCGCGGGACTACGACGGGGCGGCCGCGCAATGCCGCGCGGTCTTGAGGCAATTTCCGAATTTCATGGTGGCGCACGCGGTGCTGGGGCTGGCTATGGAGGCGAAGGGAGACGGGCCGCAGGCCATCGCGGAATTTCGTAGGACCATCGAGTTATCCGGCGCGCGTCCAGTGGCATATCTGGATTATCTGGGACACGCATTTGCCACTTTCGGGCAGCGCCAGAACGCGGAAGCCGCGCTCGCAGAAATAGAAAACCGGATGAAGGAATTGAACAGTGGCGGGACTGGACCCGGTTTTCTCGCAGCAACTCTCTTAGCGCTGGGTGAGAAGGACAAAGCCATGGATGCGCTGGAGGAAGGACTTATGCACGGGGACGGCGAACTCCGCTGGCTTAAAGTGGATCCGCGCCTGGACGGGCTGCGCTCCGAGCCACGTTTTCAGAAGCTGCTGGCCCACGCCGGATTTGCGCCCTAGCAGCTTGTTGAAAAAGTGCGGATCGCTGCAGCTGGCTTAAGCCCAGGTAGGAAGCGGTCAGCGCGGCTTTGATCCACGGAAAGAAAACCGCAACAACACGAAGGCGATGCGCGCGAACAAACCTGCCAGGGCCACTACAGTTAGTGAGCCCCGGCCACTCGTCAACATCTGTGCATGAATTCAGGGTGTCAATCGATCCCACATTGCCCGCCGGCCCTTACTGCACGTCGAGGGTGAAGCTCAGCGTGCCGGTGGCATTGCCGCTTGTGCCGGTGACGGTCGCGGTGGTGGAACCTGTGGGCGTGCCACCCGATGTGCCGCCACCTCCTCCGCCTCCACCACTGGTGCCGCCACAGCTGGCCATCAACATTAGGCCCGCCATCCCAACAATCAGCAGCGCAAACGCTGTACCGGAGCGCAGCCGGCGGTTTTGCGTCCTCGACGCGAAAATGACGATGGCAAGCATGCAGAGCAGTGCAGACGCGATCGCGATGATGCGGGGCTCTGGCGCGGCGGGTTGCTGTCGCTGCGTGGGAGCTAGCGCGCTGGGTGCCGTGGTCGAGACGGTCAGCGTGGTTGTGGCAGTGGTGGCAGTCGAGCTTAGAGTTGCGGACGGCGGATTGAAACTGCAAGTCGCGCCGGTGGGCAATCCCGTGCAGGCAAACGTGACTGTGCCACTGAAGCTGCCTTGCGCGGTGACCGTTGCCGTCATCGTGCCGGAATTGCCGGGAGCGGCCACCGTGACCGTCGGGCTGGTGGAAGTTAGAGCGAATAGCGAAGCGAAACTATTGATCAGATTGGCCGCATTGATGGTGCCGAGGCCAGTCGCGTTGTCAAAACCGGTGCCCGCGGAAAAGCCGGTGAGGATTCCATTGGCGTCGGCCGAATTCGTCCGGGAGCAATTCGGAGTGCCGAATACGCAGGGCTGCGCGTTTGTGCCAACGGTCACGTCGTAAAAGACGCAACCGCCCGCGGGAGCGCTCGTATTGCAGCTTGATGCGACCTGCTGACCGGCCAGCGGATACAAAACAGTATTGAGATTCCCCTGGCTCTCCTGAGATTTCTGGTTGATCAGCGCTACCATGCCGGCGAAAACTTGCGTCGAAACGGAAGTTCCGCCAAATCCCGCAAAATTATTCAGAGTGCAGGCCTGGCCGCTCGCGAGGTCAGCTTCGCAAACCGCATAAAAACTTCCGGCGAATCCGTCGCCCGCGAACAAGGACACATCCGGAATATCGCGTTTGCCGTCGGCAGGGACGCCGGTGCCTGTTTGCCATGATGGCTTGGCGTAGCCACCCGTGCAAGCGGCTGGATTGGTCCCGTTATAAGTCGTGCAGTTGCTCGCGCCGCCGCTACCACCCACCGGTGCGATTAGCTGAGTGAACGTGGTGCTAGTGAGATTGTTGCAATTGGCTTCGGCGTTGGTGCTGAATCCCTGAAAATAAACTCCCAGAAATGCGTTGGTGCAGGAATCGTTCCAGGTAGTCTCGGGAATATAGCCCTTGGCCGAAGAGTTTGTGCCGGACGCGTTGGTGGAATTCCAGAAGGTTGCAGGATTCGCGAGTTGATTGAAGTCCGTGCCGCCAACGGCGACATTGTAGGGAGTGGAGGCAACGCCATTCACTGCCAGTCCGAATTGCGCGGGTTGCTCGGTCGTCACACCCGTCGCATCAGAATCGCATGCAGCTGATCCGTTATCGCCGGTGGCAACGATGACAGTAATGCCTTCCGCTGCCGCTTGTGCCCATTCGCCCGTTGAATCCTTGGACGTCGGACTGCCGCCATAAAAAGCATTGCCAGCCGTCCCAAGACCAAGTTCGCACAGTCCATAGCTATAGCTCAGGATCGGCGCAAATTTATTGTCGATGATGTACTCGGCGGAAAGATCGCCGCCGAATGTAGCGCCCGTTTTGGAACCCGAGACGACCAAGTCAATCGTGGCGTTCTTGGCCACCGCGCCAGACCATTCCACATCAATAATCGCTTCGCACTCGTCGCCATTGTTCGCGCATGGCAGCACGCCCGGATTTGCGCCGTTGACGGTTACAACTGGAGGATTCGACGGCAGGCCGAAGAGGCTGCGGAAGTCATTCACATCCGATATGTTGATGTTGCTGTCGCTAACGATCGCGATCTTCACACCTGATCCGGTGATGCCTGCGTTCCAGAGCGACGTCACGTTGTATATCGTGGCGAAATCGGTTGGACCCAGCGCGTAGCAATCGGTCCCGGAGCCAAAACAGCCGCCGACAAAGGTGTACTGCGGGTTGATTGGCTCGGCCTTGCCGGTGTCAGGCGATTTGCGGAACGTCCCTGAGAAATGACTGAGCCGCTTCCGGCCAAAATTATGAAGCGAAAGCACACCGGCAATGGCGGGGGTGAGCGCCTGCGGAATTGAGGGATCGGATGAGTTCGCAAAGTGCTGCTGACCGTTCACCATGTAGTTGTGAATTGGGGTGTGGAATGCATCCTGCACTTGACCCGCAGTGCCGGAAAATTCGATCGTGTTGCGGCCGTTGGCAACCTTGATGGATTGAAAACCGCGGGACTCGAGCCAGGTGGTTATTTTCTGCACATCGTCATCGGAGACACCGAATTGCTCGCCGAATTGTTGCGGCGTGAGCCACTTGTGATAATTCGTCGAGGCTTTGTCAGTTTGCTGCGCCAGCAAAGTTTGCAACGCGGCGGCCTGCTCCGTACTGCTCTTCAAGACCAGCAACATGCGATCCATCGGCAGGCTGGCTGACGCGGGGCCCTGATCGTATTGCGCGCGAGCGAGCGGGTGCGTGTTCCCTTTCAGCACCGTAAGCTTGCTTTCGTCAATCGGCGCGGTGATCAATGAGCGCGCCGCGCTCGATTGCCCCAAACTGCGCTGCGAAATCAACGAAACAGAAATTACCGCCAGCACCATCGCACAAATGGCAATTGGTCTTAGTCGCATTCGATTCCCCGGACCGCGCGAATTGGACACACCGCACCCAAGATGAGGTCGTTGCTGCCTGCAGAACTCTCAGTTTACCGCAGGCAAAATAAGTGCGACTTCGTATGAACTATGGCCGTATGCAAAATCTAAACACGCACCCTGTGGTTCGTTCCTGCGAATCTGAAGTGAAAACACCGAACGTGATGGCGAATGCCGCGCCCTGATTCGGATACCTGAGATGCTCCAAAAACGAAATCCGTCAACTCGCTCGCTGGATTTTTTTACGTTCTTTACACGGCGGGGGTGGAAGCACTTGGCCGCGGAGTGCGGATGTTTTTTGAACCGCGCGAACGAAAATCCCTCGCCCGTTTGTGAGCGGGCGAGGGATCACGCGATCACGATTGCCCTTCAAAGGATTAGTGCCCCGGAGGCGGTCCGAAACCGCGTCCGCCGTGATGACCTTCGGCTTCGAGCTGCGTCATTTTCGTCTGCTGATCGGGCGTCAGCACCTGATAGATCGCTGCTTCCGTCTTCGCATGCGCGAGAGCTTCTTGCGCCGCGAGAGCGCCGAGCGAATTGGCCGCCTGCTCCATGGCCGCCGCGTCATTCGAGCGAATTGCGTTCTGCAAATTGGTGTGCGCGGTTTTCATGCTGGTGTGCGCTGTGGAGCGATTCGTCTGAGCGTTGGTGAGAATGTTGGTAACCTGGGTCTGTTGCCCCGAGGTGAGCGACAACACCGTGGTCAGATAGGCTACGCGATGCTGCACCATGTGGGCGCCGCGGACCGCCTCGTTTGGCGCGGTGCTCGCTGCGTCGGATTCTTGCGAAAATGCGGCCGGCGCCGCAAACACGCAAGCGAGTAACAATGCTATGGCTGTCTTTTTCATGTGGGTAAACTCTCTCCTGTGAAATTCTGGGTCGCTGCGAGTTCCCCATCGCTACTGGGACGCTTACGGTGGTGTCCTCGTCCGCCCTGCAGATATAGTTCCGCGCAGGCGTACAAAAAGTTCCGGGATTTTCTGAGACGAAACGGACGGGCAGCGCGAGCGCACCGGGATACCGCCAAGCGGTATTGTCGGTTGCACTACGTTAGGCCGCGCGGTGCGTGATCTTTTTAGTTCACGAGGAACTTCTGAATAAAGAGGACCGTGGCGTAGAACTGGTAGTCGATGTTCTTCTTTTTGCCGAAGCCGTGGCCTTCGTCATTGGCCATCAGGAACCAGACCGGGGCGCCATTCTTGCGCACCACCGCGACCATTTGCTGCGATTCGGTCCAGGGGACGCGCGGATCGTTTTTGCCGGCCACGACGAAAAGCGGCTTGGTGATTTTGTCGGCGTTATTGGCGGGCGCGATGCGTTCGAGGAACGCGCGCATTTTGGGATCGCGCTCATCGCCGTATTCCACGCGGCGCAAGTCTTTGCGGTACCCGGAGGTGTTCTCGAGGAACGTCACGAGGTTCGACGGGCCCACCACATCCAGCGAACAGCGGATGCGATCGTTGTAGTTTGTCGCGACGGCCAAAGTCATGAACCCGCCATAGCTGCCGCCGGTGATCATGATGCGGCTGGCATCGAGATCGGGCTGCTGCGCGATCCAATCCAAAAGCGAATTGATGTCCTTGTAGGAATCCTCGCGCAGGAATCCGTTGTCGAGCGTGAGAAAAGTTTTCCCGTAACCCGTGGACCCGCGCACGTTGGGAAAAATCATCGCGATGCCCAGCTCGTTGATGTAGTAATTGTTGCGGCCCAAAAAAGCGGGGCGATACTGCCCTTCCGGACCGCCGTGAATATCCACCATCACCGGGCGCTTGCCGGTGAATTTCGCGGGCGGGCGGTAGAGGAATCCGCTGATTGATTTGCCGTCAAAAGTCTTCCAGTGGACCAGCTCGGCTTCTGAAAAAGTTTCGGGATTCAGACCACCGGTTTCGCTGATTGTCCAGCGCTCCACTTTGCCGCTGGTCACATCCAGGGAATACACATCGAAATTCGAGCGCGAGGAAGCAATATTGAAAGCCAAGTCTCGCCCGTTCTGGTGCCACTGCACGTCGAAAACCAGGCCTATCGGAAGCTTCGGCGCGTTTTTTTCTTTTTCGGTTTTCGTGTCGAGCAGGTGCAGGACGCTTAGGCCGTCTTCGTTCGTGGTGAACGCGATGGTCGCGCCGTCCGGAGTGATATCAAACCCTTCCACATCCCAGGGAATGTGACTGGTGAGATAGGTATATTTCTTCGAGCCGAGGTCCACGTAAGCGAGGCGCTGAAATTCCGAGTCCTTGTCCGTGGTGACGTAGATTCCCTTCCCGTCCTTGCTGAATTTCGCGCCGCCGTAGGCGATTTTTTCCGTGCCGCCCTTGGGTGTTAGCAGCGTTTTCTCGCCGCTGGATGAATCCACTAGCCACAAATAAGTTTCGTTCGCGGAAATTTCTTCCATCACTAGGAGCTGTTTGTCGTCGGGATACCAATCGAGCACCTCCCACCCGCCGCCAGTCATCTGCGCGAGCATCCGATTGCTGTTCGCGTCGGGATTGGCGGGCTCGGTGAGCCACACGTCCACGTCGTTGCCGTCACGCCGCGTCGAGCCGTAGGCCATTCTTTTTCCGTCGTTCGACCAGATGGGTCCGGTATTGCGGGATTTTCCATCGGTGAGCAAAGTCACATCGCCGGTTGCAACATCGTAGCGATAAAGCTGGTAGAACTCGCCGCCGCCGATGTCCTTGCTGAAAACGAAAGAATCGCCGCCCTTCGGAGGAAACTGCGCGTTGCGAACGTCATCGGGATAAAAAGTAAGCTGCGTGCGCGCGCCACCCGGCATTTTCACTTCGTGAATCTGAAAGGTATCCGCGAAACGGGTCGAGATCAGCATTTCGCGCCGCGTGGGGTGCCAACTGGCAAGAAAGGCCGAACGAAAATTCGTGTAACGGTCCACCTTCTCCGCCAGCGCTGCCGGGATCGGTGGTATGCCTTCGATGACTAGATTTTCGTTGGGCGCCACCACAGCCTCCGCCGATTTATTTCCTTCCTGCCCGCCGGAAGCATTCTGCGCGAGGGCAGCTGCCGGCATAAGCGCAAATAGTCCCAGCAGTGCCGCGAGAGAAACAATGCAGGGGCCGAGCGTTCGCGGAAATGAGCGGAAATGCGGTGCGCGAGATGGTTTCATCGCAGCTCTCCCTGCTGAATGTAAGTGTCTGAAGAAAGATGGTGCGCGGCCGGCCCCAGCGGCTTCGGGAGCAAGCTACCTTAGGCATGCGAGCGGTGTCAACGAATCTGATCTTTTGGCGAGCAGTTCCGGTGATGCGGCTTAATCGGGACCTAGGCAACCAGTGACGACTTCGCGGTATCTGACGAGGCACAATGCAATTCAGATTTGCCCAACACCTGTCCGCAGTGGCGCTTTTTGCCTGCCTATTGACTGTGCAAAAGTCCCCTGCGAATAAGCCCTCGTATTTGCGAGTTGAGTTACGCTCAACCAGTGGTTCCAATCGCTTCAAGGTAGGCGAACCAATTGAACTGGATGCAATTTTCTCAAGCAAGGCTGCAGGCAGGTATCTAGAACCGTGCGGGTTGTTTGGCAAGCCCAATATCAAACCAGGTTTTGGGTTTCCAGATTGCCGGTTCATCACGCGGTGGTCCTTCACCATCAAGCCCAACCATGGCTAGACCGACATTCGGGACAGTAAAATCCACAGTGGGCCTACGTTTGAGGTTCCCAATCATGACCTCTCGTCGAATCCAGCGTCCTATTCGTATAAACTGAGCAACGCATACCGTTTCGATGAGCCTGGCGAATACCACGTCACACTCACAGTTACTGTCGGGCTCGACGACGAAAGTACACAGCACCCACCGGGCGCTGACCCATGTGCGAACCCGCATTTCGTCACCCTGACGCCTGAAATCGTTCTTCAGATTGTTGCAAAGTCCAATCAATTAACGCGCTATTGGAAAGTGGACTTTATTGTCCCGGTTAGCCAGGAATCGGTCTCCTTTCGTCCTTCTATACTATACTCCCTTATAGTATGCTCCCTTCATGGCCCACACCACGAAAGATAAAGAAAAGCTTCTGACACGCGTTCGACGGATTCGCGGACAGGTCGACGCAATCGAGCGAGCCCTCGATTCCGAGCAGGAGTGCGCCGGAATCTTGCAACTCATGGCTGCTTGCCGCGGAGCGCTGAACGGTCTAATGGCCGAGGTTATGGAAGGACATATTCGATTCCACGTTCTTTCTCCCGACAGTGCCAAGACCTCCCCGCAGGCTGAAGCTGCCGAAGAATTGATTGATGTCGTTCGAGCCTATTTGAAGTAGCGCTGCAATCCTCAGGACTCCACGGGGTGATACCGCCATGAATCAATCACATCTGAATGAGCTCGATCGCGAGAAGCTTCTCGGCGTTAATGGCAACAAGGCCTCTTCCGATGATGGGAGTCATGACGACGATCACGGACACGCGCTGAGTTGGCGCGACGTTAACAGAGTCCTGTTTGTCGCCGCGGCGGCGGGAGCCATCTGGTTTCTGGGTAGGTCAACGAATCCGTACATCATCGCGATTGGAGTGATTTGCACGGTTGTCGGAGGGTTTCCGATATTCCATGAAGCGTACGAGAACATTACACAACGCCGGATGACGATGGAGCTTTCAATGGCTATTGCCATTGTCGCCGCTCTAGCGATCCGCGAAATTTTTACGGCTCTTGTCATCACACTGTTCGTTCTCGTCGCAGAGATTCTAGAGGGTCTTACGGTTGGCCGAGGCCGCAAGGCAATTCAACATCTGGTTGATTTGTTGCCGAGTGTGGCGACGGTCCGTCGAAGCGGAGCGTGGACGGACGTAGAGATAGGCGATGTCTCAGCGAATGACGAAGTGCTGGTTCGGCCTGGGGCACGCATCCCGGTGGATGGGAAGGTTGTCGGAGGCCATTCTTTCGTGGACCAAGCGCCAATCACCGGTGAATCCATGCCAGTGGAAAAACAGCCTGGTGCCATCGTCTACGCCGGTACGATCAATCAATCAGGCGCGCTCGAAGTTCGGGTTGAGCGCCTGGGCCGTGGCACAACTTTTGGCAAGATCATCGAGGCGGTCGAGACTGCGGAAAAATCGCGTGCGCCGATCCAAGGAATTGCGGACCGACTTGCGGGTTATCTGGTTTATTTTGCGTTGGCGGCTGCAATCCTGACTTTCCTAATCAGCCACAATATTCGTTCGACCATTTCGGTAGTCATCGTGGCAGGAGCTTGCGGCATCGCGGCCGGAACACCGCTGGCGATCCTCGGGTCTATAGGCCGGGCAGCTCAGCAAGGCGCAATCATCAAAGGCGGCCTCTATCTCGAAAAACTTGGGGAGGTGGACACGGTTCTTCTCGACAAGACTGGCACTCTGACCTACGGAACTCCCGAGCTTCTCGATGTGCACGCCGCGTCGGGAACTTCGGCTACGACGTTGTTAAGAACTGCGGCGATTGCGGAATCGCGGTCGGAGCATCCCATCGCGAAGGCGATTCTCAGGAAAGCCACACAACTAGGCATTCCCTATGAAGATCCGGCGATATTTGAATACACACCGGGCAAAGGTATCATCGCTCGTAACGACGGCGAAGAAATCATTGTCGGGAACCAGCATTTCTTACTTGAACGCGGAATTCAGTTTACGCAAGAGAAGGGCTCAATGCCAGGCTCGGAGATTTTTGTGGCAGGCGGCGGGCGATTTTTGGGAACTCTGCAAATTGCCGACACGCTCCGGCCCGAAGCAAGGGATGCAATTCAATCCCTCAAATCCATGGGGCTTCGGACGGTACTGCTGACGGGCGATGCAAAAACTGTCGCGGAAGACGTCGGTCACAAACTGGCAGTCGATGAAATCGTCTCTAACCTTCTTCCTGAAGGCAAATTGCAGTATGTGAGGTGGCTGGCTGAGAAGGGCCACAAAGCTGCCATGGTCGGGGATGGCGTCAACGACGCGCCTGCATTGATGCAGGCTTCGGTGGGCGTGGCGATGGGTTCCGGAACCGATGTAGCGCGCGAGAGCGCTGACGTCGTATTGATTGGGAGTGACCTGTCGAAGCTCGCCGAAACCCTCCAGACGGCGCGGCGCTGCCGTCGTACAATCATGCAAAACTTCGTCGGAACGCTTGTAGTGGACAGCATCGGGGTTGGACTGGCAGCCTTTGGATTTCTCAACCCTCTGCTGGCCGCCTTTATTCACGTTTCGTCTGAGATGGCTTTCATCTTGAACTCTGCCAGACTGCTTCCACCAGTGTCGTCGGCAAATCAATTTGTCCGCGGCATTCTTTCACAATCACCTTCAACAACGAACTAGCCCGAATTAACAACCCTGTGACTACAGAGCTACCGATTCACTTCCGGGTTCCCCGTTAGAACCGAGAACAAACGCCAGGAACACCTAAGGCGCAAGATTGTTCTATTCATATCTCAGGGCGACGATAGGATCGACGCGCATCGCCCTGCGTGCAGGGATGTAGCTGGCCATCGCCGCCGCGGCGGCTAAAGCGGCCGCTACACCGGCGTACGTCAACGGGTCGAAGGGCTTGACGCCGAACAGCAGCGAGGCCATCAGCCGCATCAGGCCGAGCGCCGCCACCGAACCGACGGCAATGCCAATGACGGTGAGCCGCGCGCCTTCCGCGATGAACATGCGCCGCACAGTTGAATGCTGGGCGCCCATCGCAACGCGGATGCCGATTTCGCGTGTGCGCTGTGCAACAGAGTAGGAAATCACGCCGTACAATCCTGCGACGCCCAGTGCGAAGGCCATGGCGCCCGCAATTCCCAACATGACCAAAGCGAGAGAAGTCCGCGACAGCGATTTGTTGTAAAGATCCTCCAAGGTTTGCGGATTGGCGAGCGGCAATTCCTTGCTTACGGACCAGACAGCCTGGCTGACTTCCTGTATGAGCCCGCTGGAGCCTGCGCCCGGCGTGCGCACTACGTAAGAAACGTCGGGAGTGGCGTAGAGTGGCTCGGGACCGAAATGATCCATCAGCAGCGGCCAATAGATAGCTTTGGGGGCGGGTTGATCCACGCCATCCGCCCGCTCATCCCCGACGACACCAATGACCTCAAGCCAGGGGGAAGTGCTCACGTGGCGGATGTGCTTGCCCAACGCCGCTTGTGGCGTG
>DATEVZ010000154.1:0-8694 GCA_035258265.1 Candidatus Acidiferrales bacterium
GTCAAGGATCCTGTCAACGCTTTGATCGACATTGTTCAACGCCTGTCCGTTCGGCCCGAGGATGTATGCGGCGGCTGTCAACTGAACAACCTGGCGCAGGAAATGTCTCCTCTTGACGCGGGATTCCGGAAGCGGCTGGAGACAATCTTCGATGCCTGGCGCGAGGCCGTTGCCTCCGTTTTGCGACAGGGCCAGATCCACGGAAGCGTTCGCCGCGACGTGGAACCCAATGACGCCGCCGGCTTACTGATTGCGATGGTCGAAGGCTATGGCTCGCTGGCAAAGAATGCTCAGGATCCGAAAGTGATAAAGGCGGGGATCAAAAATATCGTGGGCTGGCTGAGGTCTCTGCGCCAGCCGGGCAACCGCATCGTATTCTCGGACACTCAGCATCGCGATCGGGCGAAACGCTTCAAACTGCAACATGAAAGTCGGAGTAGGGATCATGATTGCTCACAACCCCCTCCACGGATCCGGACGAGCGGGTTTCCCGCATCCGGGTTGGGATAGAACGCAGACGCTGTAGCGATGGGCGGCGGGGAGTTGCCGTTACCGGCTCCTCGTCGGAGATTGCCGGTGCCTCGTTCCGCGCCTCGGTCAGTTTCCTACGTCCCCCCGTTTCATCCCGGACGGCGGGATTGCCCCGGTCCGGTTGGGGATAGCAGCTTTCCCCTGGGAGTCTTCCATGATGGCTGGCCACGTTAAGCGATGGCACGCATCCTTTGGCTACCACCATGTTTGCTCCGAGGCTCGACGCGTTCGTTTACACCAAAATGTGCCGGCCACAGTGTGCCGACTGATGTGCGTGGCGCGCCCGCCACTACCCAGGGCCCCTTCGCTCCGGAGACATTACCCTCCATCCTCGCTACTACGGACCCATGCGCGAGTCCTGTGGCCTCCATGCCGCTTCGACCTTGGTCTCATAGGCAATGGTCTTCGCCGCTTATGCCATCCACGGCTGGTGCACCGGACCGTCCTAGCTTTGACTGTGGGGCTTCTTCCGAAAGTGTCGTGCCCCCTGCGACGGGTGCTCGCTTGGTGCATGTGGTCGATTTCTTCCCAAGCGACTGCGGCCTTCGCCAGCAAGAGATGGCTCGGCGCGCTCCAAGTCCTCTCGCAAACGACTTCACGCGGGTACCTATTTTCGTCCCAGGTGACGGCCTTGTCGTCTCCGTGTGGCGGAGATTTGTGCAAGAAGTTCACTAACGTCAGGCTAATAGCAAGGGTGACCGCCGCAAGTAACAAACTCACGAGCCCAACCAGGAAGCTCTTTACGTAAATCATGCGTAGGTGCTCCCGTCAAAGTCACTGGAATCAAGCGGTGGTGTCCGACGGCGCAGGAAGCCCCACGCGCTTCAGCAAATCTTGGAACCGAGGATCGCTGCGCATATTGTCCATGCTCGGCTCGATATGAAGATAGATTAGCCAGTGGGAGTGCTCTTCGTAGGATTTCTCCAAGTATTCCAATGCGCGGTCGTCTTCTCCCAAGCCGATATGGATTCCAGCGAAGAAGTGCGGTGCGACATATTTGCGCTCCGCGAGTTTCGTCAGATCATCCAAAATATCCAGCGCTTCTTTCGCCTTCCCAGCCTTTCCGTAGGAATGTGCAAGCGCCGCACGCATCAGAGGACTGCCGCCCGATAGCTTCACCGCCGTCTCACCTTCGGTAATCGCCAATTCGTAGCGGCCCGTTGCCCGGTAGATCGCACCGAGACACCAATGGGTGACCGGGTAGTTCGGATCGAGTTCGACCGTTTGCCGAAGTTGCTCGAGCGCTTCGTCGTATCGCCGGGCCATGTAGTTGGCCCATCCGATTGCGTCGTTGATAATGAGGGACAAGGGATCCAGTTCCTGACTTTTTTTCATCAGCGCAATCGCTTCTACCTGGCGGCCCATCGTCATCACATACTCGGCGTGCCAATGGTTGGCAGTCGGATAGGTGGGATTAAGTTCGAGGCTGCGTTTGAACTCCTTCTCAGCCTCGTGCCACTGCCAGTCGTGAAGCCACAACACCGCCGCCAAGGGTGTGTGCGCTTCGCCGAGATCGGGGTCGAGCCGCAGTGCCGTCAACGCCGCCGCTTTGCCTTTGGGGAACGCATCCTTCGGCGGCAAATAGCTGTTCCATCCGAGCAGCACATAGGAATCGGCTATACCGGCATACGCAAGAGCGTAGCCGTGGTCCTTCTCCACTGCTTTCTGAAAATACTCGATCGCCTTGTAAAACCCTTCTTCGGTCCAGCGGTTCCAGTGGTGACGGCCCTTTAGATAAATCTGGTAGGCTTCGCAATCTTCGGTGTGATGTCTGGTGAGCCGTCTTTTCTGCGCACTAGTTAGTTGGAGCCGTAACTTTCCCGATATCTCGTTCGAAATTTCATCCTGAATCATAAAAATGTCGCCGGGCTTGCGGTCGTATTGCGCGCCCCATAATCGAGAGCCAGTGGCCACGTCCACTAGCTCCGCGCCAATCCGCAGAGCACCACCACTCTGCATCACTCGCCCCGTGAGCACGGCGCGCACATTCAGATCGCGACCCACGGCTTGAGGATCAATCTCCCGGCCCTTAAAACGAAACACCGTGCTCTGCGCCATCACACGCAGTTTTGGCACCGTCGCCAGAATATTGATAAGGCTCCCGGTGATCCCGTCACTCAGGTAATCGTTCTCCGGGTCGCGACTCAGGTTTTCAAAAGGCAAAACGGCAATCGAGCCGATATTCTTTGCAACTCGCGGTGCTCGGAAAGCGCCAGTTTGATGTGTCGCACTGTGAGGCCCTGCGTTGCTGCTCGAGGACGAGGGACTCGTCGACGTGAGGACTGATTTTGTGTCCTCATCACGATCTCGGCAGTCTGAATCGATATCGCGCTTCAGTCGTTGGAGTTCGGCAAGAATGTCAGCCGCGTGCTGGTAACGCTGCTCCCTGTCTTTGTAGAGCGCCTTGTCAATGATTTCTTCCAGCCGCGCGGGAATAGCGGGATTGATAGTTCGTAACGAAACGGGCGGCCGCGTCAGAACAGCCTCGATAATCGCCCCGCCCGTGCCGCCACCGAACGCCTGGCGCCCCGTCGCCATTTCATACAACACGAGCCCGAGCGAGAAGATGTCCGTGCGTGGGTCCAGAGGGTCTCCGCGCACCTGTTCCGGCGACATGTACGAAGGAGTGCCGCTTATGATTCCAACGATCGAATTCGAATCCGAGAGGTCACCGCCGGATTCTGCGTTTGCGCTTGCGACGCCTTTGGGAACCAGCTTGGCAAGGCCGAAATCGAGCACCTTCGCTCGCCCGCGTTTCGTCACAAAAATATTCGCGGGCTTGACGTCCCGGTGAATGATCCCTTCCGCATGCGCGGCTTCCAGAGCTTCCGCTATCTGGATCCCCAGCTCCAGGATTTCATCCAGAGGGAGTGGCTTTCCATGGATGTGATTGCGCAGCGTTTCGCCGTCGATGAACTCCATGGCAATGAACGCTTGGCCGTCCTGCTCGCCGATATCGTAGATCGTGCAAATCCCGGGATGGTTTAGAGCGGATGCGGCCCGCGCCTCGCGCCGGAACCGCTCGAGTGCCTGAGGTTCTTGCGCCAGTTTTTCAGGGAGGAACTTCAGAGCCACTGCGCGTTCCAGCCGGCTGTCCTGAGCCTTGAAGACGACGCCCATCCCGCCTGAGCCGAGTTGCTCCACGATGCGATAGTGCGAAATCGTTTGGCCAATCATTGGGAGGCAAGGTTTCGGGTGCGCCGCAATTTAGGCTACAGCGTTGGATCGTCGGGACCGGCTTCGGCGAAGGATTTTTTTCTTTCCGTCTTGGGCGGCTTGGGCGATCCCATCAGGCTAAGAATGCTCGAGCCTTCCCCGAATTTGTCCGCAGCCGCGCGGGACTCTTGCTCGAGCGTAATGTTCTTGTTGCAGACCGAACAAACCAGCGCCGCGTATGTTCCGCCATCCGCTTGTCTGAACATATTGCAGCGCATCACTCGTCCGCAACATACCGGAACCCAGATTTTAGAAGAGTCGTCTGCAGCCATCTGCGGCCTCGCGCCATGCGAATGGCGGGATTATACACTGGAATCCTCGCGCCATACGGGAAGGTAACGCGCTCCAGGCCCTCGGGGCATCGCCGTCCTCGACTCTGCCACAAATCAAACTAAAATCGTGCGAAAGCGTCTCGACAGCCTGCAAGTGACACTTAATGCGTAGAGTAAAGTCCCTCTAGCGCTAAAGACTTTAGGGTATCGCCACTTTTCGCCGCGCTTCCTACAATTATTAGTAGACGGCCCACAACACGAGGTGATGCACATGCAATTTTTCTCGCTCCGCCGCGTACGCAGATCATTCGGATTTTCCAGTTGGCTGATTCTCGCCGCAGCACTGTTCGCGTTCGCTGCCGCATCTTCCACCGCTTCCGCTCAAGTTGTTGTGTCAGTCTCCGTCGCTCCACCCGCTCTGCCGGTTTACACGCAGCCAATCTGTCCAGCGCCGGGCTACATCTGGACTCCTGGCTACTGGGCCTACACCGATGACGGCGGATATTACTGGGTGCCCGGCACCTGGGTTGAACCGCCTGAAGTCGGCTTTCTGTGGACGCCCGGCTATTGGGGTTGGAACAACGGTGTCTACCTCTGGAACGCCGGCTATTGGGGCCCGGAAGTCGGGTTCTATGGCGGCATCAATTACGGTTTCGGCTACACCGGTTACGGCTATGAGGGCGGATACTGGCGCGATCGCAACTTCTATTACAACAGCCGCGTGAACAATGTGAACGTCACCGTCGTCCACAACGTGTATGAGAAAAACGTCGTCGTGCACGAATCACACGTCAGCTACAACGGCGGCCACGGCGGCATCACGGCTCGTCCGTCTGGCGCCCAGGAAAGATTCGCTCACGAGCATCACGTCGAGCGAACGGCTGCGCAAGAAGAACACGCCAACGCGGCCCGCGCGGATCGCAAGCAGTTCGCATCCGTCAATCATGGACGCCCAAGCGTCGTTGCCACGCCCAGGCCCGGTGATTTTAAGGACGCTCATGTAGTCCCGGCTAAAGCGTCGGCGTCTGAACGCTTGAACAATTCGCGCACCGAAGGCAAATCTCGCACAGAAACCAAGACCGAAGCCACGCCTCGCACCGAATCGCGCGCGACGACGTCCCGCGAGTCAAAGACCGAAACAAAGCCGCGCACGGAATCGAAGTCCACGGCCGCGCATGAATCGAAGCCCGAAGCCGCGCCGGGCACGGAATCTCGGCCATCAACAACGCACGAGCCGAAAACCGAACCCAAGCCTCGCACAGAATCGAAGCCGGCAACTACTCACGAACCTAGGACAGCAGCAACGCCGCGCCCCGAGTCGAAACCAGCGCCTACGCACGAATCGAAACCCGAAGCCCAGCCGCGTACGGAATCGCATCCAACCGCAACACACGAGCCCAAGGCAGAGGCACAACCGCGCACTGAATCGAAGCCGCCAGCGACACACGAGCCCAAGCCCGAAGCCAAGCCGCGCGAGGAATCGAGGCCCGCAGCCACGCACGAGTCGAAACCAGCGCCGACGCACGAGTCAAAGCCGCCAGCCGCGCACGAATCCAAGCCACCGGCGCAACAGGAATCCGCGCCGCACGAGCAAAAACCGAAGCGTTAATTTGCTTTTCGTCAGGGCACGGCTTCAGCCGTGCCGCAAGCAGTGCGAAATCGGTCCGGCTTAGCCGCTGAGGGAGCCGGTGCTAGCCCTCGGCTAGACCGACGCACTATGTCATCGCACAAATCAAACGTGCTGCAGATGGGTGTCCTTGAAACGCGTGGGATATTTCAAGCCGTAACCCAGCATGCGGTCCATGCCCAGATGCGCGAGCCAGATCACGGCGTAAGGCTCAAGCCAAAGAAGCGGAACCGCAACACAAAGCACCAACAATAGAACTGGTCCGGCCTCGGTGTGCACCAGGTTATAAAGCGCCGCGCCGATCTTCACATTCGCAAGATAACCGAGCATCGCCAGATCCGGCGCAAGCAGCAGCACCGCAAACATCCACCACCGGAAATGTCCCGCGTGGTAAACCACCACCGCCAACGCCAGAATGCAGGCCCCTTCCAGATGCAACAGCCACCGAGGTTTTGTAAGCATGGAGACAAGTTTCTCAAAATCCGCGGCTTGAACGACACGCGAAATTCGCGAAACCGCTTGCTGCAGTGCCTAGTTGCTCAATTTCTTGCGCGCGGATACAAACAGCGAAATCGCCAGCAACACGAATAACACCACGCCAACAGCGGGCACGTGGCTGATTCCGGGCACTTTCTCTCCCAGTGCAAACATTTTCGCCGGCCACGGCAAACGAAACACAATAGCGAGCCAGTGCGGCACGTGCTTGCTCAGCTCGGGGTCCTGCATCAAATTCAAAATGATCGCGAGCAATCCAAACACGCCGCCCGCCGCGATCAATCCGCTGGCGTAAAGCGACCCCGGGCTCACTTCGCTCTCCGCGTCGCTCTTTTTCTCCAGGCCCTGCTCCGCCAGCCAACGCACCAATCCTCCGGCAAACATCGCCATGGTCGTCGCAATCGAAAGATACGACCCCACGGCAAATGGCAGCGAGCGAACCCCCAGCAGCTCAATCGCGATTACCAAGAACACGCCGAGAAAAACCAGCCGCCACGGCAGCCGCTGATTCAGAATTCCACTGATCACCGTCGCCATCAACCGGGCCTGCGGCGCCGCTGCCTGATCGCTGCCGATTCCTTGCACCCACTGCACCTCGATTTCGCGCGTCGCCGGATCGTACAAATATTTCCCGTCCGGCACTTCGTGTGAGCCCAGCGCATTCACCAGCACGTAGGTCTTCCCGTTGTACGTATAGCCGCGCTCCTGCACGTCCACGCCTGGCTGCAGATGATCGATATCCAGCGCGATCTTCAGCGGCTTATATTGCGCGAGCCCAATGTTCATCAGGATCAGCGTCCCGCCGATCGCGAATGAAGAAACCATCACGCCGATCACCAATGCCACTTGCTGCCAGTAAGGCGTCGCGCCCACCAGGTATCCCGTTTTCAAATCCTGCGACGTCGCGCCCGCAATCGCCGAGGCGATGCACACCACTCCCCCGATAGTCAGCGCCAGCACTTGGTCCGCGGTCGAAGTCCAATGAATCAACAGGAACACCGCGCACGTCGCCATCAGAGTCGCAATCGTCATGCCGCTGATCGGGTTCGAGGAATTTCCGATCAACCCACTGATGCGCGACGCCACGGTAACGAACAAAAATCCGAACGTCACCACGAAAACCGCCGCCAGAAAATCTGCGAAGCCGCTGGTCATCGCTCCCGGAATCGGCTTGAATTTCAGCAGCGCCCACACCATCATCACAATCACCGCCGAGCCAATCAGCACCACGCGCATGGACATATCGCGTTCCGTGCGACTCACAGCCGCCGCGGCCGCGGCCTGCTTCGCTCGAATATCTTTGATCCCCGCGGTGAGCGCCGAAAGAATTGTCGGCAGCGTCTTAATCAGCGTGATGAGCCCCGATGCGGCCACTGCCCCCGCGCCGATCGAGCGAATGTAGCTGCCGTAAAGCTGATCGGGCGTCATCTGTCCGATCGGAATCGTGGACGGATACAACGCGACATTGCCCGAAAGCGAACCGAAAAATTTGATCGCCGGCATGATCACCAGCCACGAAATCACGCCGCCCGCAAAAAGCGTTCCGGAAACGCGCGGCCCGATAATGTAGCCCACGCCCAAATATTCCGACGTGATGTTTGCCCGAAACGAAGCACCCGGCAGCCATTTCGGCTGATACTCCGGCTGCGACGGCCACAAACCGAACGTGTTCATGCAAAACGTGTACACGCCGCCCAGCCCCAGTCCCCAAAATACGCGGCTGGCAAACGACCCGCCGCGCTCGCCCGCCACCAGCACGTCCGCGCACGCTGTGCCTTCGGGAAACGTCAGGTTGCCGTGCTCTTTTACGATCAGTTGCCGCCGCAGCGGAATCATGAACAGCACGCCCAGCCATCCGCCCATCAGCGCCAGAAAAAAAATCCGCCAGTATTCGGCGTTGAGCGAAAAACCTAAAAAGATCAGCGCTGGCATGGAGAAAATCACGCCCGCCGCCACCGACTCGCCGGCCGAGCCGGTGGTCTGCACGATGTTATTTTCAAGAATTGTCGAACGGCCAAAAGCACGCAAAATGCTGATCGAGAGAACAGCAATCGGAATCGAAGCCGATACCGTCAACCCCGCCCGCAATCCCACGTAGACCGAAACAGCGCCAAACAGCACGCCAAACAGCGAGCCCAGAATCACCGCCCGCAGGCTGAATTCAGCGATCGTCTCCGACGCGTCCACGTAAGGCCGAAACTCCCCAGGGGGTGCCGTCGAACTCCACTGTTTCGTCGCCATCAGTCCTCCGAATTGCTCTTTCGTGAGTCTGTCATCCCGAGCGGTAGCGCGGTTTATGCGACCCGCATATGGGACGAGGCCGGCCTTCCGCAGGCAGGAACCTTTCTTCGATTTGCATTCGCTAACGCCACAAAATGCGCCGTGCCGACATGTCTCCGTGCCCTACGTGTTAAAGCGGTTCGCGCCTGTCATGCCAGCCAAACTGCCCGTCCGCTGCAAATCGGGCAAGGTAGCATCACGCGCCCACCCAAGCAAGCCGCATTCGCCCGGCACAACGAATAAAAAGCAAAAATCCGAACAAACAAGTCTTAC
>DATEVZ010000155.1:0-8341 GCA_035258265.1 Candidatus Acidiferrales bacterium
CTGGCAGCATGACGATTAGAAAGGCGGCATGAAACTTAACTCGCATCTGTTGCGGAGCGCCATCGTCGCTTCGCTCGGCGGACTGCTTTTCGGTTTCGACACTGCCGTTATCTCCGGTACCACCCGTGAGCTGACCCAAACATTTCACCTCTCGTCCAATGGCCTGGGCTTTACTGTCTTCGTCGCGGTTGTCGGCGCCATCTTCGGCTCCATGCTGGCTGGAATTCCGGGAGATCGTTTCGGCCGCCGCGACAGTTTGCGCGTCCTGGCCGTCTTGTACTTGATTTCGGCTCTGGGCTGTGCGTTCGCCTGGGATTGGACCGCACTCATAGTCTTTCGTTTCATCGGCGGACTGGGCATTGGCGGCTCTTCCGTCCTCGGTCCGATGTACATCGCGGAAGTGGCGCCGGCGAAATGGCGCGGCCGTCTGGTAGGCCTCTTTCAGTTCAACGTCGTGTTGGGAATCTTGCTAGCGTATCTATCGAACTACATCGTCGGAGCGATGCAGCTCGGCGCAGCCGAATGGCGGTGGAAACTGGGGATTCCCGCCGCCCCCGCACTTCTTTTCTTTCTTCTACTTTTCACCATTCCCCGCAGTCCGCGCTGGCTGGTCAAAAAGCAAAGAGTGGACGAAGCCAAAGAAGTCCTGCGCGTCACAGGCGAAGAAAATTACGAACAGGAGCTTCAGGAAATTGTCGCGTCCATCGACGCCGAGCACGTTGTCAGCGATTCTCTCTTTTCCTGGAAATATCGCCTGCCGATTTTCCTCGCCGTCTCCATCGGAATGTTCAACCAGCTTTCCGGCATCAACGCCATCCTCTACTACCTCAACGATATTTTTGCATATGCCGGCTTCAACAAAGTCTCTTCCGACCTGCAAGCAGTTGCCATTGGCGCGACAAACCTGGTGTTCACCATGCTGGCCATGTCCATGATAGATCGCGTCGGCCGCAAGACTCTGCTGCTGATCGGCTCCGTCGGCACCGCGGCATGTCTGGGCGGCGTCGCTGCCATTTTCCTTTCAGGCCGCCACCAGGATTTCCTGGTCTGGCTGCTGGTAGGCTACATCGCCTTCTTCGCGTTCTCGCAAGGCGCCGTCATCTGGGTTTATCTGAGCGAAGTTTTCCCCAACCGCGTGCGCGCCAAAGGACAAAGCCTCGGCAGCTTTTCGCATTGGTTCATGAACGCGCTGATCTCCCTCATTTTCCCGTCAATGGCGGCGGCGTCCGGCGGCTATCCGTTCGTATTTTTCGCGGCGATGATGCTTCTCCAGTTTTTTGTTGTCCTGTTGGTCTATCCGGAAACGAAGGGAATTTCGCTCGAAGAGATGCAAAAGAAGCTGGGCATCGCCTGACCCGCCAAGCCCCGTCTGATTGCGGTGCATATAATAGGCGCCGATCGTCTCACCCATGCGCGACGTCGAAAGGAAACCGCGATGACTATGAAGCGCTTGTGGGCTTTTGCTCTATTTCCGTTTTTATTGATTCCGGCGGCTGCGCAAAATTGTGACCAACTGATGAAGGACTCCAAACCGGACGCTGAATCCGTAAGGCGCGCCGAGCGGGAGTGGAGCAAGGCGTTTCTTACCGGCGATACCGATTACCTGGAGTGCCTGTTGGAACCAGACTACGAATCCGTTTGGTACACCGGACAGGTGAGAAGCCGGCAGGAGATCATTGACAAGGCGCGCGCTCATCGCGCGAATCCGATTCCAGTTCCGTCGTTGCCCATGCCGACGATACAGATCCATGGGACGACTGCAATCTCCAGGTCAGACATCGATATTCCGGACCCAGCGACGAAGGAACCGCGAAAGGTCCGTTTTCTCGACACATTCAGTTATTACGACGGACGTTGGCATGTTCTCTATACTCAGGACGTCGAACTCAAGACCCAATGAAAAATAGCTACAGCACGGTTTGTCGCGGAACGCGACCGAAGATTGTCCGCGGAGCAAGCCGGGTATTGAACGCCAACGCAACGCATCGCACTCGGCAATTGACTTCCGTGAAAGTAAAAGTATCATTAGGCACAGAGGGCATGGAGTTCGCCCCTTAACCGCTGTCCCTTCTTAGCCGGGACAGATGATGACTCCTGACAAGGGATTCTTGTCGCGGAGTCATATCCCCGGCGACGATCCCGAACCAAACCGATGCACTTGAAAATGGCTCAACCCTTATCTCGCGAGCCTCAAGGAGGGGACGCCTCTTGCAACTATGACCAAATACTTGATGGTAGGTCTCGGGGGATTTTTGGGATCGGTCCTGCGCTTCTGGCTCGGAGGATATGTCGGGAATCGCATGGGCACGCGATTCCCGTACGGCACCTTCATCGTCAATTGCACCGCGTGCTTTCTAATCGGTTTGATCGTCACGTTGCTGGCGGAAAAAACGAACTGGAACGCGAATTGGCGCTATTTGCTGCCGATTGGATTCATCGGCGGGTACAGCACGTTTTCCACATTTGAGTATGAAACCTTCCGCGTATTTCAAGACGGCGAGTTTCTAATCGCCGGCCTGAACGTCATCCTCAGCGTGGTCGTCGGCTTCATTTCCGTTTGGTTGGGCGTGATCACCGGACGCTCGATTGTCTGAAATTATATGCCCGGACGGGCGGTAGAATACTTGGTTGCAAGCCGTGGGAATATGACGCGGGAGGAAACATGCTTAAAGCCGGACCGGCCAAGAAGGTAAGTATTTATGTTGGCCAGGACTACCAATACCACGGGGAAGCCGTCTATTCCGCGATTCTACAATTTCTTTTCTATCACCAGGTTTCCGGAGCCACCGTCACGCGAGGCATCGCCGGTTTTGGCGCCGACCACCGTATGCACACGGATCGCGCGCTGGCGCTCACGGAAAATCTTCCGATGAAAATCGAGTTCATGGAAACGGCCGAAAAAGTGAACGAACTTCTCCCCAAGCTGCACGAAATGGTCGGAACAGGCCTGATTGAAATTCAAGATACCACCGTCGTGAAACCTTCTGAGGCTTCCGCAAAGGGTGCAGGCCAGGAAGACGTGCCCGCATTGAAGCGCCAGGGAAAAGCGAAGCTGATGCGGATTTTTATCGGCGAAAACGATAAGTGGAACGGCAAGCCTCTGCACAAAGCACTGCTGGAAAGCATGCGTGCGAACGACATCGCCGGCGCAACGGTGTACCAGGGCATCTTAGGCTATGGAGCCAACCGCAGAATTCACAAGGATTCGGCGCTTCATCTCTCGCATGACCGGCCCATCATGCTCTCCGTGGTGGACACCGAAGAACGGCTCCGCACATTTCTTCCCGTGCTTGACGGCATGGTGCAACAAGGCTTGGTGGTTTTCTCCGACGTGGACGTAATCAAATATACGCGCGACTTCCAGAAAGTCGAACGCAGAAAGGAGGCGCGCAAATGAAGCTCGAGGGCACGGCCAAAATGCTGCGCATTCATTTCGGCGAAGACGACAAATGGAAGGATAAGCCGCTGTATCGCGCCGTTGTCGAAAAGTGCCGCGAACTGGACATCGCCGGCGCCACTGTTTTTCGCGGAATCGAAGGATACGGCGCCAGCACGCTGATTCGCCGCCCGCGCCACATGTCGTTCTCCCATGACGCGCCGGTCATGGTCAGCGTGATTGACTCAGAAGACAAAATTCAGACCCTGCTGCCGTTCCTGGATGAGATGGTCGCCGAGGGACTTATCGCGATTTCAGAAGTCGAAGTAGTCAAATACGTGCATCAAGACGGCATCCGCTCATAACGCGGCGCCGCAAACCCGAAGATTCGGTCCTCCATCAACTCCGCAATCCCGTCGTCGCGACGTTTCGCAACAATCCCAACTTTTCAATTTCCACCTCCGCGACGTCTCCCGGCTTCATGAAAATCGGCGGATTGCGAAACACGCCTACGCCCGACGGCGTTCCCGTTGCGATGATATCTCCCGGCTCCAGCGTGATCGCCTCGGAAATAAACGATATGAGCTCGGGCAGCTGAAAAATCAGCTTCGACGTATTCGAATCTTGAAAAACCTCGCCATTCAACCGTCCGATGACGCGCAGATTGTGTGGATCGGCAATCTCGTCACGAGTCGTGAGCCACGGCCCCGTGGGGCAGAATGTGTCGCAGGATTTTCCCCGGGTCCACTGTTTGTCTGCGAATTGCCACCTCCGCGCCGACACATCATTGAGCGCCATATATCCGGCCACGTAGTCGAGCGCCGCATCCTGGCGGATAGCCTTACCGCGGCGCCCCAGCACCACGGCCAATTCAGCCTCGTTATCAACCTGCATGTCCTCTGACGGAATCCCGATGGGATCGTGCGGCCCGACGATGGAATTCGGAAATTTCGCGAATAGAATCGGATATTCTGGCACCTTGAAATTTGCTTCGCCCGCATGATCCCGATAATTCAGTCCCACGGCGATGATCTTGCCCGGCTTCGGAACGGGCGGCCCAAGCTCGAGCGATTTCAAAGGAACTGACGCATTACCGGTCGCCCCCTCTACCACCAGTTTCCGCGCGAAATCCACCGCCTCCGAACCCGCATTCAAGAAATCCTCCGCGCTTGAGAGAAAGGGGGCTGGTTTCCCCCTAGCCGCGCTCAATTCCTGTAGATCAAAGACGCGCTCCTCCTGCAACGCTCCCAGCCGCAAAGCCCGTTCCCTGCGAAAATTCACAATGCGCAAGAACAATCCTCCTCAATGATCAGCCGCGCAAACGGTTTCTCGCCTCGCCGCCGCTAGCCGGTTATTCTCGCGCCTCCCCCAGCCGCGAAATTATTGTCTCGGAGTGACGCTCGCACTGGCGTCAACGAGCTTCTGCACGGCTGGCGCAATCGCAAGAATCAGATCGGCCGTCGGCTTTTCGGCCTGCTGAATCATCGCCAGATGTTCGTTGTGCCAGGACTCGGGAGCAGTGCGGCCGTTGTCAATGAAGTCGAGCGCCTGGAGTCCCGCCGCCGCCACCGCAGTCAGATTTTGCGAAACTGGCGAGAGTTCTTTCAGCAGAAATGAATTCTGCAGCAGAGGTTCCAGTTGATTGTCATTGTCGCGCCACAAAACCAGCCGCGCACGGATTCGTGATTCCGCCGCAGCATCCCGAAAATTGCTCGCGGCAAGTTGATTCACATCGCCCGAAAATCGTCGCGCCACTTCGCTTTCGGGAGCCACCACATCCACCATGCGATCGAGCGGCATATCGCTGGTTTGGATCCCGCCGGTAAGTTCAGCTTCCTTTTCGCGAATAGTGATGCTCGCAGGCTGCACCGCATCCGCCAGCACGCGCAACGCGGCAATGTCGTCGGCCCCCGCCATCCGCGCGAGCATTACCTGTGGGCTCGAACGATGCGTCAGCCCGAGTTCCTCCAACTGCACGCTCATAGCATCCAGACGACGGTACATCGAATCCGCATCCCGCACCTGTTGCGCGGACCACAAACGCTCGGCGACTGCCGCCGCCCGCGGCCAAATCCGCGAATCAATATTTTCATTCGAAATAAATTCGGCCCACATGCAAGCTTCGCCGCCGAGAATCAGTTTTTGCTGTTCCGGCGTGAGCGTCGCATCCGCGTTCGCCATGGGATCGACCGCATAGTGCTGGCTCGTCGGCGCCATCCCGTCCAGGTAGTATCCGCTGGAAAGAATTCCGCGATATCCCTGGCGCGCCGCTTCAGCCAACGATTCCTGGCCCCGCCACGATTGGATCACGATGTCTTTCGGCATCCCCGGAGTCAGAATTTCATCCCAGCCGACCATTTCCTTGTGGTGCTTGCTCACGATTTTCTGAACTTGCAGCGTGAAATACTGTTGCAGTTCCTGATCGTTCTTCAATTTGTGCGCGTGCATGAATTTCTGAATCTCCGGATTAGCGTCCCACTGTTTGCCGTTCACTTCGTCGCCGCCGATGTGAAAATAATGGTTCGGAAAAAGCTCCGCCATCTCGCCGATGAATTTGTCCAGAAACTTGTACGTGGACTCGCGCGAAGGATCCATCGCCGGATCGAAAATTCCCCAGCGCCGTTCGATCTGGTACGGTCCAGGCCCGCTGGCAAGTTCGGGATAGCCTACGAACCACGACGTGCTGTGCCCGGGCATGTCGAATTCGGGTAGCACACGAATGCCGCGATCGCCGGCATACGCAATCAGGTCACGGATTTCCGCTTGCGTGTAATACTTCCCGTCCGATCCCATTTCCTGCAGCCTGGGAAATTCTTTGCTCTCCACTCGAAAGCCCTGATCGTCCGAAAGGTGCAGGTGCAGCACGTTCATTTTTGCCGCGGCCATTCCGTCAACGTTGCGCTTCAGCGTATCCAGATAAACAAAGTGACGGCTGACGTCAATGGTCAAACCGCGCCAGGGAAATCGCGGCGCATCTTCGATATGTACGGCGGGCGCGACGAGACCGGACGGCGTGATCGCAACCAGTTGCAGAAACGTCTGCAGCCCGTGCATTGCGCCCAAAGGATTTGGCGCCGACAGCTTCGCTCCCGCAGCACTCACATCCAGAACGTAGCTTTCGTTTTCGCCCAATTCTTGAACAGGCTTGCTCGCATGTTCCGCATGAATCACCAGCGTCGCCTTGCTGGGGTCAACAATCATCACACCGATGAACAAACCAGTCCGCCGCGAAAGATCTCGGCAAAACCTCTCGACCGCGCGTTCCAGCCGAGGCTCGCGGTAACCCTCAATCGCGACGGAGAAGCTCGCACTGACCGGAAGCGCACCGCTTCCAAGCTGCAAGCTCGACGGCATCGGCATCAAATTCAATTGCGGCACGGGTTGCGCCGGAGATTGGCTCGAAGCGCCCGAGCCAGCGGCAAGACCGAGTAGCACAACGAACAACAGAATTCGCATTTGCCCTTCTTTGAGCAATTTATGGCGCAAAAGATAATCGAGCGACGCGCAGAATAGTACAAATTCTCAGCCAGCACGCAAGTTTTTTCCGGCTCTCAGCACGCGCCGCACGCATCGCGTCGCAAATTTAGTTCGATTTCACATTGCTTCCTCCCGCGCATCTGTGCAATAAAGTCGGGCCGATGCCATTCACACTGCTCGATTGGTCAGCCATTATCGGGTACCTCGCAATAACTCTTCTGCTCGGCCTCTATTTCCGGCGCAGCTCCACAAAAAGTTCTGAAGATTATTTTGTCTCCGGACGCAGCGCTTCCTGGTGGCTCGCCGGCACCTCCATGGTCGCCACAACCTTCGCCGCCGATACGCCTCTGCTCGTCGCCGGCCTCGTCTACACGCAAGGAATTGCCGGCAACTGGATTTGGTGGGCGTTTCTGCCGTCCGGCATGATGACTGTGTTTCTCTTCGCGCGATTGTGGCGCCGTTCCGGCCTGATGACCGACGTGCAATTCGCCGAAATGCGCTACTCCGGGAATCCCGCCGCGTTTCTGCGCGGATTTCGCGCCATCTATCTCGGCCTGCTGATGAACTGCCTGATCCTCGGCTGGGTCACCAAGGCGATGATCAACATCGTCGGCACGACTCTCGGTCCCACCATGCAGACGTGGAGTTTCCTCGGCACATTTTCGCACGCACTCAGCCAAATCTTCGGTCCGGTATTTTCCGGAACGGACGGCCAAGCTCTGATCATCTGCATTTTCTTTCTGATCCCATTTACCGGACTTTACGTTTCTCTCGGGGGCCTCTCAGGCGTGCTCTGGACGGACCTTTTCCAATTCGTGCTGAAAATGAGCATCGTGATCGGAATCGCCTGGTACGCCGTGAAAGCCGCAGGCGGCATGGGCTCGATGACCTCGCAAATCGGCGCGATGCGCGCGCAAAATGGCGGCTCCGATCCGCTCGCGTTTCTCCCCGATTTTTCGAAGGGTTTCGCCAGCGACACGCTGTGGACTCTTCCGGTAATCACTTTCGCCGTCTACCTCGGAGTGCAGTGGTGGGCCTTCTGGTACCCTGGCGCGGAACCCGGCGGCGGCGGATACATCGCGCAAAGAATTTTCAGTGCGCGCGATGAACGCCAAGGATTATTTTCCGTGCTCTGGTTCAACATCGCTCACTACGCGCTGCGCCCCTGGCCTTGGATTCTCACCGCTCTTGCCGCGATCGTCCTTTATCCGGGCCTCCAGCATCCCGAAACCAGTTACATGATGATCGTCAACGATTACGTGCCGCATGCCTGGCGCGGGATCATCGTCGCCGGCTTTCTCGCCGCGTTCATGTCCACCATCGCGACGCAACTCAACTGGGGCACGTCGTACATCGTCGAGGATTTTTACCGCCGCTTTTTGGTGCGCCACGCTTCCGAACGCCACTACGTCCACATTTCGCAGCTCGTCACCGTGCTGCTCGTAATCATGACGGGTTACGTGTCCGCGCAGCTCGCATCCATCCGTT
>DATEVZ010000156.1:0-3672 GCA_035258265.1 Candidatus Acidiferrales bacterium
CTTCGTTACCCGGGCGCGTATTTTTATTTTTACTCCCAGCCCTGGCGTATGATTTCTGGCAATTTCCCAAGTAGCAGGTGACACGTGTTTGCCGACGAAGCAAAAATCTCGATTAAAGCCGGCGACGGCGGCAATGGCTGCGTCGCGTTTCGCCGGGAGAAGTACGTCCCGCGCGGTGGTCCCTCGGGCGGCGATGGCGGCAATGGCGGCGACATCTACATCGAAGCCAATCCGCACGACAACACGCTGCTGCGCTACCGTTACAATCGCGAATTCAAAGCCGGGCGCGGCGGACACGGCGAAGGCTCGAACTGCCATGGCAAATCCGCCGAAGATTTGGTGCTGAAAGTTCCGGTCGGCACTGTCGTCTTTGACGCCAATACCGGCGAACAGCTTTTCGATCTCACCCAGCCTGGCCAGCGTGTGCTAGCAGCTCGCGGCGGCCATGGCGGACGCGGCAACGGCAATCCGCATTTCGTTCGTCCCTGGCATCAAGCCCCGCGTGAACACGAAGACGGCAGGCCCGGCGAAGAACGCTCCCTGCGCCTCGAATTGAAATTGCTAGCCGATGTGGGTCTCGTCGGCTTTCCCAACGCCGGCAAATCCACTCTGATTTCGCGCATTTCCGCGGCACGCCCGAAAATCGCCGCCTATCCTTTCACCACGCTCGAGCCGCACCTTGGCGTCGTTTCCGCCGATCCCGACGCCACGCCGGGACAGGGCCGCACATTTGTCGTCGCAGATGTTCCCGGCCTGATCGAAGGCGCCCATGAAGGCGCGGGCCTGGGCACGCGTTTCCTGAAACACTTGGAGCGCACGCGCCTGATCGCACATCTGGTGGATACCAGCGATGCGAGCGACCGCGACCCCATCCGCGATTTTGAAATCATCATGCACGAACTGGCCGCGTTCAGCCCGGAACTGGCGGAAAAGCCGATGATCGTCGTAGCCACTAAGCTCGACGCCACCACCGATCGGGCGCATCTCGCTGAATTGCGCGAATTCGCCGCTAAGCGCGGTCTGGAATTTCACGCCGTATCCTCGGCAACCGGTGAAGGCATCGTCGAACTGGTCCGCGCCATGGCTGACGCGCTGGACCGCATCCCCAAGCCCGCGATGCCGGCCGAAGCCGGAGAAGCGCCCACTGCACCGCACGATGCATCCAATAGCGCGTCGCATGATTCACATGCAACAGCAGCAGAGGCAACTCACGCCGCGCCCCGCCGGGAGGATTGTTGACTTCTCACGCCGTGACTAGGACCCCCGGACACGCGCATCGCCGTACGGTTGCGCTTTTTGGCGGCACGTTCGATCCCATCCATTCCGGTCACATCGCGGTTGCGCAAGCCGCGCAGAAACGCTTCCATATTGACGCAATTTACTTCGTGCCGTCTTCGCGCCCGCCGCACAAACACAAGCCCGCGCTCACGCCCTTCCTGCATCGCTACACCATGGTCGCTTTGGGCTGCGCGAATCATGCATATCTGCACCCGTCGTTGGCCGAAGCGCCCGACGGGGCTGCGTCCCATGTTTTCTACACGATTGATACCGTCCGGCGATTCCGTCGCGAACATCCCGACGATCACTTGTACTTCATTGTCGGCGCGGACCAATTCCTGGAAATCCCGACGTGGAAAAATTACGAAGCGCTTCTCGATTCCTGCGATTTCATCATCGCCAGCCGTCCGGGCTTTCGTCTGGACGCGTTGCGCTTGATCATCCCACCGGAAAAGCTCGGCCGCACGAAAGTGGACGATCCACACAAGATCGTGCTGCGCAAATCCGTCATTCATTTGCTCACCACCGTGTCCAGCCACATCTCTTCCACCGAAATCCGCCAACGCCTCGACCGCCATCAATCCATTCATGGGCTTGTGCCCGCGCCCGTGGAGGAATACATTCTTGGACAGGCCCTTTATCGGTGACACCTAACTCTCTCGATCCCGAAATCCGTTTGGCCGTCGAAGCGGCCCAAGACAAGCAGGCTCGGGATATCTCCGTATTGAATCTTCGTGGCTCCGGTGCGTTCGCCGATTATTTCCTGCTGTGCTCCGGAACCAGCCAGCCGCAGATTCAAGCCATTGGCGAAGCCATCGAAGAAAAGCTCGGGCGGCAGGGCCGCCACGTGGCCCATCGCGAAGGCAAATCGAGCGCCGAGTGGGTGCTGCTCGATTATGGCTATTTCGTGGTGCACATTTTCAGCGAACGCGCGCGCCAGTATTACGATCTCGAGCGGCTGTGGCGCAACGCCGAGCGCGTGGATTTTCACGAACCGGCAAACCCCGGCGCGGCGCAAGGCAGCGCGGCAAAATCTCACACTGGTTCTCACAACGAGCCCCGCAGCGAGTCCGAAGGTAACGCCACCCAACAATGATCGCGTTATTCAGTTCGTGGCACAGCCACTGTTGGCTGTGCTCTTCGCTTTCGCAGTTGAAGATATTCTGCGCCCTCGCTGCTAATGCGAGCCTTAATCCATGAGCACCGCCACCATCCCCTGGATTGCAGCCGATCCGGCTTCGCGCCACGTCCTGGAACTCGCCGAAAAAGTCGCCAATGCTGCCACCACCGTGCTGATCACCGGCGAAAGCGGCACTGGCAAGGATCAGCTCGCACGCTGGATTCATCAGCGCGGCCCCCGCCACGACGCGCCCTTGTTGAAAATAGATTGCGCCAGTTTGCCTGCCGAACTCGTCGAGTCCGAACTATTCGGCCATGAGCGCGGCGCGTTCACCGGCGCAGTGGCCCGCAAACTCGGCCGGCTGGAAATGGCGCAGACTGGAACGATCGTTCTCGACGAAGTCGCTGCGCTAGCTCCGGGAATGCAGGCGAAGCTCCTGCGCGTCCTCGAAGAGCGCACCTTTGAGCGCCTCGGTGGCACGGAAACCCTGCGCATGGAAGCGCGCCTGATGGCGCTCACGAACACCGATTTGGCGAAAGCCGCCGCCGATGGACGTTTTCGCGAAGACCTTTATTTCCGCCTCAACGTGCTTGCCATCGTAATTCCGTCGCTGCGTGAACGTCGCACAGACATCCGCGAACTCGCCGTTCATTTCCTCGCGCGCCTCGGCCCGGTGCACGGCCGTGCGGACGCTGCGTTCGACACCTCAGCGGTGGCGTTGCTCGAATCCTACGAGTGGCCGGGAAATGTTCGCGAGCTGAAGAACGCCGTCGAGCACGCGCTGGTATTCACGAAACAGCCGCAACTGCATGCCGATGATTTCCCGGAAATTATGCGCGCGGGAACGAAGGCCCACGGCGCCGGAGGCCAGCTTCGCTCGCTCGAAGACGTAGAACGCGAAGTAATCAAGGCGACGCTCGAAGCCGCGCGCTACAAAATCGGCTACTGCGCCGAAGTCCTCGGCATCAGCCGCAAGACCCTGCTAGAGAAGCGAAAAAAATACGGCCTGTTATAAGTAGCGGCGGCGTCTCGCCGACTCTTCGGCAGTGGATGCAGAGTGAGAGCTGGTCGTCTCCGTAGCGGCGGGTCTCAGACCCGCCCTTGCAAATGTGGCTAGCCGCACCGTTACTTAAATGAAAATCCGCCTGATCATGCTCGGCAAAACCCGCCGCGAACAAGCCCGCTCTCTGATTGACGACTACGTTGATCGCATCCAGAACTACGCAGACACCGAAATCACTGAGCTTCGCGACACCGGGCCCGCTGCGCTGCGC
>DATEVZ010000157.1:0-12273 GCA_035258265.1 Candidatus Acidiferrales bacterium
CGAGCGGGTTGCCGGGGACCGCGACGATGTCAGCGGCGTATCCAGGCTTTAGCTCACCGATTTGATCTTGCCAACCCAGCAACTTTGCGCCGTTGATCGTGCCAGCTTGAATTGCGGCCAGCGGCGACATTCCGAATTTCATCATCAAGACAAATTCACGTGCTTGGGTGCCGTGCGGAAACGGGCCGACGTCCGAGCCCATGGCAATGGGAACTCCGGCGGCGAGCTGTTTTTTGAATTCGCCGGCATGCAGATCGAGCAACGCGCGCTCGCGGGCCGCGGCTTCGGGAGTCGCGGCGTGGTCGGCGAAATACTCAGCGATGGTGAAAGTGGGGACGGCAAAGATTTGTTTTTCGTGCATGATGTGCATGGTCTCGTCGCTGAGCTGATAGGCGTGGTCGACAGATTCCATTCCCGCGCGGGCGGCGTAGAGCGTGCCGGGTTCGCCGGTGGCGTGGACCGCCACGCGATGGCCGGTGCGCGCGGCCTCGCGGACGGCAGCCGTGAGTTGCTCCTCGGTGTATTGATAGGGAGTCGAGAGACGGCCATTGACTAGCGTGTCCGTTCCCGTCTCGTAGATTTTGATGAAGTCCGCGCCTTCTTTTAACTGCTCGCGGATCACGGTGAGGAGTTCGTCGGAATTATTGGCGTAAGTCGCGTTGGGAAGCACGTGCTGCTCGGGGTTGTATCCAATGGCGTCTTCGTGGCCGCCGAGAATATTGATGGCATTGCCGCTGATGCGGAGACGCGGCCCGGGAATTTGGCCGTCATTGATGGCGTTGCGTACGGCGGTGTCGGCCGAGCCTGCGCCTTCGGTGCCCATGTCGCGTTCGGCGGTGAATCCGGCCATGAGGTCGTCGCGCGCAGCGAGGGCGGCTGTGATGGTGCGCTGCGGGACGGATTCCTGGATGGTTTGCAGATCTTCAGCGCCGGGATGAAGGAACAGGTGCACGTGGGCGTCAATCAGGCCGGGGAGAAGCGTGGTGTCGCCCAGTTCGATGATTTCGGCGCCAGGCGGATGGGTGACTTTGGCGCCAACTTCTTTTATTTCGTCGCCGTCCACGAGTACTTCGCCTGGAGTGGTGACGCGGCCGGACTCGATGTCGAGCAGGCGCGCGGCGTGTAGGACTATGGCGTGCGCCGTTGGCGCGGTTTGAGGATTTCGTGATTGCGTGGCAAGGGGTACGACGTAGGCGAAAATTACGAGGCCGAAAGTTGCGAGCGTGCGTGGCGTGTTCATGGTTTCGAGGGGGATATTAACATGCGGTGCGGAAGGCGTGGAAGGCGCCAGGCGGCACCGCAATGTCGTTACGAGCGCGCTTGATGAGCGAGGAAATCGTAAGAGACGTCCTTGGCAACGCTCAGGATGACGGCAAACTTCAAAGACACAAACAAGAAAGGCTGCGCCGGGCTCGCTCAGAATTTTTCGCGAGGGTCTACGCTTTTGAAGCCGTAGGTTTCGTACCGCCACGTTATCTTGCCATCGCGGAGGCTGACTACCGTGTAGCCCTCGGGGAACGCCAGGCGCGGGCCGTGCCACCAATTGCCGCAGATGGCGCCGCAGCAAACGTACTGGCAATTCTTGTAGTTCACCAGCTCATTGATATGGAGATGGCCCTGCAGCACGGCCAGAATGTTGTGCCCTTCGAAGCGCGCGATCACGTCGGAGGAATTCGCGACGCACGCCGTGCTGTAGGGCGTGGTTCCGTCGGGATTAGGTCCGTAAGCGAGGTATCCGGTGATCAGCGGCACATGAGTGATGACGATAACGGCCGCGCGAGGCTCGATGCGGCTGAGATCGTCGCCGAGCCAATGCAACTGCGCATCGTCGACACGCGCTTCCCAGAGGCGATCGGGCGTAGGAAAAATCGAATCCAGCACGATGAAGTGGTAGCCCTGGTGATCGAACGAATAATAAGTGCGCGCGCCGATGCGGTCTTCGTACATTTTTTTGCCGTAGCTAGGGTCCGTGGGCGGGACGCCGCTTTTTGTGAGGATGCCGAAAACGTCGTGATTGCCGATGGTGTGGTACAGCGGCATTTTCAGACGGTCTTCAGTGCGCTGATAGAGATCGAAAAGCATGTTGGCGCGGTGACGGCCCTCACTCATGACGTCGTAAACGAGATCACCGCCGCAGATGGCGAAATCAGGTTTCGCTGCTGCGATTTTCGCGAAGGCCATCATGCAGCCGTGCGCGGCGTCCAGTTCCGGCTGGATGTGCGTATCGGTGAAGAAAACGAAGTCGAAGGAGCCCGCACGGTTGGGATCCGTTGCGGCGGCGAGATTAAGCCACGAAGTGCCCGGAAAGGCTGCGGCTGCGCCCGTGGCGGCGAGGGTCTTCAAGAATTTTCTGCGGTTGGAATTCATCCGATGGTCCTGGTTATGAAGTGGTGTGCGCTCGTCGAGTCACTCTCGGCGATGAGAGATTCAAGTGTACTTGGTTGGCGGCGTGGCAATCCATCTGATAACTTAGCGATTTCGCAGGCCTGCATGTCGGCTTTCATTTGTATGGAAAGGCGTTCGATGCTGAGATCGGTGCTCGCTATTCTATTCGTACTGATTCTTGCCAATGGGCCTCTGGCGCAACAGAGCGCGAAGCCTGAGGCTCAGCCCGCACGGGCGAACCCTTGCGACAACGCCACGACGCAGGCCGACATGAATCAATGCACCGCCGAAGAATATCGCAAGACGGATGCTCATCTGAACATCGTGTACAAGAACCTGGTCCGCTTGCTGCAGAAAGATGCGGATGAACCTCAAAAGCCGAGTGGCGGTGAGCAGAAGAAGGCGGAAATACCGGCCGTGCAAAAATTAAGGGCTGCGCAACGCCAGTGGATCCAATATCGCGACCTGCATTGCGGAGCCGTAAAAGCGCAATACGAGGGCGGGAGCATCGCCGCGATGCAGTGGTCGATTTGCATGACGGAAACGACCAATCACCGCGTCGAAGAATTGAAACACGGATACGAAACCGAGGATCGCAAACTCGAATAGGGACTATTCTCTCGATTGGCGCCTGCGAGAGTCGCGGTGTCCGCTACGCGGTCAATTCATGTACGGCTGACTCGAATATTTTGGTGTGCTGTTCAATGTCGACTTGGCTCGTTGCTGGAGACATCAGCGCCATGTTGTGGAAGGGCGTCAGCAGGACGCCGCGGTTGAGCGCGTACAAATGCATGAACCGCTCGAGTTCGAAGTCCATCGCCGCCGCGGCTTCTCCGCCATTGCGCGGCGGGCGCGGATGAAATAAATATTCGGCGCGGCAGCCGAGACGTGTGACGTGCCAGGGGAGCGCCACCTCGGCGATTGCATTCGCGACGCCTTCGGCAAATTGCTCAGCTAGCGGAATCATGTGCGCAAATGCGGTGGGCGTGAGAACGTGTTCCAGTGTGGCGCGAATCGCCGCCAGCGAAAGGGCGTTGCCCGCGAGCGTGCCACCGATGCCACCGGTGTCGCAGTCTTCCACGTGAATGCGGCTGGTAATTTTTTCGGCTACATCCTCGGTGCAGCCGTACGTTGCGGCCGGCACGCCGCTTGCGATGGGTTTGCCAACTACGAAAAGATCGGGTTTGAGTCCGTGCGCACGCGTGTAGCCACCTGGGCCGGTGCAAATGGTGTGCGTCTCGTCAATAATGAGAAGCGATCCGTACTTTTGCGCAAGTTTTGTTGCTTGCTCCCAGTACGCGGGCTCGGGATGAACGATCCCCACGTTGGTCAAAACGGGCTCGGCAAGAATGCAGGCAACGTCGCGATGAGCGAGCTCCGTTTCGAGCGCGGCAAGATCGTTGAACTCGACGACGCGTGTGGTGACTGTGGGATTGACGGGTGGCCCAATATTTCCGCGGCGTGGGCCGGCGACCCCGTTTCGAATTGAGATGTAAGTTTCGTCTACCGTGCCGTGATAGCAGTAGTTGTACACAAGAATTTTTGGACGGCCGGTAACCTCGCGCGCGATGCGAATGGCGAAGCGGTTTGCGTCTGTCGCCGTGAGAGTGAATTGCCAGTACGGTAGGCCGAAGCGGCGAGAGAGTTCATCGCCCACCCACACGGCATCTTCCGTGGGCAGCATCAGTGTGATTCCGTGATTTGTTTGGCGCGCAATCGCCGCGGTGGCTGCTGACGGGGAGTGGCCCGTCATCGCGCCGGTGTCGCCAAGGCATAGATCAACATATTCGTGGCCGTCAACATCTTTGAAATGCGCGCCATGAGCTTCCGCGACGAAAACCGGGAACTTGCCAGCCCATTTTTTCATCCAGTTCATGGGCACGCCACCGAGCAGCGATTTCTGCGCGCGGGCATAAAGCGCAGCGGATTTCGGGTGCGCATCGATGAAATCCTGCTCTTCGCGCGACATCATCACTTGCAGGCGGGAGGGATTAATCGTCTTCGACCGCTTCTGCTGACCGCCGCCGGGAGTGCTCATGCTCGAATCTCCTGATGGTAAAGCAAATTCGACCGCACCACATAAGGCTACCGGTTTTAAACGCAACCGTGGGTCAGCGAACGTGCTTGAGGATTTCGCGGGCGGCGTTGTGGCCTGACGCGCCGGTTACTCCGTTGCCTGGATGCGTGCCGCTGCCGCAGAGGTAGAGGCCTTTTACCGGAGTGGTGTAGCGCGCCCAACCCAGAATCGGCCGCATCGTGAAGATTTGATCGAGGGCCAGTTCACCGTGGAATGGGTGGCCGCCGGTTAGGCCGTAAGTGTCTTCGAGATCCTTGGGCGTGAGTGTTTGCACCGCGAGAATCTTCGATGCGAAATCCGGAGCGTATTCCGAGAGCGTGTTGATTGTGGCGTCGCGCAGAGAGTCGCGTTGCTGTCTCCAGTCCCCAGTTTTCAGTGTGTATGGCGCGAATTGCATGTAGATGGACATGACATGCTTGCCCGCTGGCGCTAGCGAATCGTCCAAAATCGAAGGGATCGAAATATCCAGATACGGCGCGCGCGAAAATTCGCCGTATTTCGAATCGTCAAAGGCGCGCTCGAGGTAATCGATTCCGGGGCCGATGTGGATGCGGCCCGCCAGTGTAGCTTTGGCGTCGCTGGAACTTTTCAGCGCGGTGAAATTCGGAAGCGCGTCGAGAGCGATGTTCAATTTCGCGGCGGTCCCGCTGCAGCGGTAATTCCGCATTTTCACTATGAAACTTGGCGGCAGATGCACGGGATCGAGCAGGCCCAGCAGGGTGCGCTGCGGGTCGGCTCCGGAAACGACCGCTTTCGCCGGAACTTCTTCGCCGCTGGCGAGAGCGACACCCGTTACTTGTCCGTGCTTCACGAGAATCTGCGCGACTTCCGCACCGGTACGAATTTCGGCGCCTGCTTCTTTCGCCGCTGCGGCCATCGCGGCAGTAAGCGCACCCATGCCGCCCCGCGGATAAGCCGAGTTCCCCACCGGATAGGGGTCCGCTGCTGCGCGCAGAAGCAGCAAGGCGGTGGAACCGGCAGACCACGGTCCCAGGGCGGCGCCGAAAATCCCGCGTGCGGCGATTGCGGCGCGGAGCAGGTCCGTCTCGAAAAATTCAGCGACGAAATCCGCGGCCGCCATGGGGCCCCAGCGAATCAGGCGCATCATTTCTTTTTTACCGAGGCCGCGAACCTTGCGTCCGATTTTCAGGAGCCTCCAGAGGTCTTCTTTCGAGGGCTTCTCGATTACGGGCGGAGTCATCTCGAGCAATTGCGCCGCGATTCCGGCTACGCGCGCGAGGCTTTCTTGAAATTCGACGTATTGCGCCGCGTCTTTCGCTGAGAACTTTTTGACTTCTTCGGCGGAGCTTTTCGCATCGCCGTATAGCGTAAGAGCACGGCCGTCGGGCGCGGGCGCGAAAATTCGCACCGGTGATTCAAGTTTTTGCAGGCCGTGGCGCGCGAGCTGCATGTCCTTGAGAACATCGGCGAGCGGAGGGCCGCCGGCGTGCGCTACCGTCGAGCACTTGAATCCAGGATGAAATTCTTCGGTGACCGCGGCGCCGCCGACGATATTGCGGCGTTCGAGAACGAGCGGCTTGTAGCCCTTTTTCGCGAGATAGAAGGCCGTGACCAGCGCGTTGTGGCCGCCGCCGAGAATTACTACGTCGCGTTGCGCAGCCACTTTCAGTTTTTCCCCGTGTCTTTCAGGATTTCTAGCGCAGCCAGGCGACCCGGAGCGCCCATGATGCCGCCGCCCGGATGCGTGGCCGAGCCGCACATGTAGAGTTTCTTGATCGGGGTGCGATAGCGCGCCCAACCGGCCGCGGGGCGCAGGAAAAAGAGCTGCTCGAGCGAAAGTTCACCCTGAAAAATATTGCCTTCGCTGAGGCCGGTTTGCCGCTCGATATCGAGCGGAGTGATTACTTGTTTTCCGATGATCAAGTTTTTCAAATTGGGCGCGTACTGCGAAATCGTGTCAATCACGGTGTTACCGAAGGCTTCGCGCTGCCCGTCCCAGGTGCCCTCGCTCAATTTGTACGGCGCATATTGGACGAAGCACGAAAGAATGTGCTTCCCCGGCGGCGCGACGGAAGGATCGGTGAGTGATGGAATCACCATGTCAATGTAAGGCCGGCGCGAAAATTCGCCGTACTTGGCCTGGTCATAGGCGCGCTCCATATATTCCATCGAGGGCGAAATGGAAATCGCGCCGCGCAAGTGATTACCAGGGCCGGGCAAACAGGTGAAATTCGGCAGTCCGTCGAGCGCCAGATTCACTTTCCCAGAGGAGCCGCGGTATTTGTAGCGGCGAACGTCTTCAAGAAAATCGCCCGGTAGTTCACGCGCTTCGATAAATTTCAGGAATGTGAGATTGGGATCCACGCTCGAAGAAATAATGTCCGCGTGAATCTCCTCGCCGGTTTCGAGTACCACGCCATTTGCCACGCCATTCTTGACCAGAATTTTCGAGACGGCCGCTTCTTTTCGAATTTCGACGCCTGCTTCGATGGCCGCGTCGCCGATGGCATTAGAAATTGCACCCGTGCCGCCTCGGCTGAATCCCCAGGAACGGAACGCGCCATCAATTTCGCCCATGTAGTGATGGAGCAAAACGTAGGCCGTCCCCGGCGAGCGAATGCCGAGAAAGGTTCCGATGATCCCGGACGCGGACATCGTCGCTTTCAGCACGTCGGTTTCGAACCATTGATCGAGAAAGTCCGCGGCGCTCATAGTCATGAGCTGTACGAGATTGTATTTATCTTCCGCGTCGAGGTCCTGGAAGCGCTTGCCGAGGAATGCGAGTTTCCTGAGATCGCGGGGGTTGAGTGAAGTGGGGTCCGGCGGAATCATGCCCAGGATCGGTTTGACGAAACGGCACATCGCAACCATGGACTTGCCGAATTCCTCATAGGCTTCGGCATCGAGCTTGGAATGGCGTTCGAGTTCGCGGCGCGTCTTGCCGTGATCGTTTTGGCGCCAAAGGTAATCGCCGTTGGGCATGGGCGTGATGGTGCCGTCGAGCGGCAAAATTTCCAGGCCGTGGCGCGGGAGATCAAGGTCACGAATGATTTCGGGACGGAGCAACGAGACGACGTAAGAAAACACCGAAAATTTGAAGCCGGGAATGATTTCTTCGGTGACGGCTGCGCCACCGAGAACATAGCGGCGTTCGAGCACGGTGACTTTCTTGCCGGCTTTGGCGAGGTACGCGGCGTTCACCAGGCCGTTGTGGCCGCCGCCGATTACGATGACGTCATATTTCTTTGCCATGGATATTTTCGGATGATTCAGCGGCGCAATTCAGGTCCGCGGAAGACTTTGCATTCTACAAGTGTATTTGTGGAGTCACAAGAAAGAAGCGCGCCCTACTGACCTTGAGTCAAAGAAACGGTGGCTAGTGACGAGTGGTTAAGGGCTAGAAATTCGCGGCCAGCGCCGACGAGTTGGCTTGCGGCAGATGCGATGCGGGAACTATAATCGCGCGCCGGGAATTTTGGATTTGTGCATGCAGGGGGGAGATTGTGCCGATCGGAACCGCGGTTCACGACAGAACTTCGAGACTTTGCGAGAGCATGAACTACCGCGAGTGGTCCGGATATTACGCGGTGAGCGTCTATGAGATGCATCACGACCACGAGTACAACGCGATTCGCAATGCTTGCGCGCTGATTGACGTGACGCCGCTCTATAAATACCGCATCAGCGGAAAAGATGCGACCAAGTTCGTGAACCGGGTGATTACGCGCGACATCAACAAAGTGGCAATCGGCCAGGTGATCTACTGCTGCTGGTGCGATGAGCAAGGAAAGGTGATTGATGATGGCACGATTTCGCGCCTCGGCGAAAATTCCTACCGCTGGACCGCAGCCGACCCCAGCATTCGCTGGTTTCACCAAAACGCGCTCGGCCTAGACGTGCAAATCGAGGACATCTCGACGCAACTAGCGGCTTTGGCGCTGCAAGGACCTACTTCCGGGCGTTTGCTGAAGCAAATCGCGGACGCGGATATCGCCAATCTGAAATATTTTCGGTTCGCGCACGGAAAAATCGGCGGTGTGGAAGTGGATATTTCGCGCACGGGATACACGGGCGATCTTGGCTACGAGATTTGGATTCCGTGGAATGACGCGCCGCACGTTTGGGATGCGCTGATGGAAAAGGGGCGCCAGTTCGACCTGCATCCCGCGGGAATGCTGGCGCTGGACGTGGCGCGCATCGAGGCGGGGCTGATCCTGATCGAGGTGGATTATTTCAGCAGCAAGCGCGCGCTGATCGATTCGCAGAAGTATTCGCCGTATGAAATTGGCCTGGGGCGCATGGTGGATTTGAAGAAGGAACACTTCATCGGACGCGACGCGCTCGCCGCCGAGCATCATCGCGGGCCGAGGCGCCTTTTGATGGGGCTCGACGTTCAGTGGGAGGACGTTGAACGGCTCTACGACGCGGTGGGACTGGGGCCGCAGGTACCGAGCACGGCTTCGCGCAGTGCGGTGCCCGTATATCGCGGCGGATTGCAGATAGGCAAAGCGACTTCCACAACGTGGTCGCCCACGCTAAAGAAAATGATCGCGTTGGCAAGCTTGAGCCGCGAGCATGCCGCAGCCGGCACGGAACTGCAAATGGAACTGACTGTGGAAGCGGTGCGTCATAAGGTGAGGGCGACGACCAGGGAATTGCCGTTCTTTAATCCGCCGAGAAAGATGGCCACACCGGTAACGTGAAAATCTCAACCGAAATTGGAGACGCTCAGCGATGAACTACTGTGCCGGTACGTCCAGGGCGACTTCGGGGGACTGTATTGTGGACCTCTGTCCTCGCAAAATGAACCTGCTGCGATTCTTTTTACTGATATTTTTTCTGACTGCGAGCGTAACCGCCGTGAATGCACAGGATGCTAAGCCGAAATGTCCGCCGACCGCGCGCGTGGATGACGTGAAAGAAACGATTCACGGCGCCGTGGTGAGTGATCCGTATCGTTGGCTCGAAGATCAAAACAGCCCCGAAACGCGCGCGTGGATAGACGCGGAAAATGCCTGCACGCAATCGGTTTTGAGTACGCTTCCGGGACAAGACGCCATCGCCAAGAAATTGGGAGAATTGATCAAGGTGGATACGATCAATCTGCCGACTGAACGCGGCGGCCGATATTTTTATTCCAGACGCGCGGCGGGCGGCGATCTATTCGTTCTGTACATGCGGCGCGGCTCGGCGGGAGCGGAGGAAGTGTTGGTGGATCCCGCCACTATGAGCGCGGATCACACCACGAGCGTCACGTTCGAAGGGCTATCCGATGATGGAAGGCTGATGGCCTACGGAGTGCGTAAGGGTGGCGAAGACGAAGTTACAATCCACTTCCTCGACAACGACACGCGCAAGGAACTTCCCGATGCCCTGCCCCGCGACCGTTACCTTTCCGGCGTTTCGTTTAAGGCCGACAAGAGCGGCCTTTACTATTCGAAGCTGACCGCCGACGGGCCGCGCGCTTATTACCACGCGATGGGCGCCGACGCCGCGCAAGACGCGAAGATCTTTGGCGATGGCTACGCTCCCGACAAGATTCTGAGCACCAGCATCTCGGAAGACGGCCGGTACTTGCTGCTCACCGTGTTCTACGGCTCCGCGTGCGACAGGTCGGAAGTTTATTTTCAGGATCTAAAAACGAGCGGGCCAATCGTGCCGGTGGTGACTGCGGTCGACGGATGTTTTCAGGGCGATATCGCGGGCGACACCCTGTATCTGCAAACAAACTGGAAGGCGTCGAAGTGGCGCATCGTGGCCGTGCCGCTGGCCACTCCCTCGCAGGACCATTGGAAGGAAATCGTTCCGGAGGGCGAATCGCGCCTTGAGGATTTTCGTCTCGCGGGCGGGAAAATTGTGGCGCAGTACTCGCACAACGTCGCTTCGGAGATAAAAATATTCGACCCTGAGGGCGCGGCTGCTGGCGCGATCGAACTGCCGCAGTTGGGTACCGTCGAGGGAATCACGGGCCGCTGGAAAGGCAGCGAAGTTTTTGTGTCGTTTCAGTCGTTCGCCGTGCCGACGACGATTCTGCAGTACGACCTTGCAACGCACAAACTGGCAACCTGGGCCAAGCCGAACGTTCCCATCGACGCCGGTTCATTTGAGGTGAAGCAGGTTTGGTACGAATCGAAAGATAAAACGCGCGTGCCGATGTTTCTGTTTTACAAGAAGGGATTGCAACTGAACGGCGCGAATCCCACGTTGATAACCGCTTATGGCGGATTCGATGTCAGCGAAACGCCGTCCTTCCGCGATGACGCAGTGCTCTGGGCGGAGCGCGGCGGCGTGTTCGCGCTGCCGAGCTTGCGCGGCGGCGGCGAATTTGGCGAAGACTGGCATCACGCCGGGATGCTCGAAAAGAAACAGAACGTCTTCGATGACTTTTTTGCGGCGGCGGAGTGGCTTATCGCAAATCATTATACGCGGCCGGACAAGCTGGCGATCACAGGGCGCAGCAACGGCGGCTTATTGATGGGCGCGGCGATGACGCAGCGTCCCGATCTTTTCGGCGCGATCGTGTGCGGTTATCCGCTGCTGGATATGGTGCGTTATCACAAATTTTTGGTGGCGCGTTTTTGGGTGCCCGAGTACGGATCGTCCGACGACGCGACCCAGTTCCCTTTCCTCTTGGCGTATTCGCCTTATCATCATGTGGTGAAGGGACGGAAATATCCGCCGGTACTTTTCATCACGGGGGACAGCGACACGCGAGTTGCCCCGCTGCATGCAAGAAAAATGGCGGCGGAAATGCAGGCGGCGCAAGGCGGCGACCAGCCGATTTTGCTGCTGTATGACACCAAGCTGGGGCATAGTGAAGGCCGGCCGGTGAGCAAGATTATCGAGGAAGATACGCAGGTCCTTGCGTTTCTTCTGTGGCAGATCGGCGGCGGTCATTCGTGAAGCGTTTCGGGCTCGTGTGGAGCGCGACTACGTTCATCGTTTCATATCGAATTTCGAAAGGCGGGAATAATGTATCGAGCGATGCTAGGTCTTTGTGTGATTGCCGCGATGGCGTGCGCTTCGGCCCCGATGGCGCAGGCGCAGGCTGCGCCCGGGCCCATCAAGTTGAGCGTGGATGCGACGCAAGCGCCGCAGAAGATTCTGCATACTCACATGGAGATTCCGGTGAAGCCTGGGCCGCTTACTTTGTATTATCCGGAATGGATCCCGGGCGAACACATGCCCGATGGGCCGATCATCGAGGTCACTGGAATGAAATTTGCCGCCGGCGGGAAAACGATTCCGTGGCGGCGCGATTTAGTGGAGATGTATTCGATTCACCTGGACGTTCCTGCGGGCGTCAGCACGCTCGAGGCGGATTTTGATTTTTTGCTTGCCGCTCCCTCCAGTGGATTTACAGCCGGAGGCTCGGCAACGGCGAATCTTGACGTGCTGAGCTGGAATCAGGTGCTGCTCTATCCGAAGGGCTCGCCGGCGAAAGATATTACGTTTGTGGCCGCTCTGCGCCTGCCTGCCGGATGGAAATTTGGCACTGCGCTGCCGATCGCCAAGCAGGATGGCGAAACCGTCGAATTTGCGCCTGCTCCGCTGACCACGCTGGTGGATTCGCCGGTGCTGGCGGGCCGCTACTTCCGCGCGGTAGAACTTACTCCCGGCCAAAATCCTCCGCACGAGCTTGATATCGCGGCGGACAGCGCCGCGGCGCTCGCAATTACTCCGGATACCGAGCTGGCGTTACACAATCTGGTGATGGAAGCCGGAGCGCTTTTCGGCTCGCGTCATTATCGCGATTATCATTTTCTACTGACACTCAGCGACGACGTTGCGCACTTTGGCCTGGAACATCACGAATCGAGCGACGACCGTACGTCGGAACGCAGCTTGAT
>DATEVZ010000158.1:0-6790 GCA_035258265.1 Candidatus Acidiferrales bacterium
GGTGGTCTTTTTTGAAGACAAAATGAGTTACAAACTGAAAGGCCCTGTCCCAACGGAGGAATACACGATTCCGTTCGGCGTCGCCGACATAAAGCGCGAAGGCAGTGACATTACCATTGTAGGGACAAGCAGCATGGTGCAGGTTGCGCTCGGGGCAGCCGCTCAGCTCGAGGAAATCGGCATCAGCGCGGAAGTAATCGATCCGCGCACTACGTGGCCACTGGACGAATCAACGTTGATCGAATCGGCGAAAAAGACTTCTCGCGCGATCGTGGTTGACGAAGGCTATGGGCGCTACGGCGTCGCAGCGGAGATAGCTGCAGTCATTGCGGAAGGTGCTTTCTACAACTTGGATGGCCCGGTCCGGCGCGTAGGCGCGATGCATGTTCCGATTCCCTTCTCTCCTCCTTTGGAGGACGCGACCGTGCCCTCCGAGAAATCTGTTTTTGAACTGGCGCGAGAACTGTGTGGCAAATCCTGATTTGTAAGTTTCTAGTATTGGAGGCATGCCGTGGCACTACCGACTCATGGAACGATGGCGGTTGACTGGGAACAACGAATTGATTTCGATCGGCTCCGCCGCGAACGTCTGGCGCGCGTACAGTCTCTGCTTCAAAAATCCGAAATGGGCGCGCTCCTGTGCTTTGACATGAACAATGTGCGCTACATCACCTCCACGCACATTGGCAGCTGGGCGCAAGACAAAAACAGCCGCTTCACGCTGTTGCCGCAAAATGACGAGCCCATTTTATGGGATTTCGGATCGGCTGCGCGTCACCACCAGCTTCACTGTCCGTGGCTCGGTGAACGCTCGCGGCCGGGCATTGCCCTGCTCCGCGGCGCCATGTCGCCTGAAATGGGCCGTGCCGAGGACGTGGCCAAGAAGATTCGCGTCGAACTCGAAAAGCGCGGCCTGCTCAAGGAACCACTCGGAATTGATATCGTCGAACCGCCGGTGCTTTTTGCGCTGCAGCGCGAAGGAATCAAGGTGGTGGACGGGCAGCAACTGATGTCCGATGCGCGCGTAATCAAGACTCAGGACGAGATCGCGCTGCTGAACACCTCAGCGATGATGGTCGACGCGGCGTACGACGAGCTCTATCGAGCCATGAAACCAGGGATGAGTGAGAATCAAGCGGTCGGCCTCGTCAGCAAAGTCTTGTACGACCTCGGATCAGAGTACGTCGAAGCGGTGAATGCGATTTCCGGCGAACGCTGCAATCCGCACCCTCACGTCTTCTCCGACCGCGTGCTGCGCCCAGGCGATCCTGTTTACTACGATATTCTTCATTCCTATATGGGCTATCGCACGTGCTACTACCGCTGCTTCACCATCGGATACGCGTCACATGCCATGATTGACGCCTACAAGCGCTGCCGTGAATATCTGGACGCGGCGATTTCACTGGTTCGACCGGGACGTACGACCGGCGAAATTGCTTCGCTGTGGCCCAAAGCTCAGGAATTTGGCTTCCCCAATGAAGAAGCTGCGTTCGCGCTGCAATATGGCCACGGCATTGGTCTCGCGATTTGGGAAAAGCCGGTGATCAGCCGTCTAGTTTCGCTCGACCATCCTTATGAAATCAAGCCCGGAATGGTTTTTGCGCTTGAGACCTTCTGGCCTTCCACCGACGGCTGGAGCGCCGCGCGCATCGAAGAAGAGATTGTAGTAACCGAGTCGGGCCATGAAGTGATCACACGCTTCCCCGCCGAAGAATTGCTTGTGGCGGGAAGACACTACTTCACGGTGAACGGGCCATTGGCCACCGCGCGCGAAACCGAAGCGGCTCCTAGCACACGCGTAGTTGAAATGGTGGAAGCCAGCGCGAAAACCGAACGAGTAGGAGCAACGGACTAGCGGCTCTTTCTCTCGCCGACTCCAACCTTATGGCTATCAGTGTCGTTATGCCCGCCCTCGAGCTGACGCAGGAAACCGGCAAGCTTGTCGCTTGGCGAAAAAAAGAAGGCGAGAGTGTCGCGAAAGGCGAAGTCTTGTTGGAAGTGGAAACGGACAAGGCCGTAGTGGAAATCGAATCGCCCGGCGATGGCCTGCTCGCTGGCGTGAGGGCTGTGGGCGGCGATGTGGTGCCGGTCGGCGCAACAATCGCGTGGTTGGTGGCGCCAGGGGAGACGCCGCCTGCGGAGGTCGCGCCGCGCGCCTCCGCAAGAGAGACTACGAGTGCCCGCCTGCCGGAGGCTCGCGCTGCATCGAATGCTGGGTCGTCGCCAGCCGCTCCCACCTCGGAAGCAAAGATTTCGCCGAAAGCCCGGCGCCTCGCGAAGGAGCACGGCGTCGATCTCAATCGAGTGCGCGGTTCGGGCCCCGGCGGAGAAATTCTGGCCTCGGACATTCTAGCCGCCAAAGAATTAGTTGCCCCTTCGGCATCCGCTTCCACTTCGGTTGGCTCCGGAGCCGAAACGCTTAGCTCGGTGGCGCGGTTGATGGCAGAGCGAACGACGCAAAGCTGGACGACGGTGCCGCATTTTTTTGTCGTCCGCGAAGTTGATGCGACTGCTCTCAATAGTGCACGGGAAAAATTACGCGGCGCGATCGAACAAACTCACGGCGTGAAACTTTCACACACCGATCTTCTCCTGGCGCTCGTGGCTCGCGTCCTCGCGAAGCACCCACGCGTGAATTCGAGTTGGGCCAGCGGCGCCATTCATCCGAATGCGGACGTAAATATCGGAGTAGCCATCGCGGTTGATGATGGCGTAGTCGCAGCAGTGATTTCCAAAGCAGATAAGGCCACTCTCGCCGACATCGCGGTGCAGAGGCGCGAACTCGCGAAGCGAGTAAAGGAAGGTCGCACGCGTCCCGCGGACATTGCGGGAGCGACTTTCACCATCAGCAATCTGGGCATGTACAACGTTGATGCCTTCACCGCGATTATCAGTCCACCCCAAGCTGGGATTCTTGCAGTAGGCCGCATCGCCGATCGCGTGGTGGCGGTGGATGGACGTCCAGCAGTAAGACCTTTGATGACTCTGACTCTTTCCTCCGATCACCGAGTGATTGACGGCGCGCGCGCCGCCCTGTTCCTGAATGACCTCGTCGAAGCCATCTTGCAACCCGAAAGAATGTTGACCTAGCTCCGCCGAGCAGCTGCCGACAGATTCCAGGAATTGCACGTCATTAGAAGTTCAGGTGGGCAAAATTCCGCGCAACATTTTGATCGTCTTCGGGATGCAGAGGACGCTACGGCCGCTGGCCGGGCGCTTTACCCGCTGCGGCTCTGCTGCGAGCTGCGCAGCTTGCCTCCGGAACCACGTGTGCTGCCGCCGCAGGCGTCGAGGGACACGTCGGGGTTTTGCTTGCGGCGCGAACGACTACCGCCGCCACCGTTACGGCGGCGGCCGCTCCAACGCCGATCGCAGTAACGCCGGCGACGCCAATGCCACCGCCCGCTCCCACGGCTCCGGTCGGGCTCGTTGCGTTGGCCATGTCGGTAACGGTCATCGGTGTGGCTGGAACCGGCGGAGTGGGAGCGCTATTGAATTGCACGCTCGAAGACTCACCTGAGCCGACGGTCACGCAAGATCCAATTACACCGTTGTGGAGCGAGCAGAAACTTACCTTCCCTTCAAAGACGACGATGCGAGTTGTGTCGCCCTGCGAGTCCAGAGCGAAATCGGTGCCGACTACGCCGGCGACGCCGGTCGGAGTGCGAATCTGGAAACTCGCCTTGGGTTTTACCAGCTTCACGGCTTTAGCACGCACGCGGCCGTAGTTCAGTTCGAGATCCGTTTGCTGCGCACCGCCGTCGTGCTTGCTGACGGTGAGATTCGAATCGGAACCTACGCTCAGCACCGAGCCGTCGTCCAACGCAACGCGCGCCCGCGCGAGATGCCCCGTATTGATCACATCGCCCCAAAAGACCTCTTCGGAAGTGGACGCCGGTGTCTGTTGCGGGCCGCGAATGACGTTGACGACTGGCAAAAGAGCGGTGATCTTTCCGGCGTGCTGAGGCTGCGTGGCTTGGGCCGCAACGTCCGCGGGAATCACGAGCTGGACGCAGATCAAAATCGCAAGCACGCAGAAAAATGGATGGCGCGAGTTCATTGGCTTCTTCCCTTCCCAGTCACTCCGGCGGGCGCTTCGCCACAGGCCGAAGTTGTACGGGACGTTAAATTCCTTTGGGTGAAACGTTGCGGGATCGGCCAAAAAACTATCACAAGTCCCGCACGTCGCCTAGCAAAATTCCAGGGAAGCGGGGCTTTTGGCTCCTGCGGTGTCTCGCGGGAGTAAACGGATAACAATGCCGGGAGCTTAGGTTTTTTGTGCGGCTTGCGGCATCTGCGCGAGTAATTGGCGCATCGTCTGCGAACTGCCCGGTGCGCGCTTCTCGCGCCAAGCTTCCAGGCGCCTGCAATGTTCTTCGAGCGAAGCGAACACTGTCGCATTGTTAAAGGTGTCCCGCCAGCCGGCAATTGCCGGTTTCGCGCGTTCCCAGACGACCCATTGTTCGTTCGTATTCTCGAAGAAGAATTCTTCGTCAATCAGGCCGCGATTAACGATGTTCGCGACCATGTCCCAGTAGCCCAAGACCATGCGCATAAAGGCATTTTCCTGTGTATTGGCGGGGGCGAGCTTGAGGACATCTTCGGCAGAGGATGGCTTGAATTCTCGAATGAACCAATCGCGCGCTTCGCGCAAACGAGGCTCGCGCCGAATGTCGTAGAGGCGAAGCATCAGATTTACTTGTTCGTGCGTGACATCTCCCATTTGCTCCTCCGGAATGTGCTTGAAATTATTGCGGGGGCTGAGGCGGTTCACCTTGCAGCATGACTCTATACGTGTGGCTGAGCGGGATGCGCGATTGTTCGAAGCCCATTTTAATTCGGCGGCGCAGCTCGCGCGCAACATCTTCTTTGCGGTTCAGGATGGTGCGGACTTGCAAGCGGATTACCGTGCCGTCCAGTGACAAGGACTCGACGCCGAGAACGCGCGGCCCGTCAACGATGGCCGGAGACCAATCGGAATCGGCGCGAAAATCGCCCGCGATTTTTTCGAGGGTCGCGAGGGCACGGCCGACCATTTCTTCCGCTGGAACCGTGACGTCCACGAAGGCCTGGGACCAATCGCGGCTGAGGTTCGCGACTTGCCCGATCACGCTATTGGGCATGGTGACCATCGCGCCCGCTGCATTCCGGATTACGGTGCGCCGCAGCGTGAGGTGTTCTACGCGTCCGATTTCCGAATTTACCTGGATCAGATCGCCGACGACGTATTGGTCCTCGAATACGATGAAGAAACCGTTGATGACGTCCTTCAGTAGGCTCTGCGCGCCAAAGGCGATCGCGACGCTGGCCAGTCCCGCGGTGGCGAGCGCGGGAGCGATATCAAAATTCAGCACCTCGAACGCCATCAAGATCGCTATGACAGCGATGATCGTGGTGCCGATGCTGTACAGCAGGCCGGCCATGGTGCGGGTCTGCTGCTCGCGCATTTGTCCGGCGCGCGTCTGAGCTTTAGTAATTTGAACGAGGCGGTTGGTGAAAGCCCTGAGGATGCGGACCAGGAACAGCGCAAAGATGAGTATGACGGCCAGGCGGAGCCCGGTCTTTCCGATAATTTCCAGCCACCGTGAGAAGGAATCAGTCATAAGATAAAGCGAGCGAATTATACACCGGGGATGTGGTACTACGCGCTGTGAAGAAAATGCTCTGAGCATATTCCGGGAGCGGGAGCAAAGATCATGGATTCGAAAAAACGAAGCTTCATCACGCAGGTGATGGCGTGGGCGCTGGGAGCACCGTTTGCGCTACTGGGCATTCGCACGTTCGCGCAAATGGCGGGCCAGCAGAACCCGCCAAACCCGGTGCCCGGACACCCGGGCGAACCGTTCCCGGACAACAACGGACCGAAGATCGATGAAAAGAAAATCCTCAAGCAGAATAACGACACCATTAAAGACGACGTGGAAAAGCTCTATGACCTGGCGAGCGATCTGAAGAAAGAAGTGGAGAAAACCGATTCGGTGAATGTGCTTTCGTTGCCGATGATACAAAAAGCGGAACAAATCGAAAAACTCGCCAAGCAGGTGAAAAATCTGGCGCGCGGGAACTGAGTGGGAGTTCTTGATTGCGCTTGCAGCGGTTTCTGTTTCTGGATTGGTTTTGCTAGTGCCCTGGAAGCAAGGTAAAATGAACGCACTGACGCTCGTTGAATGGAAGCTGGCAGCGAGCGCGAATCGCGGTTTCGCAAGTTGTCCGGGAAATTCGACGGGATGCAGACTGCGCGCCCGTAGCTCAGATGGATAGAGCGTGTGCCTCCGGAGCACAAGGTCGGGAGTTCGAACCTCTCCGGGCGCGCCACTTGTTTTCGGGGTCCCTCCTTTGTCGTCCAAATAGGACCGAATCAGGAGTCCTGCGCCTCGCGACCCGGCCGTAAATAGTCATATGACTAAACCCATTCTGGTGGTAACCAGCCGTTATACGAAGGAGATTGAAGACCGTATCGACCGCGACTTCAACGCCCGGCGAAATCCGAACCAATTTCCTTTCAACCAGCAGCAGTTGTTATCCGCGTCCGAAGGAGCCGACGCCCTGTTCATCACGCCGGCAGACCGGTTGGACTCTGGGTTTTTCCAGAAAGTCTCGCCAACCATAAAAATCATCGTCACGTATTCGGTCGGTTTTGAGCATATCGATCTGGAAGCCGCCGCTCGCAGGAAAATTTCGGTCGCTTACACCCCAGGAGTCAACCATGAAGCAACGGCCGACATTGCCATGCTGCTTTTGCTGGGTGCTTCGCGTCGCGCTTACGAGGCCCAGGAACTGATTCGAA
>DATEVZ010000159.1:0-6282 GCA_035258265.1 Candidatus Acidiferrales bacterium
ACCACGCCGCCACGAACGTGTATCGCCGCCGCTCGCTCACCATCGGGCGTGACAACACGCTTTCCGCGAACGATGAGATCATCTGTTGCGGTCGGCCCTGGCGACGAATTCCCTGAGGGATCAGGAGGCTTATTCATGTGCGCTCAGCCTGCCAGACTTTCGATGAATTCCGCGAGCAAATTCCGCGCCACGGTGCGGCGATAACGTAACGTTGAGCGCATATCGTCTATCGGCGCAATTTCACGGGCCAGCGCCTCCTGCGCGACTTTCAGAATCGCAGGCTCCGGCCTCTGTCCGCGCAGCACTTCCTCGGTGCGAACCGCACGCAGCGCCGTAGGCGCCACACTGCCAAGGACGATCCGCACATCGCCGATTCTGCCTGGGTCCATGCGCGCCGCCGCCGCAAAGCACACTTTCGAGATCGCCTGCGCGCGCCGCGTGCCAACTTTCCGGAAATATTGCCTCCAAGCGTTCTTGTTACGCGGCACACGAACCCGGCGAATCAATTCTGCCGGCTGCAAATCCATTTGCTTGTATCCGGAATGAAATTGCTGGTAGGGAATCCAGCGCACACCGCTCGCGGACACGATTTCGATTTCCGCGTCATATACCAGCAGCGCCGGAGGCGAATCCGCCGCGGGCGAAGCGTTGGCGATGTTGCCGCCGAGCGTTCCGCGATTCTGCGTTGCCACGCTCCCCGTTTCCGCAGCCGCCCGGCACAGCAGCGGAAATTCGCGCGCCAGAATTTCATGCCGCCGCACTTCCGTGTAAGTCGTCAACGCGCCGAGCGTGACGTGATCCGCGCTTGTCTCGATTCCGCGCAACTCGGCCAAATTCCATATGTTCAAGAATTTCTCGCGCGGCAGCTTCCCCGCTTCGAGCAATACCATCAAATCAGTGCCGCCCGCGAACGGCTTCCATACGCCCGGCTCCTTCGCCATTCGGTCAAGCGTCTCAGTAAGGTCCCTCGGCGTCTCCATGTGGTAGCCCGGGAGAAACGCCCTCACGCGCCAGTCCCCGATTGCCCTTCAGCCTCGTCAGAATGCCGCACCGCTTCAACCACGGATTCGAAAATCTTCATGTAGCCGGTGCAGCGGCACAAATTCCCCGAAAGCCCTTCGCGAATCTGCGCGTCGTCCGGATGCGGATTCCGAGCAAGCAGATTCACCGCCGCCAGAATCATCCCAGGAGTGCAAATCCCGCACTGCGCGCCGCCATAAGTCAGGAACGCCTCCTGCACCGCGTGCAACGCACCGCCGCCCGACGCAACGCCTTCAATCGTGCGTATCTTCACGCCCTGAGCTTGCAACACCGGCACGAGGCAGCTATTCACTAGCGCGCCATCCATTTCTACCGAACACGCCCCGCATTCGCCTTCGCCGCAACCTTCCTTCGTTCCGGTAAGTTTCAATTGTTCGCGCAGCACGTCAAGCAGCCGCGCCATCGGATACGCTTCGAGGGTCACGCTCTCGCCATTCACCTCGCACCGCACGGAAACTTTGCGCACCAGCTCAGACATGCGCGCCTTCCCATGCCTTGGGCGGCATCGCGGCCAGCATTTCGAGCAGTGCTTCCGGCGTAATCGGAATTTGCCGCACGTCGGCGCCAGTCGCGTGCGCAATCGCATTCGCAATCGCCGGCGCCGTGCCGTCGAGCGGCAGTTCGCCGATGCCCTTCGCGCCCGCCGGCCCCCGCTCGTAAGGAATCTCCTCGAAGAAAACTCGAATCGGCGGCAGATCCATGGAAGTCGGCATCACATAATTGGTCATCTGCGCGTTGGCCATGCGCCCTTCCTGCCACACTACATTTTCGTAGAGAGCGAAGCCGATGCCTTGGGCCACGCCGCCTTCGATTTGCCCGGCCGCGAGCGCCGGATTAATCACCTTGCCCACTTCCTGTACCGCGACGAAATCGTCCACGCGAACTTCCCCAGTGCGCGTGTCCACCAAAACTTCGGCCACGTAAACGGCCCACGCATACGCGCCGTACGCGTCTCCACGATAATGTTCGTCATCCCAATGCAGATCGCGCGGATGCTCGTATTTCACGAAAGACTTCAGCGCGCCGTGCGCATCTACGTATGTGCGGCAAGCGCGAGCGAAATCCGCAGCGCCATCCTCCAACTCCAGCAGCCCGCTTTCGAGCAACGTGCGCTTTAATCCCAGTGCCGCCGTCTCTACCAGCTTACCGACGATCATCGCCGTTCGCGACGCCACCGTCGGCCCGCTATTAGGCACTTGCGCGGTATCCGGCTGCAGAATTTTGATCCGATCGCAATCGAGCCCCAGAGCATCTGCCGCGATCTGCGAAAAAATGGTATTGGTGCCCTGCCCCATTTCGGTGCTGCCGGCCAGGACGTGCACGCTGCCGTCGCGCATCGCTTCCATCGCCACTTCCGACGCCAGATACTCTTCACCCGACCCGGTGAACCCCGCGCCGTGCAAGAACGACGCGAACCCAATCCCCTTCTTGATCGTGCGGCCCGCATTCTCGTCCACAAAACGCTTTCGCTTGGCGTGGTAATCGCTCAATGCGAACGCCCGATCCAGCAAGCGGTTCATGTCCACTTTTTCTTTGACCACCTGGCCCACCGCCAGCGTTTGCCCCTCGCTAATAAAATTGCGCCGGCGCAATTCATCAGGCGCCATCCCAATCGCGTCGGCGACGCGATCCAAGTGCCGCTCCAGCGCAAAAACGCTTTGCGGCGCTCCGAATCCGCGAAACGCTCCATGCGGCGGCGCATTGGTAGCCACCGCTCGGCTATTAATCCGCACGTTCGCGCAGTGATACGGCCCTGCGGCGTGAATCGTCCCGCGCGAAAGCACCACGGGCGAAAGCGTTTCGTACGCGCCTCCGTCAATGGTGAAGTCAATATCCATCGCCAAGAGTTTGCCGTCGCGCGTCACTGCCGTGCGATGCCGCGTCTTTGACGGATGCCGCTTGGTCGTCGCCACCATGTCTTCCGCGCGGTCGTAAATTATTTTCACGGGGCGCCCGGACTTCTGCGCCAGCAGCGCGGCGTGCGCCGCGATCATCGAGGGATATTCTTCCTTGCCGCCAAATCCGCCGCCGGTTTCCGTCTGGACCACGCGCACGCGATCCTTGGGCAAACCAAACAAAATCACCAGCGCTTTGTGCACATAATAGGGACACTGCAGCGAACCCCACACTGTCACACCCTGGGCCGCGTTGAACTGCGCGATCACTCCCTGTGGCTCGATGTAGAGCTGCTCCTGCGCGCAAGTTTCGTACTCGCCCTCCGCAATAAAATCCGCAGCGGCCCAGGCGCTGTCCACATCGCCCTTTTCCACGTAGAACGCCTTAAAAATATTGTCGTGTCCCCAAATGATTTCCTTGCGTGCGAGCGAATCCTCCATCGAAAAAATCGCGGGTAAGGGTTCGATTTCAACGCGCACGCAGCGGCGAGCTTCTTCCAGCAGATATCTATCGTAGTGGGCCAGCAACACAACCGGTTCTTCGCAGTGGTTGACGACGCCGTCGGCAAGGCAGGGCTGATCTTCAATCAGTAGCGCGATGCAATTCTTGCCAGGAATATCCTTCGCGGTGACGATCGTAAATTCGTCCCAAGGAATGTCGCCTTCGAAACGAATCTCGCGAATCCGCCCGCGCGGCGCGGGACTTCGCACCGTCACGCCGTGCAGCATATCCGGAAAAGTCAGATCGTCAACGTAGCGGGCACACCCGGTGACTTTTTCGCGCCCTTCCTTGCGAGGCACCGATTTTCCAATGCTGTGCGTCTCCACCGCAAACCGCCTTAGTAGCGGATTCTATCTTCTTTCTCCTGCCACACGCGAAATGCGGCCAACGCTCCGTCCTGCGCGAGTTGAATCATGGGAATCGCACGCTCGGGATGCGGCCGGCCTATTTCCTGGTAGATAAAGGCGTCGTCGAAGCCGGCCTGCGCCGCGTCCGCCGCTGAATTCGCGAAATAGACACGCGCTGGCCGCGCCCAGTAAATCGCCCCCAGGCACATCGGGCACGGCTCGCAGCTCGTATAAATCTCGCAACCCTGCAAATCGAAGCTGTTCAATTTCCGGCACGCTTCGCGGATGGCAACCACTTCTGCGTGCGCGGTGGGATCGTTCGTGGTGGTCACCGCGTTCGCGCCTTCCGCAATGATCTCGCCGTCTTTCACCACCACAGCGGCAAAGGGACCGCCCGCGCCGGTTCGAACATTCTCCAGCGACAGCGCAATAGCGCGAGCCATGAAAGGGTTGGGCGATTTAGTCATTCAAGTCCCACGTGCAACCGCCAGCTTCGATACGCAAGATTGTAACGCAGCCGCCGCCACGAGCTGGAGAATGTGTTTTCTAGCCTTTGCTGTTTTCAATTCGCCTTTATCTGCGTTCATCTGCGTTCATCTGTGTTGCGGTTGCGATCTCCAGCGCCGGCAAATACCCAGCCGCAAACGACCTTTCCTTGCGCCGCCAGAAATAAAGCAGTGCACTGCCGATCAAAATCAGTGCCACGCTCAGTCCAGCCCACATTCCAGGCGCGCCGAAGCCCATGCGAAAACAGAGATAAGCCCCCAGCGGCAACCCAACAAGCCAGTAGAAGCACAAATGGCACAACATCGGCGTGCGCGTATCGCCCGCGCCGCGCAAAGCCCCGGTCGCCACCGTTTGCATACCATCAAAAAGCTGAAAGAACGCTGCGACGAAAAGCAGCGCGCTGGCAGGCGGGATCAGCGCCGGGTCAGCCGTGTAGATACGCACGATCGCGCGCGGCACAACCAGAAACGCAACGGCCATGCAGCCCATGAAGCCCGTTCCCAGCAGCATCGCGGTCCAACCCGCGCGGCTCGCCGCGTGCGCGTCCTGCCGTCCCAACGCCTGGCCCACGCGCACCGCCGCCGCCGCGCTGATGCCCAGCGGCACCATGTACGTGAAGCTAGCAGTGTTCAGCGCCACCTGGTGACTCGCTAGCGCCACCGCGCCCAGCCTGCCGATCAGCGCCGTCGCCACCGCGAAGACGCCTACCTCCAGCCCAAATTGCGTCGCAGCCGGCAGACCTAAATACACCAGCCGCCAAACGCGTGGCATATTCGGCAAGCGCGCAGCGTTGCGCAAACCCGTTTTGTTGCGGTGATCGTAGTAGAGCGCGTAGGCCAGCAGCACCGCCATCATGTAAGTCCGCGCGAAGCACGTGGACCAGCCCGACCCCACCGTGCCCATCGGCCGAAAACCCAAATGCCCGTAAACTAACGCCCAATTTCCCGCCAGGTTCACCAGGTTCGCCGACACCAATGCAAACATCACCGGCTTCGCCAGATTCATCCCTTGCAGATACCGCCGAAAAACGAAATACAGCAACAGAGGCAAAGTTCCCCAATTGAGCGTGCGCAAATAAGGAATCGCCTGGTTCAACACGGACGCCTGGATATCCAGCGAGCGCAAAAGCGGCTCGAACAATCGAATCACGCCCATCAGCACCGGCGTGATAGCCAAACTCAGATACACGCCATTTACCAGCGAGCGGTGGCAATCCTCCACGTCGCCCGCGCCGTAGGAATGGGAAACCAGCGTGTCCAGTCCGAGCATCAAGCCCGTACCGAAGATGGCGGCGGAATTAAAAAGTATGCTGCCCAGGCTAACAGCTCCGATCGCCACTGCGCTATCAGCCTGGCGCCCGACCATCATCGTGTCCACGATGGCCATGGTCATCCATCCCAGCTCCGCAAGGACCAGCGGCAGCGCCAGCCGGATCATGGGGCGCGCTTCCTCCGCGATGTAATGTAAAAACAGGCGCTTGATCATGAAAACGCAGTCCTAGCAATGCGAAACATCCGGTTCGGCAGGCTCTGCGGAAATCAATGCACGCAGTGGCAATCCAATCCAACACGAGTTTATACTTTTACGGGCCTTGCGTCTCTCGAATGCGAGAACGCGCCAAAGCTTTTATATCAAGGGGTCGAGATTAAAGCCGCAGCTTGCCGAAAAGCTTGAAACGCCAGAAGGCTGCGACCTGCCAAGTTGACCGCCATCGCGCCGTGGCAGGCGTTCAACGACGCACTGAAGCGCGCCGCTACAACCCCAGCCTGCGTGCTTTTTCACTACGGATGCCAGGTAGCATCCGCTCAAATGCCATTACCGGAGGCATCATGCCAGCACAAGAAAAACGCGTCGTATTGCAGGGCAGTGAGCGCGTCGCCATGCCCGGCGCCCGCGAAGTGGGACCGGCAGATCCGAAAGAACGAATCGAAGTAACGGTATTTCTACGCCGGGGCTCGTCGCCGAAAAAACCGTCGGCCGCAGCAACAGG
>DATEVZ010000160.1:0-22169 GCA_035258265.1 Candidatus Acidiferrales bacterium
TTCACTTCCGGCTGGCCCACTTGCGCGCCCACGAGCGCCACGCGGTAGTGACCCGCCATCGCGAGCTCCAGGCCGCCGCCGAGCGCGTTTCCGTGAATGGCCATCACCACGGGCTTGCGGCAGTTTTCGATGCGCGTTAGAAGATCCGGAAAGTTCATCGTGTCGCGCGCTCCGCCCGATCTCATTTTGCCGAATTCCCTGATGTCGGCGCCGGAGACGAACGTGCGTCCGCCGCCGATGAGAACACAGGCTTGCACGGCCTCATCGTTATTGATTTCTTCGATTGCGCGTGCGATGCCTTCGGGGACGCCGGGGCTTAGCGCGTTCACCGGAGGATTATTGATGGTGATTACGGCGATGCCGTTGTCTTTTGTGAGTTGCGCCAGATCGGTCATCAGTGGGCTCTTTCGTTTCGCTAGAATTTTACGCGGACTTCGCAGAAACGCATCCGGCAGCGTCAATCACCATCGAGGCAATGCGCTCGCGATGAAAAGTGGCGTCGCCAAAAGCTGTTTCCGACGCTTTCGCTCTCCGATAGTAAAGGTGAATATCGTTTTCCCAAGTGAAACCCATGCCGCCGTGAATCTGAATGCCGCGATTGCCCACGGTGCGGGCGGCGTCGCTCGCGTACATTTTGGCGATGGAAACGGCGGTGGCTGCGTCCGGCGAATTTTCTTCCAGCGCCCAGCCGGCATAGTAGACGGCGGAGCGGGCACTTTCAGTTTCCAGATACATATCCGCGCACTGATGCTGGACCGCTTGAAACATACCGATGGGCTTGCCGAATTGCTTGCGCGTTTTGGCGTATTCGACGGTAATGTCGAGCGTCCTTTGCATGCCGCCGACCAATTCTGCCGCGAGAGCGGCGGTGGCAATATCAAGCGCGCGAGGGAGGCCGGTCGTATCGCCTAGTGGTTCCGCTGGAGCGTTGCTGAATTCAACGACGTAGAGTTTGCGGGTGAGATCCATGCCGGACATTGGAGATATTTTCACGCCAGGGGCTTTGGGATCGACGACGAACACGCCATTTCGCGCAACCACGATGATGAAGTCGGCGACGGCGGCATCCGGGACAAAAGATTTTTCTCCCGTAAGTTTTCCGTTTGTGACACTCAGTCGCATATCTTCCGGGTTCCAGCTTCCGCCGGCTTCTGGAATTGCGACAGTGGAGCGAGCTTTTCCGTGGCAGATGGGTGCAAGGTATTTACTTTTGTGCGCGGGCGTTCCTACGGCGTCCAGGACAGATCCGGCCAGAACGACGGTTGAAAAAAATGGGCCGGGCAACAACGCGCGGCCGGCTTCTTCCATCAGTAGCATGAGTTCCACTTTACCGAGGCCGACTCCGCCGTACGCTTCCGGATAAATGATGCCGGTGTAACCCTGGTCGGTCAGTTTGGACCATAGGTTCGCGTCATATGCGGTGCCGGTATCTATCAGCCTGCGCACTTCCGCGCTGGGACATTCACCGGCGAAAAACTTGCGCGCGCTGTCCTTCAGAAATTCCTGGCTTTCACTCAAACCGAATTGCATGGTGTGTCCCCTTAGTAGCTTCTAGGAAGGCCGAGAACGAAGTGCCCGATGATGTTTCGTTGCACTTCGGAGGTGCCGGCCTCGATCGTATTTCCGCGGGTGCGCAGGTAGGCGTAAGACCACAACCCTTTGTCTATCGCGCGCGGATCGTCACAGAGCAATTGCCCGTACGGTCCGAGGATCTCTTGCGCGATTTGCTGGAGGCGCTGGTTGAGCTCGCTCCAGAAAATTTTCTGGATCGAGCCTTCGGGACCGGGGACTCCGGTGGCGCTGATCCGGCTGAAGGCGCGCATCTGGTTGAAACGCATGATTTCAATTTCCGCGCTGCACTGCGCTAATTTCTGGCGGATGATGGGATCCTCGGCGGCCGACTTGCCATTGCGCTGGGTACTGCGCGCGAGTTCGATGAGCCGGGTGATGTAACGCTTGAAAATGAGATGCAGGCGAGCGCCGTAGGAGCCGCGCTCGTACATCAGAGTGCTCATGGCTACGTTCCATCCGTCATTCACTTTACCCAGAACATTTGCAGCCGGTACCCGAACATCGCGGAAGAATAATTCATTGAATTCCGATTCGCCGGTCATCTGGCGGAGAGGACGGACTTCGACGCCGGGCGATTTCATATCGACCAGGAGCACGGTAAGACCCTTGTGCTTGGGCACAATGGGATCGGTACGCACGACGAGTTCGCACCAATCGCCAACCCAACCGTAGCTGGTCCAGACTTTTTGTCCATTCACGATGTAGTGATCGCCATTGAGGACGGCTTCGGTTTGCAGGCCGGCGAGATCGGAGCCGGCGTTCGGCTCGGAGAAGCCCTGACACCAGATTTCTTCCGCACTCAGAATTTTCGGGATGTAACGCTTTTTTTGCGCTTCCGTTCCGAAGGCAATGATAGTGGGCCCGATCAGTCCCAAGCCGAGCGAGTTGGCCATCGGTGGGGCTTCGACTCGTGCCATCTCCTCCCAGAATATGGCTTGCTGCATCAGGGTTGCGCTGCGGCCTTCGTATTCCTTGGGCCAGGAAACCGCGGCCCAGCGTCCTTCCTGGAGCTTTCGTTGCCAGGCGCGCAGATAGGGAAACGATTCCTCGATCGGCTTTTCGCGCCACTCGGCCCAATCCTTCGGGAGATTGGAAGCGAGCCACGCGCGAAGCTCATCGCGAAACGCTAACTCGTCGTCGGTTAGATTCAGATCCATTAGCCAGACTCCCTAACATCGCCGGAATGCGGTCTGCATCCGACGTTTTTCGTTAGCTCCGACACAAATCCCTGCGAACATGCGCGCTCAAGCGCCTGGTTTCGGCTTGGGCCCCGCGGCGGCAAAACTTGGGCGCATGGTTTCCCTGCCCTGCCAATATTTTTTTCGGAGGTCTTTTTTGAGGATTTTTCCGGTGCCGGTTTTGGGCAAAGTGTCAACGAATTCGGCGGCACGCGGACATTTGTAATGGGCCAATCGCGAGCGGCAGAATTCGATGAGTTCGGATTCCGTCGTGGTGGCGTTCGGCTTCAAAACCACCAAGGCCCGAGGGACCTCGCCCCACTTTTCGTCGGGAACGGGAATCACCGCAACTTCCAGCACGGCGGGATGGGCGAGAATAGCTTTCTCAAGTTCGAGGGAAGAAATATTTTCGCCGCCGCTCACGATGATGTCTTTTTTGCGATCGACGATCAGGAGGTAGCCGTCCTCGTTGAGCGTGGCCATGTCTCCGGTGTGGAACCAGCCGCCGCGCAGGGCGTCGGCGGAAGCTTCCGGCTGCCGCCAATAGCCTTCCGTCACGCCGTCACCACGCGCCACGATTTCGCCGATGGACTGGCCGTCACGCGGAACGTCGCGATCGTCCGGGTCCACGACACGCAATTCGACGCCGGGAATCGCAAAGCCGGTCATCGCCTGGCCGGCGTAGAACTGCTCTCCTTGCCAGTCCATCCCGGGTTTCATGGGAGAAACCGAAAGAGTCGGCGAGGTTTCCGTCAAACCGTAACCGGAGTAACATTCGCAGCCGAGTTTCTCGTGGACTTCGCGAATCAGAGTCGGCGAGGAGGCTGCGCCGCCGATGATGATGCGGCGCAGGCTGCTCAAATTGTAATTCGGGCGCTGGGGACAATTCACCAGCGCTGTAGCCATGATTGGAACGAGGCTTAAAGTATTGACTCCTTCCTTCTCGATGAGGCGGAAAACCTCCTGGGTATCGAAACGCTGGATCATCACGTGCTTGCCGCCGAGCAACGTCAGGAAATGCGCGACGCCCCAGCCGTTGGCGTGAAAAAGAGGAATGGTGTGCAGCTCCACCTCGCTTTTTTCCGTATGTAATCCCAGACACACGTGCAGCGCGTGAAGATACACGTTCCTGTGCGTGAGCATCACACCTTTGGGATTCGCGCTTGTACCGCTGGTGTAGAAAAGCTCGGCCAGGGAGTTTTCGTCGATGGACGCGATGTCGGCGCGATACGGTGTGGCGGCGGCAAGCAGAGCATCGTAGTTCCGGGGCGCGAGCCACGGCGCGCTAGGAGCGCCGTCCAGTTGGCAAAACATTTTTATCGAAGGAACATCCTTGCGAAAGGATTCGGCCAAGCTGAGAAGCTGCTTCTCGACGAAAAGAATTGTGGCCTCGGCATCGTTCAGGACGTAGCCCAGTTCGTTCGCCGTGAGCCGGATATTCAACGGCAGCAGAATCGCTCCCGCTTCCAGAACACCGTAATACGCTTCCAGCAAGCGGTGGCAATTGGCGCTGAGGAAGGCGACGCGATCGCCGGGGCGCACGCCAGCCTGGCGCAACGCTCCCGCGAGACGCCGGGCGCGTTCGGCAAATTGCGCGTACGTAAAACTTTCGTGGTTGCAGACGACCGCGGTTCGGTGCGGGTACTGCTGTTCCGCGTAACGAAGAAAGCGCAGAGGTGTGAGTGGGATGTTCATGGCGTGCGTCGCCGGATAAAAAGATGAATCAGGCCGACTGACCTCCATCAACTACGAGAGTGTGCCCAGTCACAAAATCGGAGGCGCCGGAAGCCAGAAAAATCGCGGCGCCTTTCAAATCGTTCGACCCGCCAAAGCGACCCAAGGGTATCGTCGCGAGAAACGATTCTTTATTCCGCTCGATCACCTTTGCAGACATGTCCGTGGGAAACCAGCCGGGCGCAATCGCATTGACTTGAATATTGTGCATACCCCATTTACAAGCAAGGTCCCTAGTGAAAGCGATTACGCCGCCTTTGCTGGCGCTGTAGCCGATAGCGGAAAACTTGGGCGGCGAGCCGCGCAGTCCGGCTATGGAGGCGATATTGATGATTTTTCCGCTGCGCTGCGAAATCATGATCTTGCCTGCGGCTTGCGAAAACAGAAACGTTCCGGTGAGGTTCGTTTCTATGACTTTGTTCCACTGCTCGAGCGTCATTGCTTCCACCGGCGCGCCCCAGGAAGTTCCGGCGTTATTGATCAAAATGTCGAGGCGGCCGAACTGTTTCATGGCGGCATCAGCAACCGCCTGGATGCTCGCGGGATCTTTGACGTCGCAGCCGAGCGCAAGAACTTGCACGCCGAGTTTTTGCAATTCCTCGGCGGCTTCGACGCAGCGCTCCTTCTTGCGCGCGCAAAGAACCAAATCCGCGCCCATTTCCGCGAGACCTTCGGCCATTTGACGGCCAAGGCCAACCGAACCACCGGTGACGATGGCGACGCGGCCTTTGAGATCGAACAGGTGCATGCCCCTTAGGTCGCGAGCCACGGCGCCCGACGATTCCTCACTTCCAATAATATGCAAGTGTATATCATATGTTAGCTACTAACGCTACTTGCCGTCGCCAAGCGCACCCTCGTTCAGCCACCGAGCTTTTTGCGCAAGTCACGCCATGCGTGGCTTCCGGAACCGTCCGCGGTGTAACCGCTCACTGCGTTTGAAGGAACGCAGAGTCATCGTCGCGGCAATCGTGGTCGCCGTCCCTACCACGAGAACCGCATGGGTGTGTGAACGCGTCAAAGGGGCGCAGATAGGGAGCCGGAGTAAAATCGATGAAAGCGGGCGAGACCGGAACGATCATGCCGTTCACGCTAAAGATGTTGAAAGCTGGCCCGAGCAGGGCGGCTTCGCTGTTCAGCGGGGTCGCGTCAATACTGGGCCAGTGGCCGGTTTCCAAGCGCTCCAGAAGCGTTTCAACCGCGGCGATCGTTTCGGCGGGAGTGAAGGCACAGTGCCCCGCGCGATCAACGAAGGTTTGACGCAGCAATCGACGGTTATCGTCCACACGGTCAACGACATCTTTGTACGCCGACTCGTTTTCGACGACGACCAGGCCGTCGCCCTTGGTGTGCATGGTCAAAACTGGTATGTCAATTTGGCCATTGAAGATAATATTCTGTTTTAGGTAATCAACGGCGCTGGGATCCGCTTTTATCCGAGCCGCGTCATTCAACGCGTCGAGGTCGCCTTCCAGGCTGAGGCCGGCCGTTTGATAGAGAGCCCATACCTCGTCGCGGTTGATGGATTTTTCGAATTGCTTGCGGTAGTCCACGCCAGTGTTCCATGAGACATTTCCACCGGCGCGGGCTTCGAGCTCGGCGCGGAACGCAAAGACGAAGGGAAAATCAACTTGCTGATCCCACAGAAACTGATTTGCTTCCTGGCTTGCGAAATCAGTCCGAGACGGCTCGGGCGAAGTGGGAACGAACCAGCCGGGGAGGTCGCCTAAAGCTGCTGCGAGTGCGATGCGCGCACGGCCCTGTGGCGTCGCTTGTGCGCCGGCCAGAACTCCTTCGGCCAGCGTCAGATTTGCGTCGGGGTTCGTGATGTTGACGAGCTGCAACCCGGTCCCAGGCGCAACGAGCGTTGCGAAGGCGAAGGCGCCGTCGAGCGCGGTGTTCCAGGTGGCCACTCCGCCCGATAGCACTCCACACATGGGTTGCGCGGCGCTAAAGCGTTTCGGGTTTCGTTGAATCAGGCCCGCTGTAATGATGCCGCCCAGGGAATGTCCCCACGCAATTGTGCTGGTCGGATGGCCGAACATCGAATCGAACAGGTCGAGCACCGCGATTTGATCTTCGAGCGCTTCGTGAATCGCCCAGCCGGTTGTGGCGTAAGAGGAGCCGGCGAGAGCGAATCCATTTGCGAGCAGAAAAGCACGCGTGGCCGGATCGCCTACGTCCGTGGCAGGATTAGGGCTTCCCGGGACGACGTAACCGTGGCTGTAGAGAAACAGGGTTCCGTTCCAGTCGGAAGGAACCTCCATCAGGTAAGTCGCACCGTCGCTCAGGAATCCTGTACTCGTCGTCGGGCTTGCTTGCGCGCGCGATGTCTGCGCCACGGAAAAAATCAGAACCGCGATGAGTACGATGAGAAACCCTCTATTTTTGAGCTGTTGCCACATATCAACCCTCCTTTCACTTCGAATGTCGCGTCGCGGATCCTCGAGCGATGCAATTAGCAGATCAAACTTTCGTGCACAGAGCCGGCAATTCCCGAAATCTCGAACCGCTACAGCAGCCTCTCAAATTTAGAAATTCATTCTCACGCCCAACTGAATCTCGCGTTTCGGCAGCGCTGAGGTGAACCCGAGGGGCGTACTGGGCGAGAGCGCCTTGCTTCCATGGACGTCGAAGGTGGTGAACCCGGGGGCGAAGCCGAACAGCGGACTCACCTCGTTATTCACGCTGGCATAATTCGTGCGGTTGGCGATGTTGAAGCCTTCAGCAGTGAGTTGCAGACTGAGTTTCTCACCCAGTTTGTGCTGCCAGCTCAAGCGCATGTCGAAGTCAACGTAGTTTGGACCGAGGCCGGTGTCGCGCGGGGCTCCAATGGGACGTTCGTTGGTAATGTGGTTGTTTCCGTTGACGGCTCCGCCCGCCAGCAAATTGAAAGGATGGCCGCTGTGGTACTGGAAAATCGGCGAGAGTTGGAAGCCGGACAAGATAGCGCTTTTCCAGGGGCTGTTAATCACTCCGGCGAGCACGACTTTGTGCCGTTCGTCAAATTCTGAAAGAGCGCGATCCAAACTCAATTGAGTAGGGTCTTGGGGGCCAAAGTCGGTGTTGAAATCGGTTCCCGTGTCGAAGGCTTTGCTGTAGGTGTAATTTCCGAAGAAGGAAAAATTGTTGTTGAACCTTTTGTGGACTTCCAGAATGCCGCCCTCGTACAGACCCGAAGACGCGGAAGTGTATTGGTTGTTTTGAACAATCAGGGGATTCACAAAGCAAGCGAACGGATTCGGCGCGCAAGGCAGGCCTTCGGTGCCGCCGAGCGGGTCGGTGGCTGCCTGGAGGTTCCAATTCCGATAGGAAACGGTCTTCCCGTTCGCGAGGGTTACAGTGCTCATCGGCGTTGAGGGCAGCAGGTTCGTATCAATCGCGACCGGCAGCCGGAGCGTGTGGGAATAAATGAAGCTTACGGAAACCGAGAACCCAGGGGTGATCTCACGTTCGATTCCGAGAGACGCCTGTTGGGAGTAAGGAGGCTTGTAGTTGGGCGGGTTGCTGAACAGAACGGTGAGCGGCGAAAGCTGGCCGGTGCTTTGAACAAAAATGCCGGAGCCTAGTGGCTGAGGAAAAACCCCTCCCGCCGCGATGGGGCCCAAAGACTGTGGCGTAATGCAAGCGTTGTTACCAGCCGTGGGCGCCGTACACTGAATCAGGCCCGCCGCGAATAGAGTCTGAAACACCGTTGCGGAGTTTTGTAGAAATGGAAGAGGAGCCGCTGTGAGCGGATCCACGTAAATGGAAATGAAGCGGTTGCAAGGACTGGCGCCAGTGCCAGGGACTATGACGCCCGCAGGACCCAATGCCGTGACCCCCAGCCCGCAAGTTCCGACCGCGTTGTTGACTTGATCGGGAACTTGCGCCTTGTTGTGCTGGTTTTCGACGGTGCTTCTATTTTTGTTGAGGACTCCGAGGCTCAAGTCAACTTGGGGAATTTGGGCATCAACGGGCCCGTAGAAAATCCCGTAGCCGCCGCGGATCACCGTCTTGTGATCTTTGAAGGGATCCCAGGCGAAGGAGAGACGCGGGGCGATGTCGCCATAGTAGGTATTCAATGGACGATATTGCGAGTCTATTTCATAGCGGAGTCCGTAGTTCAAAGTGAAACTGGAGGTAATTTTCCACGAGTCTTGCAAATAGAGGCCCGATAGCGGCCGGGTATAGGCGGGATAGTCAGGGTTTCCGAAGCCCTGCTGATAAACCTGCGGCGCTCCCAAGGAGGCTGCTTGCAGGGAATTGATCTCCGCAGGGCTTAATGTGCCTGGTAGATTGCAACCCGCAGTTAGCGGATTCGCGGTGATCGCACCATTGGGGTTTGCCAGGCAGGGGCTCAGAGCAACCCCCGGGAGCGGACCAAAGACAAACCGGCCTGGCAAAAAGGTGTGGGATTCCGAGTGATTGCCGCGAAGTAGTTCGGAGCCTCCAAATTTGATGGTGTGGGTACCGCGTATCAGGGTGACGTTGTCCGCGAATTCGTAGCGGCGAAGGATCGTGAAATTTGGCAGGAAGATGTTGGTGCCCAGATTATTCGCGAAGCTGGCGATTTGCAAACCCACCTGTGCGGGCTCGTTGGGGATTACGTTGAAGCTGTTGTAATCCCATTGAAACCGGAATTCGTTTTCGGTGCGCGGACTGAAAACGTGGTACCACGCGGCTTGAAGGTTGTTGTCATAGTTGTGAATGGTACTGCCGGCAGAAAAGCCGGTCAGAGATTGTACATCGGGATTCTCTTCCAAGTCGTGTCCGTACCTGTAACTGACACTGATCGAGTTCGCTTCACTAAAGTGATGATCGAGGCGTCCGGAAAACAGGTACTGGCGCGTGTTGTAGTTGAAGAGCCCGCCGTTGGATTCCAGCTGATCGACGAGATAGGTGTTGATGGCATTTTGTCCAGGGGTAAGGCCGGTAAGCTGGCTGGTCGTGAGCGCGGTCTGGAGCGCACCTGCGCAGATGTTCGCAGGCAAGCTCATTATCGTACCGTCGGGTTTATTGATACAAGGCACGACCGTAGCGCCCTGCGCGGCGAGCGCACCGAAAATTGTGTTCTGAGCGGCCGTCGGGCGGAAAACATCCGTATTGGTCAGGAGCGGAACGGCATTCTGCGAATTCTGGCGCAGCCCTTCGAACGCAAGGAAGACAAACGTCTTGTCTTTGTGGATAGGAAAACCCACGTTGCCGCCGAACTGATAGCGCGCCAGCGAGTCCTTGATCGGCGAACCCAGAGAATCGGGTGTAGCCGGATCAAAGATTGCTCCTGGGGCGAGCGCTTGGGTGAAGGCGAACGGGTCGCGCGCATCCATCGCGCTATTGCGGAAAAAACTATAAACGCTCCCGTGCACGTCGTTCGTGCCGGATTTCGTGACGATGTTCACGGAGGCGCCCGTCGCTCCGCCCAGGTCGGCGGCATAGTTGCTGCGGTTGACCTGAAATTCCTGCGCTGCATCCTGGCTCACGGTGAGACGCACGCCGCCCGCGTCGTCCTGGGTTTCGCCGCCATCAACGGTCACGCTATTTCCCCGCCCGTTGCTGCCATAGAAGGAAAGTCCGCTCTGCGGTGTTTGCTTAACACGAAAATCCTGGTCATCCGCTATCCGGGTAGAATCGGAAACGCCCGGGAGCAGCAGGGTAAAATTGAGGTAGTCGCGGCGGTCAATCGGCAGATTCTCAATGTAATTTTGAGTGATGGTGTTCGCCTGGCTCCCGCGTTCTGTTTCGACTACCGGCGGTGCCGCCGACACTTCCACCAGCGCGGTTGACGTGGCCACTTTCATGTGGAAATCGAGATTGGCCGCCTGTCCCACGTTGATAACGACGCCCTTCTGCACGAGCGTTTGGAATCCGGCTATCTGCGCGGTGACGTCGTAAGTACCCGGAGGCAGGTTCGAGAAGCGATACTGGCCATTGCCGTCAACGGCGACTGTGACGCGCACCCCGTGGGCCACGTCCTCTGCCGTCACGCTGCCTTTGGGGATTAAGGCCCCCGTGGGATCAGCGATTGTCCCGCTCAGACTTCCCGAGTCGCCCACACCTTGGGCGTACAGCGCCGGAATAGTCGCCAGCAAACACACTGCCACCACCAAGATAGCTATGAATGAGATTATCCCTCTCATGGCTCCTCCTCCCGCGTTACGCAGCTCGCTTTGAGAGACACCCTTTGCGGACAACTCTTCGCGGTTTGGCGATGCATGGGTCACCCCAACCCCATTTCTCACGAATTGTGAGCGTAGGTATCACATTAGAGTTACTAACGTCAATACGAAAACTGATGGGGGCCATCGGGATTTTGGATGACCGTGCTGAAGCCGCCGGCGTGAGCGGATGCTTTAGCGCGGGGTGAGTACGATGCGGCCGGAAACGGAGCCTTTTCGCAGTTCAGTCATTACTTGGTTTGCTTGCGCGAGAGGGCGCGAGGTTACTTGGCAGCGAAGCTTTCCAGCCGCCGCCATGGTCAGCACGCCACGCAGATCTTCGCGTGTGCCAACCGATGATGCCTGGATGCGGACTTCGGAGGCCGCCATCATAATTGGCGGGAAGCAGATGGACTCTGAGGGCAGGCCGACCGCGAGCAACATTCCGGTAGCCCGAACGCACGGAAACGCTGTGTCATATGCCGTTTTTGCGGCGGAGGTCACTATGGCGACGTGTACGCCGCCGGCGCGCCGCAGTTCTTTTGCCACATTCGTGCTCGTGGCATTCAACGTCGCCGACGCGCCGAGGCTTTTCGCGTACGCCAGTTTTTCGTCGGAGACATCGACGGCTGTAATCGTCGCTCCCATTTCTTTAGAGATTTGCACCGCCAAGTGGCCGAGTCCGCCAACACCGAAGACCGCCAGGCGCTGCCCAGGCTGAATTTTGGCTTGATGCAGCGCGCGATAGACTGTGACTCCGGCGCAGAACAGAGGCGCCGCCTCCACGCTGGAGAGACCATCAGGGATTTTGGTGGCGTGACTCGCAGGTGCCTTGACGAATTCCGCATAGCCGCCATCCACGGTTACACCGGTAATTTGTTGTTTGACGCAGAGATTCTCGTTGCCTTCGCGGCAGAACTCACATTCGCCGCACGACCAGTGCAACCACGGAACGCCCACACGGTCTCCGATTTTCAGGCCCTCGACCGCTGTGCCTTTCTCGGCTACGCGACCGGCAATTTCATGCCCGAGGATCAGCGGTCTCTTAGTGATGCGCACCAGTTGCGGCCAATCGCCATCCGCTAAATGCAAGTCCGAATGGCACACACCGCAGGCTTCCACCTCGACCAGCACTTCGTGCGCGGCGGGCTTCGGCTGAGTGACTTCTTCGATACGGAGCGGTTCTTTGAATTCGCGCAGGATCGCGGCTTTCATCGCATGTTCCTCAATGAATTTTGTGGGTCTGAGCCTACTCTCGGCGGACCAGACGCGGACTGAGGTGACTTCGCCATGTGTTGGAAATGTTTCGACTAGGGCCGGGCGCCCCGCAGGAAAAACTCAACCGCGTTGTGCACTCGCTCGGTGAGTTTGTGAGGCCCGGTGAGGTCAACGGCCCACTGGCGGACCACGGTGTTGAAAAGGCCTTCCATGAATTCGGCGAGATGGACGACGGGAAAATCCCGGGTGATCTCTCCGTTTTTCTGGCCCTCCGCGATAATTTCGCGCAAGAGGCTCACCGTCGCGGCTTCCGCTCCTCGCAATTCTGGCGAGCGCACAGGATCCATCGCACCGGCGAGGATTACGGCTTGCCAAAGAGGCCGGCCCACTTCCGTGACGTTTCCCAGACTTTCGTAAAACCGGCGCAGGCGCTGCTCGGTGGTGGCTTTCGAGGACAGTTCGGATTTCAGGCTCTCGGCTTGGCGCGCGAAGGCGCGGCGTCCGACTTCACGCAGTACCGCATCCTTGCTCGGAAAATAGCGGAAAAATGTGGGTTGGCTGATTTCCAGGGCGTGAACGATGTCGTCTATGCGGGTCTTCTCATAACCGCGCTGGCGGAAAAGATGGAGGGCGGTTTCAACGATCTGCTGGCGCAGGCGCTCCTTCTTGCGTTCGCGAAGGCCGGTCACGTTGCCTTTTCTCGAAGCATGAGCGACGGGCGGCGTTTTGGGTACTTGGTTGTCGACGTCTTCAGACGCTGCTGGCGCACTTCTCAGAACGTTCTTGGCGCGGCGCATGATTCCTGCCCTCCCGCTTGGTGCGCCGCTTGGGGCTCGCGGCATTTATTTCGATAGTGGCCATAACATTATAGTGACTAACGCAAAGTTGCAAGCCCCGCGAGAGGTGAGCAGAGTTCGGGGGAGCGGAGGCGTCGCGGCGAGGGGGCGCTTTGTACTAACCCGCGAGTTACTTCGCGCGAAGCAGTACTTCCCCGTGGGCCAGGACGACGTCGTTCAGCGATAGGCGATATTTGAAGGAGCCCGCGGCGAGGCCCGAGCGCGTGGGTCCGCTCACCAGGCGCACGCCGGGTGGGGCCTGGAAGATGTTCGAGGAAAAGGGACAGCGTTGCGGATCAAATTCGATCTTGAGGTTGCCGGCGTTTGAAATCCACTCCACTTGCTCGCCGGGATCCAATACAACGACTTCCGGCAGCATTCCAACCATCACCCGCTTTTCCGGCAATTTATCCTCGATTCCGTTTCTCGTGGAACATCCAGCCTGTTTAAGCCTTTTGCGGTTTAGGCTATCGCCTTAACTGCTTCGGCGATGTGGCGCGCGGAGATTCCGAACGCTTCAATCAGCTCCTCCGGCTTGCCCGAGTGAGGCATCTGGGTTACTGCAATCATTTTGTACTTCGCGGGCGAAGCTCCCGTGAGCGCCAGGGCTTGCAACACGGCTTCACCCAAGCCTCCTTCCGGCCAGTGATCTTCCGCGGTCACCAGACGCCCACCCGTCGCGGCGATTTCGGCTGCGAGGGCTTTGCCGTCCAGCGGCTTCACACAGTAGAGGTCGATCACACGAATCGCGACGCCCGCGGCTTTCAGCTGGTCGGCCGCTTTGAGCGCTTCGTGCAGCGTGACGCCCGCGCCGATCACGGTTGCTTTGTCTTGGTCGCTCTTGCGCAAAACCTTGAAGCCGGGAACTGGGAATTTCTCGTCCTTCGAATACAGGATCGGCATCTTGGGCCGCGATGTTCGCAGGTAATTGATACCTGGGCGCCGCGCCATGGTATCCACCAGGCGTTCGGTAGAGACCGCGTCGCCCGGATAGAAAACGGCCGATCCGTGGATTGCGCGGAACATCGCCAGATCTTCCAGCGCCATTTGCGAGGGGCCATCCTCGCCGATGGATACGCCGCAGTGCGAGCCGCATAGATTGATGTTCGCGCGGCTGATGGCGGCCATGCGGACGTTGTCATATGCGCGCGAGAGGAAACACGCGAAGGTATCGGCAAAGGGGACTTTGCCGCGCGCCTGCAATCCCACCGCGAGGCTGACCAGATTCTGCTCCGCGATGTAGCCCTGCCAAAAATGATCGGGCTCGGCTTCCTGGAATACTTCCGAGAATGTGGAATTTTTCACGTCGCCCGAGATCGCTACCACCTGCTTATTTACCGCGCCCACACGTTTCAATGCGAAACCGTAGGCTTCGCGCGTCGCCACTTTCGCATCGGCGGCATAGTCGGGTGCCGCAGGCGCGGGAAAATCCGGCGGTTTCGGCAGGGGAGTACGCTCATAGGACTTGCCGGGATCGGGTGGAACGACCGGTGCGCCGCCACGTTCCTTGATCGCCTCCGCGAGCTGTTCTTTCGAAAATGGCTTGCCGTGCCAGTTCAGTTTGTCGGCAACCAGGCTAAACCCGTGGCCTTTGATCGTGCGCGCAACGATTGCTTGCGGCTTGCCCTTGGTCGCTTTCGCGCGATCGAGAGCGGCCAGCACGGCTGCGACGTCGTGCCCGTCGATGACCTGCGTGTCGAAGCCTTCGGACTCGAATTTCAGGCGGTAGCGCTCCATATCATGCTGGTACATCGTCGGCTCGCTCTGACCCAAGCGGTTAATGTCGGCGATGACCGTCAGGTTGTCGAGGTTATAGTGCGCGGCGAATGCGGCGGCTTCCCAGATCTGCCCTTCTGCCAGCTCGCCATCGCCCGTCAGCACGTAGACGCGCGTCGGGCTTTTGTCCATCTTTGCGCCGATTGCCAGGCCGGCGCCCATGGAAAGGCCTTGGCCGAGTGAGCCGGTTGCGGCGTCCACGCCATGGATGCGCGGCGTCGGATGGCCTTCGAGTTCGCTCGAAAATTGGCGCAGGGTCATCAGGCGCGAAACGGGGAACACGCCCGCCTCCGCCAGCGCGGCGTAGAGCACCGGCGCCGCATGGCCCTTGGAAAGCACGAAGCGGTCGTCGGCATTCGAGTTGGCGTTTTTCGGGTCGAACTTCATCGCGTGGAAGAAGACGCCCGCGACCAGTTCGGCGGCGGACATGCACGAGGTCGGATGTCCGGAGCCCGCCGCAGTTGTGGCCATCATCGAATAAATACTCAATAGCCTGGCTTTTTCTTTAACGGTGCTGACGGCGTCGGCAGAAGGTGCTGCGGATGTGGTGGCGCTCATGATGGCTCCTTTACGTTTGTCGTTTCCACCTGATTTTACCCTTTTCGGCTCTCTCCCGCGAAACTGTAATTTCTGCCTGCCGGATCCGCCGAATCGCTAAACACGAATTGCATTTCGCGCAGTCTAAACGTAGAGTTTCGTTTCACGCAAAAGTTAACCCGGGAGAAAAAAATGGACGCGATTTCGATTACCGTCAATGGCCAACCACATTCCCTGGAAGTGTCCCCCGATACGCCGTTGCTTTGGGTGCTGCGCGACACGCTGGGGCTGACCGGCACAAAATTCGGCTGCGGCCAGGCACTTTGCGGGGCCTGCACGGTGCACATTGATGGCCAAGCCACTCGTTCCTGCATCACCCGCATATCGTCTATCGCCGGGGGAAACATCACCACGATTGAAGGACTTTCGCACGACGGCCAGCATCCCGTGCAGCAGGCGTGGCTGGCTGATCAGGTGCCGCAGTGCGGCTATTGCCAAGTGGGAATGATTATGACCACTGCTGCGCTGCTCGCAAAAAATGCGGCACCAACCGATGCGGATATTGACGAGGCGCTGGCCGGGCATATCTGCCGCTGCGGGACGTATCAACGCATACGCCAAGCCGTGCATCGGGCGGCTGATACGGGCAAGCCTGCGACCAGCGCGGCTAAACAGGCGGCTGGTGGGGGCGCACAATGAACACGTCAAGGACAATGCGCGCCCTGGCAAATTCTTCCCGCCGTGAATTTCTGAAATCCAGTGCTGCAGGGAGCGCCGGATTATTGCTTGCTTTCCATTGGCCTACGTTCGCTCGCGCTACGACTGCCGACAACGACACAGCGGGCGAGCCCAACGCGTTCATCACCATCGATCCGAACGGACAGATTCGTCTTGTCATCACGCGCTCGGAGATGGGGCAGGGCGTGCGGACCTCGCTCGCCATGATTCTTGCCGAAGAACTCGACGCTGACTGGTCGCGCGTCGAGGTCGGACAGGGCGATTGTGATCCCCAGTATGGGGACATGACCACCGGCGGCAGCATGAGCATTCGGAGTACTTGGGGCCCGCTGCGCAAGGCGGGCGCGTCCGCCCGCGACATGTTGCTAACCGCTGCCGCACAAACCTGGAACGTGCCGAAGGGCGAGTGCTCTACGACAGGCAACAACATGGTCGTCCACAAGAAGACTGGACAAGAATCAACTTACGGCGCTCTTGCAGCAAAGGCTGCGGTACTGCCCGTGCCAAAAGATGTTGCGCTGAAAGATTCGAAGGATTATCGCATCGTCGGGACCAAGCGCGCTCGTGTGGACGGACAGCACATCGTTATCGGCGAAGCACATTACGGCATCGACACCAAAGTCCCTGGGATGCTCTGCGCCGTCGTCGCGCGGCCTACGGTCTTCGGCGGCAAGGTGAAGAAATTCGACGCAACGAAAGCGCTGGCGGTGCCCGGCGTGAAAAAAGTCTTTGAGGTTCCCGCGGTGGAATTGCCACCGCTCTTCGGCGAAGAGCGCAAACCAGACTCCGGCCACCAGCATTATCTGTGGGGTGGCGTTGCCGTGGTGGCCGATTCCACGTGGCAGGCGATCGCCGGACGGCGCGCGCTTACCATCGAATGGGACAGCGGACCAGGCGCCGATGAATCCACCGAAAAACAACGCGCCAAGCTCGCGGAACTGCTGAAGACCTCAGGCAAGGAGTTGAAAAAGATTGGCGATCCCCAAGCCGCGATTGGGAGCGCTGCGAAAACGGTCGAAGCCGAATACGAAACGCCTTTTCTCGCGCACATGACCATGGAGCCGGTGAACTGCACTGCTTCCGTGCGCGACGGCCAGTGCGAAGTCTGGGCGCCTACGCAAAATCCAAACGCGCTCGCGACCGCGCTGGCCAGCGTTTTGAGCTTTCCGCAGTCCGCGCTCACTATTCACATCACATTGATTGGCGGAGGCTTCGGACGCCGCTTGTGCATTGATTACGGCGTCGAGGCGGCGCTGATCTCGCGCGCAGCGGGCGCTCCCGTGAAAGTGATTTGGACGCGCGACGACGATATTCGCCACGATTATTATCGTCCCATCAGCCGTCATCAGCTACGCGCCGGAATTGACGCGCAGAACAATGTGACCGCCTGGTCCCATCACATTGCCGCGCCTTCCACCGACAGCACATTCCTGGGCGGTGAACTTCCCGATACCGGCGGAACCGAAATTGCCGGCCCAGGGCTTCCGGGCGGCACGGTCCCCAATTATCTGTTGCAACAAAGTTTCCTGCACACTGCCGTCCCGCGCGGGTATTGGCGCGCGGTGGACATGAACTGGAATCACTTCGCAGTGCAATGTTTCATGGATGAAATCGCGGCGGCTACAAAAAAGGATCCGTTGGCATTGCGCCGTCAACTGATTGCGAGCAGGCAGAAACCTTCCGGCGAGGCCGACAACGAAGGTGACGCGCCGGTGAACGTCGAGCGCTTGCTTGCCGTACTCGATCTCGCGGCTGAAAAATCCGGGTGGGGCAAGCCTTTGCCGCAGGGACGGGGGCGCGGCATCGCTGGCCTCTATGGCTTTGGCAGTTACGTGGCGCACGTCGCGGAAGTGACGGTTGCGAAAGACGGCACTCTGCACGTGGATCGCGTCGTCGTCGCCGTGGATTGCGGACAGGTAATCAATCCGGATATGGTCGCTGCGCAGGTAGAAGGCGGTGTGGTCTTCGGGCTTACTTCGGCGCTATACGACGAAATCACAATCGAGAATGGCCAAGTGCAGCAAGCTAATTTCGATACCTATCCGATGCTGCGCATCGCCGACATGCCGAAAATCGAAGTTCATCTTGTACCGAGCCATGAAGCTCCCGGCGGAATCGGAGAGCCGGGAGTTCCTTCAACCGCCCCCGCCGTCGCGAATGCAATTTTCGCGGCCACCGGGAAGCGCCTCCGGCGGCTGCCGTTTCAAACTCAAGAACTAGCTCAATCGTAGGGGAAGTCGCCGCCCCCGATGCACGAGCTCCCGTAGCGGCGCACTTCAGTGCGCCAGCCGTGACTAACCCGTATCCAAAAACTCAGCGCCCTTCGCTTCTTTTCCGCTCATGGCCACCGCCGCCACGAGAATCGCGACGATGAGAATTGTTCCCGCCAGCACCGGGGCGTAGTTGCCGCCGAAACGATGTTCCACTAGCTTTGCCTGAATCACTGTGGCTCGTGAAGCGAGCAAATTGCCTAGTTGATAGGCGAGTCCGGGAAAAGTGCCGCGGACGGCGGGCGGCGAAAGCTCGTTCAAGTGCGCCGGAACCACTCCCCACGCGCCCTGAACCATGAATTGCATGAGAAAACTGCCCAGCGCGAGCAGCGGTGCGGTGGGTGAGTACGCCCACAATGGAATCATCGGTATCGCCAGGAGCGCGGCGATGACGATCGCGCGGCGCCGGCCGATTCGCTCCGACCACGAGCCGAAGAAAATGCCGCCGAGAAGCGCACCGATGTTGTAAACGATGGCGATCAGGCCGACTAATCGCGGAGAAAAAGCATGGTTCTTCTGTAGAAAAGTGGGATAGAGATCCTGGCTGCCGTGGCTGAAGAGATTGAACGAAAACATCAGCAGCACAAGAAACAGGAAACTGCCCAGATATCTGAGGATGTCCCTCCCGAGATTGCGACGCAGCGGATTTTTCGTTGCGCGGCTTTGCTGCCAGGCAGGAGACTCCGCCACCTTCGTGCGAATGTAAATCACCAAAAACGCCGGAAGCGCACCGACGACGAACATCCCGCGCCAGCCAACGTAGGAGAACAGCGTGCCGTACACCAGTGCGGCGAGCAGATATCCGACCACGTAGCCCTCTTGCAGCAGCCCTGAAAAAAATCCGCGATTTTCCTTCGGCAATGTTTCGAATGCCAGCGCCGCGCCCACGCCCCACTCGCCGCCCATGGCGATGCCGAAACAGGCTCGCATGATCAGGAAAACATGGAGGGACGGAGCAAACGCGGAGGCCAGCTCAAAAACCGAAAACGCGATGATGTCTATCATCAGCGCCGGACGCCGCCCGAAACGATCGGCGATAAACCCGAACAGAAACGCGCCTACGGGACGCATCGCCAAGGTTAGAAAAATCGCCTCGGCAACCGTGGAGACTTGCGCGTGAAAATCCGAGGCGATTGCGCTGACGCAAAATATCAGTATGAAAAAATCGAAGGCGTCCAGCGACCAGCCGAGGAAGCAGGCGATGAACGTATTGCGCTGCACGGAAGTGAGCCGCCGAAAATGGCCGAGAAATTCTATCGGTTTCTCCCTGGCTGCCGCCGCAGCAATTGCGGAGATAGTATCGCGTCGGAAACTTGCGCCACTTGGGCCATTTCCGCCACGTCATGCACTCGCACAATATGCGCTCCTTGCAGGATACTGGCCGCCACGGTAGCTGCGGTGCCCCAGATTCGTTCGTTTCCGGATGGAGTTCGCGATGCGCTTTTGAGCGCTCCGCCGATGAAGCTCTTTCGCGAGGTACCCACCAGAATCGGAAAGCCTAGCCGCGCAAGTTCCGGCAGGCGCGCCAGCAACTCGCAATTCTGCGCGTAGCTTTTGCCGAAGCCGATTCCCGGATCGAGAATAATCTGCGAGTTGGCCACGCCGGCTTGTCGCGCGGTTGCAACTGCTTGGCGCAAACCTTGCGTCACGTCTCGGAGCACATCGCGCGCGAATGGCTTCTTCTGCATCGTGGCCGGCTCACCGCGCATGTGCATCAGGGTCAGCGGCAGCTTTCTGCGCCGCGCGACCTCTGCGATCCGCAGATCCTTTCGCAGCGCGGTCACGTCATTCACAATCTCGGCGCCGGCAGCGGCGGCTGCTTCGGCCACTTCTGACTTGCTGGTGTCCACGGAAATAGGGATTCCGATCTTGCCGCGAAGTCCTTCGATCACGGGAATAATGCGCCGCAGTTCTTCATCGGCTGAAATGCCGCTTGAGCCGGGACGCGTGGACTCGCCGCCTATATCGATGATGTCGGCTCCGGCGGCTTCCATTGCGATTGCACGCGCCACAGCAGCTTCGGGATCAAGAAACAAGCCGCCATCGGAGAAACTGTCGGGCGTCACGTTCAGCACGCCCATGATCAACGTTCGTTCGCCCAGCACCAGCCTACGGGAAGGCAGCGGCAACCTGAATTTTCGGCGACGAAACATCGCCCGCTATTGAATCACGATTTGCGTGAAAGCCTAAGCGCTGGACGTGCCGCGCGAAGCAGAGGGTCGCGAGACCAGCGCACGCTAGCGCGCAGCGGGAACGTAATACGAGTTGCGATGGACTACTGTGGGATCGCCGCGATCGATGACCTCCACGCGCAGTTGGTGCCATCCGGAGCGAGGCGAGGCGCTGGCATTGGCGGCGGGCGAAAATCCCAGCGTGTATTCGGCGCGAATCTTCAGCGCGATCTGCCGGAAAGTGTCGGCGAGCGTCTCGGCCTCACGCAAGAAGTACAGCTGACCGCCGGAGCGTCGCGCCAATTCCGCGAGATACAGCGTGTATGCGGGAATGCCCGAGCCGCGCAGGGACGGGGTCACCAGCGTCTGCGAGGCGTGGGACACGACCCAATCGGGCGTCATGATTTTGGGCCGGCTTTCCGTCGAGACTACAAAGACTTGAATGTCGGCTGTCGCGAGGGTTCGCTCCACATCCTCAAAGGTGAGCCGGTCGGCGGGCCATCCGAGGCGAGGTCCGGCCGTTACGGGATCAAGCGTCAGTCCCAACTGGCTGTCCTGGCCATCGGTGAGGAGCACGATGGCCTTGCGGCCGGTGCGGCCCGCAAAAACCTCTCGTGCTGTGAGAAAGACTGCTTCGTAGATATTCGAGCCCCCGGTGTCACCCAACAGTGAACGAGCATCCACGCGGGCCACGGCTTTGCGGATCAGGCCCCCATCGCCCGAAAACGGCAGCTGTAAATAGGTGTGCGCGGAAAAATCCACGACGGCCGTTTGATCCGAAGACGACAGCGCGTCCACCAGCGCGCGCGCCGCGTTTTTCATTTCTTCGGAATCGCGCAGCACGCTGGGGCTCGCGTCCAGCACCAGCGCTACGCTGGCCGATTCGGTGGACGCATCGAAATACGTGACTGGCTGCTCGACGCCATCGTCGAACACGCGGAAATCCTTGCGCTGCAAACCCCGGACAGCGGCGCCATCCGCGCCTAGAACATTGCACATGACCGGAACGACCTGTGTGACCACCGCTATCGGACGCGTGGCGTTCGCGTCATTGCCAGCAGCGCCGCTTGCGCTGCCGGCGGTGGGATTCAGCTCGCCGGTCGCGGGATCGCGGTGCAATGTGATGTCTTCGTCCAGACGGCGCGGCCGGGGCAGCTTTTCTTTTTGTCGGGCGTGTAGAGCAGGAATCAGGAGCGAGGCGAAGAATGCGACGATCAGTGCGGCAAATGCGGCACTGCCTGGCAATCGCCAGCGCAAAAGAGGATTCGCACAGCGCTCGTCGAGGAAGCGGCGCACTCGCATGGAATGGATCTAATCGAGGTCAAAATCGCGCAGAGGTTTTTCGACCGGGCCGTCCTTGGCTTTCTTCAATCCTTCGGCGAATTTTCGCGCTAGCACGTCTTCCTTGCTCTTTTCCGCCTGCACCGAGGCGCGGAATTTTGCTTCCACGGCTTCCGCTTGCTGCCGCAGCAGGCTCGCGGTGTCGTCCAGATCCACGGACGAGGGCGGCTTCGGCGGAGGCACGTGCGAGAGCACCACGCCGAGCTCACGGTCAACCGTCAGTTTCGCAGTGCAGCACGGGCAATTCACTTCGAATGTGTCTTGGGGGTTCTTCGCCATAACGCCATTTTACGCCTTTTCGGGCTCGCCATCTCATCCGCAGCGGCAATGTCGCGCCGCCGGGGGCCCTTTTCGTGCTAAAGCTTGGCGGCAGGCCGCCGATGCGTCAGTCAGCGATTGGCAATGATTTGGGCCACCGGCCGGCGTAAAGCAAGCAAATGCAAGGCCGTTTGCATGATGATACCGTGCAAGCCTATGCGCCTTCGCCGCTCCGTACATCTAGTAGCGCCACCACCGGCGCATTGCTCCGTGGATAGCCTTCGAGCGGACTTCCTAGTCCCAAAAAAAAGAACCTCATCCCTTGCGAGACGAGGTTCGTAAATATGCTTGTTGCGCTTCTGCTCTAGGCGGGAGCGGGCTTTTCACCCTTGGCCAGTCCTGG